>NZ_JASHIN010000002.1:0-355415 GCF_030733705.1 Roseovarius sp. MMSF_3298
CGGGGTCTCACAAGCCGCTTTGGGCGATATCCTGCACCAGCGTCGGAACGGGTGGGTCGTTGGGCGGCACCTCGCCGATCAGGAGCAGGTCGGAGGCGTCCATGTGCCCGGCGAACCACGCCGCCAGCCCCACCGGATCATCCGGCCCGGTGCGCGGGCCGTCCACGGCATCGAGCACGATCTTCGACGGGGCCCAGACGCTGATCTGGCCGTTCTTCATCGCCCAGTCCAGTTCCGTCCGTGTGCCCACCACCACGCAACGGTCATCGCGCCCGGCCAGAACCCAGGCGTTCTGTTCCAGCGCCAGCAGATCGACACGGCGCTGCGACATGCGGTGCCCGGTCTTGGGGCTGTCGACGCGGTTGTGGCCCACGCAAAGGATCACCGGCTCGGCCCGCGCCTGAAGCTGGTCGAGCCAGCGCGACAGGTTGGGCGAGCCGATCGCGGTGTTCGACAGGTACACCACATGCGGATGCGGTGTGATGTCGGCGTGATGGCCCACGGGCTTGGTCTTGAGGTCCTCGACCGAGCGGACGATCTCGACCCCGAGCGCGCCCGGCCCACGGTCCAGTTTTTCCACCCGCACGAAGGTGCGCACCGCCTGCGGTTCCAGCAGGATGCGCTCGGCAATGCGTTCGGACAGGGTTTCCAGCAGGTTCAGGCGCTCCTCGGCCAGTTCGGCGGCGATGGCCTCGGTCACCTTGTCATAACTGAGGATGCGGTCCACGTCGTCGTCAATCGAGGCGGTCATCGGGCGCACCTCGACCACCACGTTGAACGCGACGCGCTGGGTCGTGCCGCGTTCGGCCTGGAACGCGCCGATCTCGACCTCGACCACGTGATCGCGCACTGAGATCCGGTCGAGCGGGCCGTCGGGGGCAGTGGCGTCGGCACGCTCGGACGGATGCGCGAAGGCGAGACGGATTTCCTTGGACATTTGGGCCTCCCCCCAATTTTCATCCAGCCGGGCATATCATGGTGCGGGGCGGGGGTGGAACCCGTAAATGCGACGGGCTGCGCCTCGGCTCCGGCAGATGCGGCGGGTGACGGGGCAATCGGCGGAATATCCCCGATCCTGCCGCACGATCCATCTGAACGGAACGTGGCCCGGAAGCGCTGCGTTGACCTAGAAACAGGAGGAGCGCGCCCATGACTGCCGATACAGCGCAAAACCGAACCTTCACCCATCCCAACGTTGCAGAGGTCGACCAGACCGACCGGCTCGTGCCGGTCAACCTGCGCCAGTCCGGCGGGACGCCGGTGGAGATGCTGGTCTCGACCCGGGTCCGCAAATCGCCCTTCTGGCATCTGTCGGTCGAGGCGGGCGCATGGCGGGCAACGGTCTATAACCGGATGTACCACCCCCGCGGCTACGTGCGGGAAGAGGACGGCGGCACGATGGCCGAATACCGCAGCCTGGTGCATCGGGTCACGCTTTGGGATGTCGCCGTCGAGCGGCAGATCAGGGTGCGCGGGCCGGATGCCGAGGCCTTCGTGAATTTCGTGATTACCCGCGATGCCACGAAAATTAAGTCGATGCATGGCAAGTATTGCATTCTTTGCGACGCAAAAGGCGGCATCCTGAACGATCCGGTCCTCCTTCGGCTGTCAGAGGACGAGTTCTGGTTCTCGATCTCTGATTCGGACCTGCTGCTTTGGCTGCGCGGGGTCAACGTGCACGGCCACTGGGATGTCGAGATCGACGAAATCGACGTCGCTCCGTTGCAGGTGCAGGGGCCTTTATCCGAGGATCTCATGGTCGACCTTGTGGACGAGACTTTGCGGGACGTGCCCTATTACGGCATGATGGAAGCCACGATCGGTGGGGCACCCGTTGTCATCAGCCAGACCGGGTTTTCCGGCGAGAAAGGCTATGAAGTCTACGTGCGCGACGCCTCGGAGAACGCCGAGAAAGTGTGGTACGCCATTCGCGGCACCGGCGCGCGCTACGGCCTGCGGGTGATCGCGCCCGGACACCACCGCCGGATCGCGGCCGGCATCCTGTCCTGGGGGCAGGACATGGATCACGAAACCTCGCCCTTCCAGGTGAACCTCGCGTACCAGGTGCCGAAGGAGAAGCAGGCGGATTACATCGGCAAGGCCACACTCGAGCGGCAGCGTGACGCGATCGAGGCAGGAAACTATCCATTCAACCTCAAGATGGTCGGGATCAAAATGGGCGGCTTGCCCGTCACCGACTACCCCTCCGATTTCTGGCTGGTGCAGGATGAGGACGGCAATCGCGTCGGCTATGTCACGTCCGCCTGGTGGTCGCCGGAGCTGGAGGTGAACATCGCGCTGGCTTTCGTGCCGTGGACACTTTCGGATATCGGATCGCGGCTGCAGGTGGAATTGCCCGAGGCCTATGCGGAGCATTCCGGGCAGGCGGCGTCGGCAGACGTCTGCGAGGTGCCTTTCCGCCCCTCCGAACACCCCAATGTGCGCGAGGCGCGCGGCTGAGCGCCGCTGCGCCTAAGACCCCCAGTCGGGGCAGGTCCGGCAGCGACGCCCCTGTTCGCCGCCCCGGACCTGCCCCGGATTGACGACAAGCCCCCGGAATGGATCGTTTACGTAGTCGTCTCGCGCGATCCAGGCATGTCGACACGCGCGCCGGGCCGGGATGAGGGTACGGCCCCCGCGCGGAACTCAGTCGTCCAACAGCACCTCTTCGAGATCTTCGAGGTCCTGGCTGCGCAAGAAGCGCGGCGCCATCAGCGCGATGTAGAAATCGATCACCGCGTCACCCGGAATGGAATTGCTGTTGCCAACCGAGGCGGGCCGGACGCGGGTCCAGCCGCTTCAGCAGGGTCTGGGTCAGGCGGATCGCATCACGCAGGCCCAGCCGCTCCTGTTTCAGCTGCTTGAGGCGCAGCGCATCGGCGGCGGGCTGGCTTTGCTCGCGGGTGATCCGCAGGTCGATCTCGCGGTGGCGGCGGGTCAGCGTGTCGATCCGGGCCTTCAGGCTCTTGGGCGAAAGTGTGCGGCGTTTCATGTGGGTCCTCCCGATGATGTGTGTTGAACTGTGGCAAAGAGATGGGGAGGGGTGTGCGAAGATTAAATCCTATCGAAGCTGAAAATCCGATAGGAAAAACCTATCTTGAAAAAGACCCCGCGAAGGACCATGCGATGGACGATATCACCTTGCGCCAGTTGCGCTATTTCCTGGCGCTCAGCGAGGCGGGCCATTACCGCAAGGCCGCCGAACGCGCCGGAATCAGCCAGCCCTCGCTCAGCCAACAGATCGTTCGGCTGGAATCCGCGCTTGGTGTCGAGTTGGTCGAGCGGGGCCGGCGCGGGGCCGTTCTGACGCCTGCCGGGCACGAGGTGTTGGCGCAGGCCCGCAAGGTGATCGACGAGGTCGAGACGCTGGCGACGCGGGCGCGCGAAGCGAAGGACGGCGTTGGTGGCACGCTGCGGCTGGGCACGACGCCGACACTGGGGCCGTATCTTCTGCCTTATGTCACGCGGCGGCTGCACCGCGCTTACCCCGCGCTGAAGCTGGTGATCCGCGATGCCGCCCCGCGCGTGCTGCAGGATGAACTGGACGAGGGTCGGCACGACATGATCCTGACGCAACTGCCGGTGCAATCCGCCGATGTGGACGTGATGCGGCTGTTCCGCGAGCCGTTGAAGCTGGCCATGATGCAAGACCATCCGCTGGCGGCGGCGGCACGGGTCGACGAAGCTGACCTGCAAGGGCAGGACGTGCTGTCGCTGTCTGATGCCTACTTGCTGCACGGCCAGATCCTGCGTCTGTGCGAGGATGTGGGCGCGCGTCTGCGCCAGGATTACGAGGGCACCAGCCTGGATGCGCTGCGCCAGATGACGGCGCTGGGCATGGGTGTCAGTTTCCTGCCCGCGCTCTATGTCCGGTCCGAGGTGGATGGAAAAGACGGCGACGTGGCGATCCGGCCTTTCAACGGCGACCGGCTGACCCGCTCGATCGGGCTGGTTTGGCGCCGACGGGCGGCCCATGCCGCGCTGGCCCGGCGGATCGGCGGGATCGTCCAGGCGGTGGTACAGGAGCATTTCGCCGACCTTGTGACATTGGAGGCCTAGATGCTGAAATACACCCCCGGGGAAGATGTCGGCCGGCTGGAGCACTGGCCCTTCGATGCCCCGGAAAGCGATTACCGCATGCTGCGCGGCGATCCGGTCTGTCACGGGCGGCTGGATGCAGGTGGGCCGGGGCACGCCACGCGCACCGGCATCTGGCGCTGTTCCGAAGGGGCATTTGCCTGCACCGAGCAGGGCGACGAGATGATGGTGATCCTGCAGGGGCGCTGCCGCATCACCGATCACGCCACCGGCGCTGTACTGGATCTCGGCCCCGGCGACACCGCTTTCGTCCGGGACGGCATGCGGGTGACATGGGATGTCTCCGAGGCGGTGACAAAGGCCTTCATGGGCTGGAAGCCCGGCGGATATTGAACGCGGGTCGATTTCCGCGGTCCGTTTCCAAACGCCCCTCGCCACAGGTCGGGATCGCACTACCTGCCTGCTCGAACGGTGGCCGGCCCCGGGCCGGAAACCACAAATTGGAACAGACAGGGAGACCCCCATGACCACCAGACGCAATTTCCTGATCGGCACCGCCGCCGCCGGCACCGTGACCGTTCTGCCGTCGCTGGCCTTCGCCGCCGAGGAAGGCGCCAGCATGAGCTTTCTTGACGGGGCCGTCAGCATTCATCCCATTTCGCACGCCTCCTTCGTGATGGAGACGCCCGCGGGCGTGGTCTATGTCGACCCGGTGGGCGAGGCGTCGGAGTACGAGGGTCTGCCCGATCCCGAACTGATCCTTGTCACCCACCGGCACGGCGACCACTACAACGCCGACCTCTTGGGGGCGCTGCCCGAGGTGCCGATCCTGACCAATGCCGACGTCATGGGCATGATGCCCGAGGACATGCAGGGCCGCACCCAGGCCATCGCCGCCGGCGAGACGACCGAGATGATGGGGCTGGGGATCGAGGCCGTACCGGCCTACAACATCACCGAGGGCCGCATGGATTTCCATCCGCAGGACCGGGGCGATATCGGCTTTGTCGTGACCATGGATGCGGGCCGGGTCTATATCTCGGGTGATACCGAGGGCACGGACGAGATGCGCGGCCTGGAAGACATCGACGTGGCGTTGGTCTGCATGAACCTGCCCTTCACCATGACCGCCGAACAGGCCGCAGACGCGGTGGCCGAATTCGCGCCTGCCGTGGTGATCCCGTATCACTATCGCGGCCGCGACGGCGGCACGCAGGACCCCGAGGCCTTTGCCCAAATGCTGAGCGATGCGGGGGCCGAGACCGAGGTGTCTCTGCATGACTGGTACAACGGCAGCCTGAGCTGATCTTACCCGTGTCGCCGCGCCATGGCGCGCGCGGTGGCACGCCGCCGCCTTTGCCCCCACCGCAAGACATTAGGACCGCATATGAAATCCACATTCCTGATCGCCGCCATGACGTGTGTTCCCGGCATGGCCCTGGCCCAGTCCGGCCCCAGCCTGTCCTTCTCGGCAGGCATCGGCGGGATTTACCAGCCCGAGTATTTCGGCTCGGACGACTACGAGGCGGATGTGACCGGCGGGTTCAAGTTCGGCCACCTCAAGATCGGCCGGCTGGAATTCGGCGACCCCGATCCCAACGCCGTCGATCTGGGATGGCGGCCCCGCGGCTCGCTTCGCGTGATCCGCGAACGCGACAGCTCGGACCACGTGGAACTTACCGGATTGCGCGACGTCGATTTCAGCCTCGAGATCGGCGGCGGCGTCGGCTACAACGCCGAGAATTTCCAGGCCTTCGCGGATGTGCGCTATGGCGTGGTCGGTCATGAAAGCTGGGTGGGCGAGCTGGGGGCCGACGCGATCTTCCGCCCCTCGGACGACTGGACCGTCACCGTGGGGCCACGGGTGCTGTGGGGGGCGGATGATTACACGTCGACCTATTTCGGCGTCACCCCGGCCGAAGCGGGGCTGTCGGCCTTTCCCGCCTACGCGCCCGGCTCGGGCATCGTCAGCGCGGGGATCGAGGTCGGCGCGCAGTATGAACTGTCGCAGAACTGGTACCTGGATGGCACGCTGGCCTGGAACCGGTATGTCGGCGACGCGGCGGACTCGCAGATCGTGCAGGACGATGACAGCTTTCAGCTGTCGCTGATCGCAATGCGGCGGTTCAACTTCGGGCGCTGACGCAAGGCATTGCGGTTTTATCTGTCAAAGGACCCCGGTGAAGCGGGGCTCTTTGCGTTATTGCCGGTGGAGCGGTCCAGCAGCCAGGCCACCAAGGGCGCGATCCCTAGCGAGATCAAGGGGACGAGTACGCCGGTCAGAACCAGCGTGCGCAGGGGCATTGGCCAGTCCGGGCCGATGGCCCGCAAGACAGCCAACCCCACCATGACCAGCGGCCAGACCGCCAGCCACACCAGGAAGATCCGCAAAGCGGGCCTCATGGATCCTCGCCTTCCATCTCGTTCGCGATAATGCGGAAATAACCGGGCAGGATGGTCGTCAGCCTTTCCCGCCCCTCGGGTGTCAGTGCGATATGGCGGATGCGGCTGTCGTTCTCGTCCGTCACCTTGGTCACCAACCCATCGTCGAGCAGCGTCCTAAGGGTCCGCGCCACCACCGGGCCGGACACGTCCAGCCGCTCTGTGATCTCGCCCACGGTCAGGCTGTCGCGATCTTCCTCGCGGTCGATCACGATCAGGAACAGGAACCGAAGCTGCGAGAACCCATGCCGCGCGAAATAGGCGTCCAGCCGCCGGATCAGCAGGCTGGCCCGCCGCAGCAGGGCAAGCCCGTCGCGGATCGTCTCCGGGCCGGTATCATAATGGCCGGAATAGCTTTCGATCATGCGCTGCGTGGGCAGGTCCTTGAGAAAGAACATGGGCCGGCAGTCTCAGGCGATCGGGTGCATGAACGTGAGTTCGACGGGCGCGGCCAGCAACTGCTCGTAACGCTCGAACACTTGCCTTGTGTAGGGTTGAGCATGATGCGCGTCGAAGGCGGCCTGATCGTCCCAGATCTCGGTCAGGTGCAGGCTACCGCTGTCGACATTGCGGTGCAGGGTGAAATGCTGGCATCCTGCTTCGGCGCGGGTCTCGGACAGGATGCCCAGGATGGCATCGCGGGCCTCGTCCAGACAGTCTGGCTTGGGGTGGATGGTGGCGAAAACGCTGAGGGACATGAGGTGGCTCCTGTGATTCTGCATTTTTATTATCATGGTATGTATCATGCTAAATGTAAACCATTTCACATCGAGGCGTCATCCTCGGGCCTGATCCGAGGATCTCTTGCGCCATGAGATCCCGGATCAAGTCCGTGATGGGCCGGGGGCAGAGCGGCGGACCGTGACGTGAAGATGAAAAAGGCCCCGGATTGCGCCGGGGCCTTATTGCTCGTTCTGCGGTGGATCAGGCGAAAATGAAATCGTCCACGGCCGAATCCAGCGCCGCACCGTCGTGGAAGGCCAGGTTCTGAATGCGCATGTCATCCTCGGGGCCGGTATCGACCTCGGAAAACGCCGTGGCGGCGGTGTTGTGATTGTCCAGCAGATACTCGGCCAGCGCGTCCTGCTCGGTGCCGTCATCCGCGAAGGTGGCATCTCCGGTCTGGACGCCTTCCTGTTCGAGTGGCGCGAAATCAAAGTCCTCGGGGAAGGGGTAGCCATCCCCGCCACCGATGAAACTGCCATCGTCGTCAAAGCGCGGCGCGGCCAGGAAGCCCAGCGTCACGACGCCGTATTCCTGGTCGGGATTCACGATCACACCGTCATCCACCAGCACCGCGCGGATCTCGCCGGTGTCGGGGTCGACAAAGGCCGCGTCGTCGATCCGCGCGCCCGACGGGGCATCGGGGTCAAAGCTGAACTCGACACCCGCCACCTGGATGAACTGGCCCGCAACGCCGGGCAGGGCGGCGACGCCATGTTCCAGAACCGCCACCAGCTCGGTCGCGGTCAGCTGGCCGACCACAAGGTCGTTGTTGAACGCGAGCGTGGTCTGGATGTCGTTCTGGCTTATACCGCCCGTGGGCTTCACCACGGTGCCGTCGCTGTCGAGGATCTGCTCGTTCACGACGCGCACCGGCTCGGTCCCGCCGGCGGGCACCACCGTCTGGCCGATCGAGGCGCGGATACCGCCGCCGTTCTTGACCGACACCCAGATGTCGTCGCCATCACCGAACATCTCGTTGGCATAGTCCAGGTTGGCATCTGCCGTCAGGTTGCCCAGATTGGTTTCCTGCGTGCGCACCCCGTCAGGGTCTTCGCCTGTGCCGGAGCCCGACCGGTTGCCGTTCAGGAATACCTCCGAGATACCGAATACATTGCCTTCGGTCGCCAGGATCTGGTCCTGGATCGCATCGGCGATGGCCTGTATTTCAGGGTCGATCAGCGCACCTGCATTCAGGTCCGCCACGCCCTGGTCGTCGGTGGCATAGGCGCCCGAGACATCCGCGTCATAGCTTTCGGGGATGATGTTGCCATTGGCGTCGAACTCGATCACCAGCCGGCCCACGTACTTGTAGCTGCCATCGGTGTTGACGACCGCCGTGGTGGTGCCGCCCGCGTTGTCGATGAAGGCCGGGTACTGGCCCTGATCGCTGTCACCGTCGCGGGCACGGTCGTTGTCGTCGAATAGCCGGATGTTCGAGCCGCCGGCAACGATGACGTCCACGTCGGTCAGGCGCTCGGCCAGTCCGAACTCGATGCCGATCTGCTGCATGTGGCCCAGCATGATCACCTTGTCCATGGTTGGGTTCGCGGCCAGCAGGGCGTCGACCTCGGCCTGGATCTCGGCGGCCAGCGCATCCAGCTCGGCCTCGGTGGGGTCGGTGCCGGCCCAGCCGGGGGTGATGCCCACGTCGCCGGGCGACGAGATCGAGCCCAGCGTCGGCGTCGTGGCGCCGACGACGCCGATGCGCTCGCCGTCCTGTTCGATCACGGTCGAGGAGGTGACGACGTTTGCCTGCGGCGCCTGCCCACCCTCGACGGCTAGCGGTGCGAGGTTGGCATCGGTCGAGAAATCGAGGTTGGTCGACAGGTAGGGAAACAGCGCCCCCGCGAAATCCATGCCGTCCAGATCGGTGCCTGACAGGGCGGCGAAATCCCCCTCCGCGTCGCCGGAGATCAGGTCGGCCAGCGTGCCGGTGCCGAAATCGAACTCGTGGTTGCCCAGGGCCACCGCTTGCACGCCCAGCTCGTTCTGGATCTGGATATCGGCGATGCCGGCCGAGCCGAAGACCTCTGCAGAGGCGTCATAGAACAGGCCGGGGATGAACGCGTCGCCCGAGGACAGCGTCAGCGTCGCGTCGGCGCCCACATCCTCGTCGCGCAGCGCGTTCAGCACAGCCGACAGGTTGGGCGCATCCTCGACCGCGGCGGCACCGGCCTCCTGGTCGGCGAAATGCAGCAGGTTCAGGGTAAATGTATCGTCGCGGTCCAGCATCTCGACCGAAACGCTGGCTTCCTCGCTTTCGGTCTCGCCGTTCGAGACGCGGTAGGTGAAATCCAGTTCGCCGTCGAACCACGGGAAGGCCTTGACCTTGACGGTGCCGTCCTTGTTGATCTTGACGAAGCCTTCGAGGTGGCCGCTGTCCTCGTCGCGCAGCAGCACCAGCTTGCGACGGCCCACATCCTGGCCGTTGATCTCTGACACGAAGAGGTCATCGGCATCGCTTTCCTCGCCCGGCAGGTCATTCGCCAGAAGGTCCAGCGTGGTCTTGCGACCAACTACGCGCGCCACGTCGTCCGTGGCGGTGGGGGCGGGTGCCGGGTCATTGTCCTCCTGCGGATTGGACCAATCCCAGAAGCCGGGAAACTTGTCTTTCCATGAAAACCCGCGGTTGCCCCACGGCGTACCGAAATCGTGTCTGAAAAACATCTGGAGACTCCCCTTGTCCGATTGGTTCCACGTCGCAGCGACGCGGCATCGGACAAAGAAAAGCCCCGCGTAGGTAACAGGGACGCAGCGGGGGTGTTAAATTTTTGTGAATGGCGACGGGCCGTGGCGAGGCCGGGCGCAACGGAAAGGTATCGGCACAACTCGAAACAGATGCGACGCCGCAGACGAAAGAGAAAGGCCCCGGATTGCTCCGGGGCCTTTCGAAAAGTTTCAGGCTGGTCAGCCGGCGCTTAGTGATGCGCGGGCTGCTTGTCCCAGTCTTCCCGTTTCGGCAGCTGCTCGAACGTGTGTTCGGGCGGCGGGCAGGGCAGGGTCCATTCCAGCGTGTCGGCATATTCGTTCCAAGGGTTGTTCTGGGTCACTTTCGCGCCGCGGAACAACGCGTAGAACACCACGCCGAAGAAGAAGAGGAAGCTGGCGAAGGACAGGAACGCGCCCAGCGACGACCAGTAGTTCCAGACCGCGAAGGCCTCGGGGTAGTCGATGTAGCGGCGGGGCATGCCCTGACGTCCCAGGAAGTGTTGCGGGAAGAAGGTCAGGTTCGCGCCGATGAACATCGCCCAGAAGTGCAGCTTGCCCATCCATTCGGGGATCATGCGCCCGGTCATCTTGGGGAAGTAGAAGTAGACCCCCGCGAAGATCGCGAAAACGGCACCCAGGCTCATCACGTAGTGGAAGTGCGCCACCACGTAGTAGGTATCGTGATAGGCCCGGTCGATGCCTGCCTGACTGAGGACGATGCCGGTGACGCCGCCCACGGTGAACAGGAACAAAAAGCCGAACGCCCAGAGCATCGGCGTCTTGAACTCGATCGCGCCGCCCCACATCGTGGCGATCCAGCTGAACACCTTCACGCCTGTCGGGACCGCGATGACCATCGTGGCCAGCATGAAGTAGGATTGCTGGGTCAGCGACATGCCCACGGTGTACATGTGGTGCGCCCACACGACGAAGCCGAGGAAGCCGATGGCGATCAGCGCCCAGACCATCGGCAGGTAGCCGAAGATCGGCTTGCGCGCGAAGGTCGCGATCACGTGGCTGATGATGCCAAAGCCGGGCAGGATGATGATGTACACTTCCGGGTGGCCGAAGAACCACAGGATGTGTTGGTACAGAACCGGGTCACCGCCGCCCGCGGGGTCGAAGAAGGTCGTGCCGAAGTTGCGGTCGGTCAGCAGCATCGTGATGGCGCCCGCCAGAACCGGCAGCGACAGCAGGATGAGCCACGCGGTCACGAAGATCGACCAGCTGAACAGCGGCACCTTGAAGAGCGTCATGCCCGGTGCGCGCATGTTCAGGAAGGTGGTGATCATGTTGATCGCGCCCAGGATCGAGCTTGCGCCCGACACGTGCACGGCAAAGATCGCCAGGTCCATCGACATGCCCGCCTCGTTGGTCGAAAGCGGTGGGTAGAGCACCCAGCCCACGCCCGAACCGAGCTGCCCATTGCCACCCGGCGCCAGTAGCGAGGCGACACCCAGCGACGTGCCGGTGACATAAAGCCAGAAGCTGAGGTTGTTGAGGCGCGGGAACGCCATGTCCGGCGCGCCGATCTGCAGCGGCATGAAGTAGTTGCCGAAGCCGCCGAAAAGGGCGGGGATCACCACGAAGAACATCATCAGCACACCGTGATAGGTGATCATGACGTTCCAGAGGTGGCCGTTCGGGGTACATTCGCCGGCGGCCGCCGCGGTGAACCGCGCGCCTTCCATGCACATGTACTGAACGCCCGGCTCCATCAGTTCGAGCCGCATGTAAACGGTGAACGCCACCGAGATCAGGCCGACGAATGCCGACGTGATCAGGTAGAGAATCCCGATATCCTTGTGGTTGGTGGACATGAACCAGCGGGTGAAGAACCCGCGATTGTCTTCATGTCCGTGGCCGTGAATGGCTGCGTCTGCCATCTGGGTGCCTCCTGCTGGTCATTTATACAGGGACACCGCATGGCGAAGGGGTCAGACAGACTCCCCCGCGACGTGTCCCGCAACACGAGAAAGGTTCTAGAATGACCCGCGACAATGAGCAATGCGCCAGATTGACATATGCGGATATTTTTTGTCGCAGCCGGACGGGCAGTGAAACTCGGCCAGAGCCCCGCAAAAATTAACGATTTCTTCACCAAAGCGGTGTTTCGGAGGCGCGGGCCAACGGGCCCCGAAGCCGCAATCGAAAATCGCCGGTCGCTCTTGAAGCCCCCCCGGCCCACGCATAAGGTTCACTCCGACGCGGGCCGATCCACGGTCCGGACCATGCGCATCAAGAGGCAGGCAACATGACAGACCCGATGGAAACCTACATGAACACGCTCGTCCCGATGGTGGTCGAGCAGACCAGCCGCGGCGAACGGGCCTACGACATCTTCTCGCGTCTGCTTAAGGAGCGGATCATCTTCGTGAACGGCCCGGTGCATGACGGCATGTCCAGCCTGATCGTGGCGCAGCTTCTGCACCTCGAAGCCGAGAATCCCTCCAAGGAAATCTCGATGTATATCAACAGCCCCGGCGGCGTCGTGACCTCGGGCCTGTCGATCTACGACACCATGCAATACATCAAGCCCAAGGTCAGCACGCTGGTCATCGGCCAGGCCGCCAGCATGGGCAGCCTGCTGCTGACGGCGGGCGCGGCGGGGATGCGGTTCTCGCTGCCCAACAGCCGAATCATGGTGCACCAGCCTTCGGGCGGCTACCAGGGCCAGGCGACGGATATCATGATCCACGCCGAGGAGACGCTGAAGCTGAAACGGCGTCTTAACGAAATTTACGTAAAACACACAGGACAATCGCTGAAGAAGGTCGAGGACGCGCTGGAGCGCGACAACTTCATGTCGCCCGAGGACGCGAAGGAGTGGGGCCTGATCGACGAAATCGTGGAAAACCGTGCAAAGGGTGAAGAAGACGGCAAGTGATCCGCCCGAGTGCGGTGGAAGGCGGGGCAGGAGCGATTTTGACATTGAGGTGCCAAACGCTCTGCCCTAAGCTGCTTCGAACGGACGAGAAACAAGGGACCCGCGCCAGGGCCGGCTGACCCGGTCGCATACATCCACAGTGGCGCAAATCGATGGGCCCAAAACGCGGCGCGACACGCCGAAAGGTGCAAGAATGGCGAATAATTCCGGTGGCGACAGCAAGAACACGCTCTACTGCAGCTTCTGCGGCAAGAGCCAGCACGAGGTTCGAAAACTGATCGCGGGTCCGACGGTGTTCATCTGCGACGAATGCGTCGAGCTTTGCATGGACATCATCCGCGAAGAAACCAAGACCGCCGGGCTGAAGGCGACCGACGGTGTGCCCACCCCGCGCGAGATCTGCGATGTGCTGGACGATTACGTGATCGGCCAGTTCACCGCCAAACGCGTGCTTTCGGTCGCGGTGCACAATCACTACAAGCGGCTCAATCACTCCGGCAAGAACGACATCGAACTGCAGAAGTCGAACATCCTGCTGATCGGCCCCACGGGCTGCGGCAAGACGCTTCTGGCGCAGACGCTGGCGCGGATTCTCGACGTGCCCTTCACCATGGCCGACGCCACGACGCTGACCGAGGCCGGGTACGTGGGCGAGGATGTCGAAAACATCATCCTCAAGCTGTTGCAGGCGTCGGAATACAACGTCGAACGCGCGCAGCGCGGCATCGTCTATATCGACGAGGTCGACAAGATCACCCGCAAGTCGGAAAACCCCTCGATCACCCGCGACGTGTCGGGCGAGGGCGTGCAGCAGGCGCTTCTGAAACTGATGGAAGGCACCGTGGCCGCCGTACCGCCGCAAGGCGGGCGCAAGCATCCGCAGCAGGAATTCCTGCAAGTGGACACGACCAACATCCTGTTCATCTGCGGTGGGGCCTTTGCCGGGCTCGACAAGATCATCAGCCAGCGTGGCAAGGGCTCTGCCATGGGCTTTGGCGCCGATGTGCGCGACGAGGAATCGCGCAACGTGGGCGAGGTGTTCAAGGACCTCGAACCCGAAGATCTGCTGAAATTCGGCCTGATCCCGGAATTCGTCGGCCGCCTGCCGGTTATCGCGACGCTGGAGGACCTCGACGAGGATGCACTGATCACGATCCTGACCCAGCCGAAGAACGCGCTGGTCAAACAGTATCAACGCCTGTTCGAGCTGGAGAACGTGACGCTCAGCTTCACCGACGATGCGCTGAGCGCGATTTCCAAGCGGGCGATTGCACGCAAGACAGGCGCGCGCGGTCTGCGCTCGATCCTCGAGGATATCCTGCTCGACACGATGTTCGAACTGCCCGGCATGGAAGATGTCGAGGAAGTGGTCGTCAACGAGGAAGCCGTCAGTGCCGAGGCCGCACCGCTGATGGTGCATGCCGAGGCCAAGAAGGAAGGCACCAGCGCGGGCTGACCCGACGGTGGGCCTTTGGAGGCACAAATTTTTACAAAAAATTTGGGCAAGAAAATTCGAATTTTCTTGACCATTTTCTTTGAAAGAAAATGGTCCAGTGCCGGATCGCACGACAGGAATACGGCCCGGCGTCTCCTTGCCGGCCAACACCAGCCAATGGCGAAGACAGGCCGGCAGGGCCGCGTCCGGGCTGGACCTTGGCGGCAATCTGCGGCATATCGGGACCAAGCATAGTCCGGAGGATCATGATGGGTCTGCTCACCTCGCTTCTGCGCGCCGTCACATGGTGGAACGGCGCCACGCTCAACACGATGATTCACACCCGCCGCAATGGCATGAAGGTCGGTGAGGACGATCAGGGCAACACCTTTTACCAGACAAGCGACGGCAAGCGCCGCTGGGTGATCTTCAACGGTGAGGCCGAGGCCAGCCGCGTCAGCCCCGAGTGGCATGGCTGGCTGCACCACACCTACAAGGAGCCGCCCACCGAGGCGCCGTTCAAGCGCAAGCCTTGGGAAAAGCCGCACGAGGAAAACCTTACCGGCACCGCGCTGGCTTATGCGCCCGCCGGCTCGATCCGCCGCGCCGATCCGGCCGAGCGCCGCGACTACGAGGCCTGGAGCCCCGAGTAACCCCGACCCACCAGCCAGGAGCCGCCCATGGCCAGCGAGAACATGACCGAGGTCGCCGTCGGCGGGGCCGTGCTGGCGATTGCCGCGGGTTTCGTGATTTATGCCGGACAAGTCAGCGGCTTTTCGGGCGCCGCGCCGGAGTACGAGCTGCGCGCCAGCTTTCGCAGCGCCGACGGCATAGACGTCGGAACCGATGTACGCCTGGCCGGCGTCAAGGTCGGCCGCGTCACCGACATGCAGCTCGACCCCGACACCTACCGCGCCCGCGCCGTCTTTACCGTGCGCGACGATATCGAGGTGCCCGACGACAGTGCGCTGGCGATCAGTTCCGAGGGTCTGCTGGGTGGCAATTTTGTCGAGATCATGCCCGGCGGTTCGCCCTTCTACTTCACCGCTGGCGACGAGATCGAGTTCACGCAAGGCTCCGTCAGCCTGATCGCGCTTCTGACCAAGTTCGTGGCCAGAGACGACGACGGCGGAGATGCCCCCGAATGAACCGCTGGCACCGCAGCATCCCGGCCGCCGCCCTCATGGCGCTGGCCCTTGCCGCGCCCGCCGCGGCGCAGGAAGAGGTCGAGGTCGGCACCGGCGTCGTGCTGCGCTGGGTCGACAAGATCACCACCGAATCCGGCGACCTCGAGATCGCCAATGCCAGCGCTGCAAGTGTCGGTCGGATGCGCATCGAACTGGGCGAATGCCGCTATCCCGCGGGCAATCCGGCGGGCGACGCCTATGCCTTTCTCACCGTCCACCCCGAGGAATCCGCGCCGCCGATTTTCTCGGGCTGGATGCTGGCCTCGTCGCCCGCGCTCAACGCGGTGGAACATCAACGCTATGACATCTGGGTGTTGCGCTGCATGACCCAATGAGGCGCCGGATCGAAAGGCGGGTGGTTGATATCCGCCTCCGCCTCCAGCGCGCGGGCCAGCTGCTTGCGGTAAGCCGCGCGTGGGATTTCCTGCGCGCCCAGGCTGGCCAGGTGCTCGGTCTGGAACTGCGTGTCGAAGAGCAGAAAGCCACAGCGCCGCAAATGCCCCGTCAGGTGCGCCAGCGCCAGCTTTGACGCGTCGGTGCGGCGCGAGAACATGCTTTCGCCGAAGAACGCGGCACCCAACGTCACGCCGTAAACCCCGCCGATCAGAAGGTCGTCCTGCCAGATCTCCAGCGAATGGGCGTGGCCCCTGGCGTGCAGTTCCAGGTAAAGCGACCGGATCTGCCCGTTGATCCACGTCTCCGCGCGGTCGGCGCAGCCGTCCACCGTGCCGGCGAAATCCGCGTTGAGCGTGGCATTATAGGCCCCGCGCCGCATCCGACGTGCCAACGAGCGTGAAACGTGGAACCCCGACAGCGGCAGCACACCGCGCATCCGCGGGTCGACCCAGAACAGATCCGGGTCGTGGCGGGACTCGGCCATCGGGAAAATGCCCGCGGCATAGGCCTGTAACAAGAGGTCTGGATCAAGAGGCGGCTGGCGGTCTGACATTGGCGTCCGGATGGCGGGGCAGGGCGGGGCGGCGTTTACGCTTCGTTACACCTCCCATGGTAAGCCTTTGCACGGTGCATGGCAAAGGAGATGACATGGACGGCCTGAACGATGCGCCCGCCGTGGGTGGGACTGATGGAAATTGCGCGGTGGAAGACACCCTGCGCCAGCGCGCCAACCGGCGTCAGGCGCGCTACGGCATGTTGTTCGATTGTTTTCGCCACGTCATCACCGACAGCAGTGTGCTCTATCTCGGTGCCGGCGACGGCAAGTGGTGCGCCGACCTCGCGCAGGCCGGCGCGTTGCAGGTTGTCGGGGTCGAGGCGCAGGCGGATCTTGTCGCCCGGTTCGAGGATTTGCCCGCGATCGGTGCCCGCGAACGGGTCGAGATGCGCCATGCCGACCCGCTCGACTTTCTGCAACACGCGGCTGACAGGGCCAAGCGGTTCGAACTGGTGGTCCTGATGGACGTGCTGCGCGATGTCAGCGACCTGCACGGTGTGTTCGCGGATGTCGCCATGCTGCGGCCCCGGATGGTGCTGGGCGACGGTGTCGTGGCGGGCTCACATGACCCGGTCCTGCGGCTGGAGCCGCGGCGCGCCACTGGCGGGCCGTCCCGTCCGCCGCACATGATCCCCAGCCGCGGCGCGATCACCCAGGCCGCCGAGGCGGCAGGCTACGAGGTGGACTGGTCCGACTGGACGCAGCTGCCGCCTGGCTTGCGCGACGGTCTGTCGGATTACTACCGCACCGGGCCGATCGGACGCGCGAGCTTTACGCTGATCGCCAGGGACAGCTGAGCGTGCGGCGAAAGCCTGGCACCAGGGTGGCGCAGGTGCCGCCCGGTCAGCGACTTGGCAAAAGGGCGAGGCAAAGGCGCCCTCGGGGCCAAACCCGTCGAAATCGAGTTGCCCTGCGGCAAGGCTACGCGGACGCAGCACAGAGGGTTGGAAAGCCTGCGGCCTGGTCGACATCACGCGATGTACAGACCCGGGCACCGGCACATTGGGGCCGGGCTCAGCCGTCCTGCAGGTTGGTTTCCAGCCAATGTTCCAGCCAGTGAATGTTGTAGTCGCCCGAGTGGATGTCGGGCTCCTGCAGCAGAGCGTGAAACAGAGGTACGGTGGTGTCGACGCCGTCCACGATCAACTCGCCCAATGCGCGGTTCAACCGCGCCAGCGCCGTGGCACGGTCCTGCGCGTGGACGATCAGCTTGCCGATCAGGGAATCGTAATAGGGCGGGATCTTGTAACCGTCATAAAGCGCCGAATCCATCCGCACGCCCAGGCCGCCCGGCGCGTGAAACTGCGTGATCTTGCCCGGCCGGGGCGAGAAGGTCGGCAGTTTCTCGGCGTTGATACGCACCTCGATGGCATGGCCGTTGATCTTCAGATCCTCTTGGGTGAAGGACATCGGCAGCCCTTCGGCCACGCGGATCTGTTCCTGCACCAGGTCGACGCCGAAGATCGCCTCGGTTACCGGGTGTTCGACCTGAAGCCGGGTGTTCATCTCGATGAAATAGAACTCGCCCTTCTCGTACAGGAACTCGATCGTGCCCGCGCCGGCATAGTCGATTTTGGCCACCGCATCGGCACAAATCTTGCCGATCCGGGCGCGCTCTTCCTCGGTGATGCAGGGGCCGGGCGCCTCCTCGAACACCTTCTGGTGCCGCCGTTGCAGCGAACAGTCGCGCTCGCCCAGGTGGACCGCGCCACCTTTGCCATCGCCGAAGACCTGGATCTCGATATGGCGCGGCGTGGTCAGGTATTTCTCGATATAGACCTCGTCATTGCCAAAGGCCGCCTTGGCCTCGGACCGCGCGGTCATGAAGGCGTTTTCCATGTCGGCGGCGGTCTGCGCCACCTTCATGCCGCGCCCGCCGCCGCCCGCGGTGGCCTTGACGATCACCGGATAGCCCATCTCGTCACCAAGCGCCTTGGACGCGGCGAGATCGGCCACCCCGCCCTCAGACCCCGGCACGCAGGGCACGCCCAACGCCTTCATGGTGTCCTTGGCGGTGATCTTGTCGCCCATCACCCGGATATGCTCGGCGGTGGGGCCGATGAAGGTCAGGTCGTGGTCCTCGACGATCTGCACGAAATTGGCGTTCTCGCTGAGAAAACCATAGCCGGGGTGAATGGCCTGCGCCCCCGTCACCTCGCAGGCGGCGATGATCGACGGGATCGACAGATAGCTCTCGGACCCGGGCGGCGGCCCGATGCAGACGGATTCGTCGGCCATGCGCACATGCATCGCGTCGGCATCGGCGGTGGAATGCACCGCCACGGTGCGGATGCCCATCTCGCGGGCCGCGCGGATCACCCTCAGGGCAATCTCGCCCCGGTTGGCCACAAGGATTTTGTCGAACATCGCGCTGCCCTTATTCGATGATCATCAGCGGCGCGCCGTATTCCACCGCGGCGCCGTCCTCCACCAGGATGCGCTTCACGGTTCCGGCACGGGGGGCGGGGATGTGGTTCATGGTCTTCATCGCCTCGACGATCAGCAGCGTGTCACCCTCCGCCACCTGCTGGCCGGTCGCCACGAAGGCGGGCGCGCCGGGTTCGGCCTGCATGTAGATCGTCCCGACCATGGGCGAGGTGACCGCGCCGGGATGGCTGGCCGGATCTTCGTTCGCGGGGGCGGCAGGCTCGGATCCTGAGGCGGCCGGTGCCGCGGCGGGCGCGTGCGGCGCAGAGGGTGCCGCCGGGGCGGGGGCCGACATCTGCTGCACGACCTTCTGCTTGCGGCTGACCCGGACATTCAGCGTGTCGTCGTCGCCGTACTCGCGCTTGACCTCCAACTCGGTCAGGTCATTCGCGTTCAGCACTTCGGCAAGCGCCTTGATAAACGCCACATCCGCGTCGTGGTTCGTCTTGGAAGTCTTGTCCGGCATCCCGTATCCTCGAAGCTAGGGTCGCGGCCCACTGTCCCGTCCGGCCGCGCCTGTCTTGTTTTGCGCGCTTATAGGCCAGGATGGGCCTACTTGAAAGCGCCTATTTGCAAGGAAATCTGAGGCATTCGGCGCAGGATTGCGAGCGGAAAATCAAACGCGTCCCAAGCGGGTGGCTTTTTGCCTTCGAAAGTCCCCGCTGACGCGCGGTGACAGAGTTTGCGATTGAACTGGCCCGCGGTCGGGGAAACACTGGCCGCAACCCCTAGGCCGCGAGGATGCGCATGAACATCGTCCATTGGCTCCAGCGTCAGGCACAGGCAGGCGGGACCAAGCCGGCGCTGTTTCACGGCACGCGAAGCATCGCCGACTACGCCGGGTTTCACGCCCGCGCCGCCGCCTTCGCCGGCGGTCTCGTCGCGCGCGGCACCGGCCCCGGCGACCGCGTGGCGCTCTTCATGGCGAACCACCCCGATTATCTCGTGGCGCTTTTCGGCATCTGGATCGCCGGGGCCGTGGCCGTGCCGGTCAACGCCCGGCTGCACGGACAGGAAGTAACTTGGATCCTCGACAATGCCGAGGCGTCGCTCTGCATCGCAACCGGGGCGCAGGTCGAGGCGCTGGCGGCGACCGCCTGTCCGGTCGCCTCCCCGGACGAGGTCGCGGGCGATCCGCTGCCCCTCGTGCCACGCGCGCCGTCGGACCTGGCCTGGCTCTTCTACACCTCCGGCACCACGGGGTGGCCCAAGGGTGTGCAGATCACCCACCGGATGCTTCAGACGATGAGCCTTGCCTACCTCGCCTCGGTCGACGCGGTCAGTTCCGAAGACGCCACGCTTTACGCCGCACCGATGAGCCATGGCGCCGGGCTCTACAGCCTCGTGCATGTGCTGATGGGCGCCCGCCATGTGATGCCCGAAAGCGGCGGCGTCGACCCGCGTGAAATCCTCGACCTTGCGTCGCATTACGAACGGATGCACATGTTCGCCGCGCCCACGATGGTGCGCCGGCTGACCGATTACGCAAAAGCCGAAGGTCGCGACGGGACCGGCCTGCGCAGTGTCGTCTACGGCGGCGGGCCGATGTACGTCTCCGATATCGAGGCGGCGCTGGATGTGTTCGGCCCGGTTTTCATCCAGATCTACGGGCAGGGCGAGGCGCCGATGGCGATCACGTCGCTGAGCCGCGAGGACGTCTCGGCCCGGCGCGCCCTCGCCACTGTCGGCCGCGCCCAGGCCGGGATCGAACTGCGCGTGGGCGACGCCGCGGGGCAAGCCCTTCAGCCTGGCGAGGTCGGCGAGATCATGGTGCGCGGCGACCTCGTGATGCCCGGCTACTGGCGCAACGAGACCGCCACAGCCGAGACCATCCGCGATGGCTGGCTCCTGACGGGCGACATGGGCTGCCTCGACGCGGCGGGCTATCTCACGTTGCAGGATCGCTCCAAGGACGTGATCATCAGCGGCGGGCAGAACGTCTATCCCCGCGAAGTCGAGGAGGCGTTGCTGACCCACGCTTCGGTTTCCGAGGTGGCCGTGGTGGGTCGTCAAAGCGCCGAATGGGGCGAGGAGGTGGTGGCCTTTGTGGTCCCGACGGACGGCACACTGGACGAGCCCGCGCTCGACGCCCATTGTCTGGACCGGATTGCCCGGTTCAAACGCCCCAAGGCCTATGTCGCTGTCGATGAGTTGCCCAAGAACAACTACGGCAAGGTGGTCAAGACCGCGCTGCGAGAGCGTCTGGCGCAGAGTTGATGGCGCGGGCGGAAATTTGCAAATTTCCGCAGCATTTTCTTGCAAGAAAATGGACCAGGATTTGCGTAAATCCTGATCCGGAAAATACGTATTTTCCGGCCCGATTTCTGCGCAGAAATTGGTGGCTCAGCCGTCGTCCTTGTCCGCGGACAGTATCCGGTCCGCCTTCTTGCGCACCAGCACCGTCCGCAAGTCGTGCATCGCCAGCAGCAGGGCGTCGGTCACGTCCTCCAGTTGGTCGTCCGTGGCCCGCGACTGTGCCCAGTGGGTCGTCAGGTTCAGGTAATCCACCGCACGGTGAATATCGTCGATGTCCCGCTTGGCGAGCAGCTCGGTGCGCTCGTCCATCCACTGCTTGATGACCCGCGCGTCCTCGTCGCTGAGCTCCCTGTCACCATGGGGTTTGACCTGGCCGTTCTTGATGTTGATGACCGCGATCTGGTCCATCTCGATCCGCCGCTGGCGGTTCTCGGTGTCCACGCGAAACACGAAGGCCCCGTTCTCACGGACGCGGAAATAATAGTCTGGCAACTCGCCGCTCAAGCGGGTCTCCCATGCGTCTCGCGATGGTTTCGGTTAATCGCCTGACGCATTACGACAATTTCCCGCAAAAGTCCGCAATCCGGGCGCACGCCTCCTTCAGCGCGTCATCGGATGTGGCATAGCTGACACGGAAATAGGGCGACAGGCCGAACGCCGCGCCATGCACCACGGCGACGCCCGTCTCCTCCAGCAGCGCGGTCACGAAAGCCTCGTCACTGTCGATCAGCGCACCATTCGCGCTGGTCTTGCCGATCAGGCCTTGAATGGACGGGTAAACATAAAATGCCCCCTCCGGCCGCGGGCAGGTGAGGCCCGCAATGCCATTCAGCGCGTCGACCACCAGGTCGCGGCGGCGGACGAACATCTCGTTATGCGGTGCCAGGAAATCCTGCGTGCCGTTCAACGCCTCGACCGCGGCCCACTGGCTGATCGAGCAGGGGTTCGAGGTCGATTGCGACTGGATCTTGCGCATCCCGCCGATCAGCACCTCGGGCCCCGCGGCATATCCGATCCGCCAGCCGGTCATCGCATAGGCCTTGGAAACCCCGTTGCAGGTCAGCGTGCGCTCGTAAAGGCCCGGTTCGACCTGCGCAGGCGTGCAGAAGCGGAAATCGCCGTAGGCCAGATGCTCGTACATGTCATCCGTCATCACCCACACATGGGGATGCCGCATCAGAACGTCCGTTAGCGCCTTCAGGTCGTCCCACGAATACCCCGCGCCGGTCGGATTCGACGGCGAGTTGAAGATGAACCAGCGGGTCTTCGGCGTGATCGCCGCCTCCAGCGCCTCGGGTGTCAGCTTGAACCCGGTCTCGATCCCCGCCTCGACGATCACAGGCGTGCCGCCGGCCAGTGTCACCATGTCCGGATAGCTGACCCAGAAGGGCGCCGGGATCACCACCTCGTCGCCGGGGTTCAGCGTCGCCATCAGCGCGTTATACAGGATCTGCTTTCCACCCGAGGCGATGCTGACCTGAGAGCGCGTGTATTCCAGCCCGTTGTCCCGCTTGAACTTGGCGCACACCGCGTCTTTCAACTCGGGAATGCCATCGGGCGCGGTATAGCGCGTCTTGCCGTCCTCGATGGCCCGAATACCCGCCGCGCGGATGTTTTCCGGCGTGTCGAAATCGGGCTCGCCCGCGCTCAGGCCGATCACGTCTTCGCCCGCGGCCTTCATTTCCAGCGCCTTGGCGGAAATTGCCATGGTCGGAGAAGGTTTCACGCGGGAAAGTGTCGCTGATAGCGGAGACATGTCGCACCTCTGGTGGTTTTTCGGCTGTGGTCTTCGTAGGTCATGGCTCGTATGCTAGGCAAGATGCTTTCGATGAGCCAAACCCCGGAAAGGAAGACCATGACCGCCGAGACGCAAAACGACTGGTTCGATCCCGATGCCACCACGTTCGGTGACCGGCTTGCGGGGGCACGCGAGGCGGCGGGCATGACGCAAAAGGAAATGGCGCAGCGGCTGGGCGTCAAGCTCAAGACCCTCCAGGGCTGGGAAGACGACGTGACCGAGCCGCGGGCGAACAAGCTTTCCACCGTGTCGGGCCTGCTGAACGTAAGCCTGCGCTGGCTGCTGATGGCCGAAGGCGACGGCCCCGAGGCCCCCGCCGACGCCGAGGACAACGCCGACGTGACCGCCATGATGACCGAGATCCGCGCCCTGCGTACGCAGATCGTCGGCAGCGCCGAACGCCTTGGCAGGCTGGAAAAGACCCTGCGCAAGGTGCTGCAGGACCGGGCCTGATCCGCGCCTTGACCGAATCTGCGGAAACACGGCTCAAGCGGCTGCGCATGCGGTCGATGCGGCGCGGCATCAAGGAGATGGACATCCTTCTGATGCGCTTCTCCGAGGCGCGTCTGGCCGCCCTGACGCCCGCCGAACTGGACCTCTACGAGGCGCTGCTGGAGGAAAACGACCAGGACCTTTACCAGTGGGTCACGGGCCAGACCGATCCGCCCGAACACCTGGCCCCGCTGATCGGGCAGGTCCGCGCCGTCTCCGCCGGCTGACGCAAGCCGCGAAATGCTTCGCATTTTACACTGTATTTGCGGCATTTAACCGATTATTCGGCTTTCTTTGTCACATCAGTCTCCGAGCAGTATCGCATGGAGACGAGGATGAGTTTTCAACAACAGGTGCCGGCCGCGGTGCGGTCGGACGGATTCATGACAGGGTATCTCGATGCGCTGTCTTTGGTGGAGCGGCTGCACCGGCTGCTTCTGGATGTCATCAAGGACGAGTTCGAGCGGATCGGCGTGTTGGAGATCAACGCGGTTCAGGCGCTTCTGCTCTTTAACGTCGGCGACAACGAGGTGACGGCGGGCGAGCTCAAGACCCGCGGTTATTACCAGGGCAGCAATGTCAGCTACAATCTCAAGAAACTGGTCGAGATGGGCTATATGCACCACCAGCGGTGCGAGATCGACCGCCGCTCGGTGCGCGTCCGGCTGACGCAAAAGGGCCGGGGCATCCGGGACGTGGTCGCCGGCCTCTTCGAGCGTCACGCAGAAGGGCTGCAATCGCGCGGTGTCATCACCCTTGACGGCGTCGACCAGATCACCGGCGCTCTGCGCCGGGTCGAACGCTATTGGACCGACCAGATCCGCTATATCTATTGAGGCAGGCGCAGGCCCGCGGGCTGTGACGGCACGAGCCGGGACAGGTTCGGCAGTTGCAGCTCGCGGATCAGCTTGCGGCGCATGGCGGCGGCGAAATCGGCATGATCCTCCGCCACCTCGGCAAAGGCGCCGGGACCGTGCAGGATGAAGGCGCGGTAATAGCCTTCCAGCGATTTGACGTTATGCAGGTTCTTCGACGTGTTCGAGCGTGATTGCGGCCCGATGACCAAACCGTTGACCGTGATATCGCCAAGGTCGGTGTCGTTCAGGTCGCGAGGATGCAGCCCTATATTGGAGGGCCCGTCGCCCGAGATATCCAGCGTCCGGCGCAGGCAGGCGGCCTGACGGTTCAGGGACGCCACGCCGAAAAGGATCGCCGCGCTGATCGCTGTCGTGGGATCGTCGCCATTGGCCTTGCGCGTCGCCCGCAGACGGGAAGCGGCCTCGGCCAGACGCGCCGCGCTGTCGATCTCGGTCCAGTCCAGCAGCACGCGCTGGTCCTGCACCCCGCTCCATTCATAGATCATCAGGCGCACCGGCGCCTCGGGGACGGCCAGGAATGCCGCCTGCACGTCCGGCGCCAGCAGCGCTGCGGCCAGCCCGTCGGTCTGCAGCCGGTATTCACCCGCATCGACCGATCCCGACACGTCCATCCCCAGCGCCAGTGCCTGCCGGCAGTCGGCCTGGCCCAGCCCCGGCCACAGCGCGGCACAGGCCAGCACCAGCGCCCGCAACCTCATCCGTGCGGTCCGGGCCGCGTCACGCTGCCCAGGATGATGTCGTTGATTTCACGATAAAGTTTGCGGGTCATCGCCTCGGTGAACTCGTCGAACCCGTTGGCCACGACCAAGAACGCCCCCGGCCCGTGCAACACCTCGGCCCCGTACCATGTCAGCACGCTGGGGTCCTCGCCCAGCACCACCAGCCCGTTCACCGTGACATCCTGCATCGGGAAATGCCGGTAGGCCTCGCGCGGGCCATAGCGATAGTTGTTCACCCCGTCGCCCGACACGTCGATCACCCGCCGCTCGCAAGCCGGCGCCTGCTGCAGCAATTGCGCGCCATACCCCAGCGCCGGCCCCATCGAGGTGGGAAACTCGTCATGGCTGCGGCGCATCTTCAGCAAGGTCTCGACCGCCGCGTCGATCGCGGCGGGGCTGTCCAGCACCGACCAGTCCAGTTGCAGCTTGTGCTGGTAAAACCCCGACCACTCGTAGACCGCCAGCGCCACGTGCCCCGGCGCGCCGCGCAGGATCGCGTGCCGCACTTCCTCGGCATCCAATGCGGCGGCCAGCCCAACACGTTGCAGGTCGTACTCGGCGGCATCCACCGACGAGGACACGTCCACCGCCAGCACCAGCGCCAGCCGGCAGCCCTCGGCCCCGGCCCTGAGCGGCATCAGCGCCATGAGCGCAAGGGCCAGGGCGCGCCACGCGCTCACTGCGTCAACGCCCGCAGACTGTCCCGCGCCGCGTCGTCCAGCGCGTCGGCCAGGGCAGGGGCGGTGGCCAGCACCGCCGCCGCGATCAGCGGAAGACGGTGCAGATCCATCACCAGTGTCCGGTACTTTCCATGCTGACCCACGGCTCGGCGGGCTCCAGCGCGTCACCCTCCTGCAGCAGCTCGACCGAGATGTTGTCGGGGCTGCGCACGAAGGCCATGCGCCCGTCGCGCGGCGGGCGGTTGATGGTCACGCCGTTGTCTTGCAGATGCTTGCACATGTCGTAGATGTTATCGACGCGATAGGCCAGGTGCCCGAAATGCCGGCTGTCATCCGGCAGATCGTCATCGCCGTCCCAATTGTACGTCAGTTCGATCGGACAGTCCTCCTGTCCCGGCGGTGCCATGAAGATCAACGAAAAGCGGCCCTGTTCGCTGTCCATCCGCCGGGTCTCCTTCAGGCCAAGAAGTTCGTAGAAGGCCATGGATTTCTCCAGGTCCTTCACCCGGACCATCGTGTGCAGGTATTTCAGCGCCATAAGCGTGCGGCTCCTTTGATTTGGATTTTCCCACCACAGTTAGCCGAAAGCGCCGCGCTGTCCAGAGCGGGGCAGGACCCTCAGAATTCCGAGCGGATGCCGAAACTGACCGAGGTCTCGTCCACGTCGAACCGGCTGATGTTCGACTCCGTCGCCTCGGTATTCAACGACACCGTGGGTATAAAATCCATGCAGCTCGCCGAAACCGAAAAATCAGGGGTGTTGCTTTGCAACCGCCACCCGATCTGGAGGATTGTTTGCGCCGTCTCACAAGATATAGTGGGGTGCGACTCGCATTAGTTGTCCGCGCCCTGCAAATGCCCAAAGGCGGAAAGACCCGATGAAGCAATACCACGACGCATTGGCCCATGTGATGGCGCATGGCGTGCCCTCGACCGACCGCACCGGCACCGGCACGATCTCGGCCTTCGGTCTGCAATCGCGCTATGCCATGGCCGACGGCTTTCCGCTGGTGACCACCAAGAAATTGCACCTGCGCTCGATCATCCACGAACTGCTGTGGTTCCTCTCGGGCGAGACCAACATCGCCTATCTCAAGGAAAACGGCGTTTCCATCTGGGATGAATGGGCGGACGCGGACGGCGACCTGGGCCCCGTCTACGGACACCAGTGGCGCCACTGGCCCGGCCCGGTGGGCGAGATCGACCAGATCGAAACCCTGATGGAGATGATCCGCGAAACCCCCGACAGCCGCCGCCTGATCGTTTCGGCCTGGAATCCGGGCGATGTGCCCGACATGGCGCTGCCGCCCTGTCACACGCTCTGGCAGGTGCGCATCGCGGGGGGCAAGCTGCACCTGCAACTCTACCAGCGCTCGGCCGACATGTTCCTGGGCGTGCCGTTCAACATTGCCTCTTACGCGCTGCTGCTGCACATGCTGGCCCATGTCACGGGCTACGAGCCCGGCGATTTCGTGCACAGCTTCGGCGACGCGCATATCTATTCCAACCATGTAGACCAGGTGAAACTGCAACTCTCCCGCACGCCCAAGCCTTTGCCGACGCTGCGGATCACCCGTGACGTCAAATCGATCTTCGATTTCCGTTTCGAGGATTTCGAGATCACCGGCTACGATCCCGACCCGCATATTTCCGCGCCGGTGGCGGTCTGATGATCTCGCTTGTGGTGGCGACCGACCGCAACCGCGCCATCGGGCGGCAGGGGGGTATTCCGTGGCACATCCCCGCCGACCTCAAGTTCTTCTCGCGCGAGACCTCCGGCACCGCCTGCATCATGGGTCGCCGCACGTGGGAAAGCCTGCCCGAACGCTTCCGCCCCCTGCCGAACCGCCTGAACCTGGTCGTGTCCTCGGGCATGCCCGACGGCGCCGAGCACGTCCACCGCTCCATCGACAGCGCGATCGCCGCCGCGCACGCCGCCGGCTACGCCCATATCTGCGGCATCGGTGGGGCGGGGATCTACGAGAGCCTCTTGCCCCGCGCCGACCGTCTGGTGATCACCGAGGTCGATCTGGCCGTCGAGGACGCCGACACGTGGTTCCCGGAGTATGACCCGGCGGAGTGGGAGGAAACCGTGCGGTTCGTGCTTCAGGAAGAGGGGCCGCGGTGTGAGGTGGTGGAGCTTTTGCGCAAACGCTGACCACGCGTCCCGCCCGGCTCTGCCGGGCCGCGCCCGACCTCCCCCCGGAGGGCGCGATGGTGAGGTCCTTCGCCCTATGACCGGCGTGCGGTCTTGTTCGCGGCACATTGACCACCCCGGCCAAAACGCCCTCCAGGTCGGGCGCGTCCCGCCACAGCCTTTGTCCAGGCATCCGCACCAATCGCTTTAACATTAGAAATTGACAGACCCCGGCCATCGCGTACCATATCTGGTATCCGTGGGACGGGCCGAAAAAAATTTATAACGAACGAGGACCTTATGCGCATTCTCAAACCCATTTTGGTCGCCCTGGCCGCGACCGTCACCGCCGGGCCGGCGCTCGCCGATGGCAAGCTTTATCCTTATCATTCCAAGGAAAACTATTGTCCCGGCGGCCTGCAACCGGTGTCGCTTGGCGGCATGATCTCCTGCGGCACCCCGAACCAATCGCAAAGCTATCGTCAGGTCATGCAGCACCCGGTGCCGAAGAAAAAGCACTATGTCCACAAGGTGCGCCGCTCCTACAACTGTCCCGAAGGGCAGAAGGGCTGTTTCTGAGCCGCAACCGACGGATCTGAGATTTTGGGAAAAGGGCGTACGCCGCGTGCGCCCTTTTTTCGTGCCTTATCAACGCCCCGAAATCCACAGCGTATATCCTGCGTATATACGGGGGCTATACGTGCTGTCGCAAATCTGTTACATCCCAGGTGCAGTCAACGACAGGAGCAGCCCCATGTTCAGGCATATCACCGGCCTTGCGCTGATCGCCCTCGGCGCCACGCCCGCGGCGGCGACCAGCCCGATCGCGGACATTCTCTGCGAACCCAGCCACACCCTGACGCAAAAGCTGTCGCGCCAGTTCGGCGTGACGCGCTTTGCCCGTGGCACGCAAGGGCCCGATCAACTGATGGAGGTCTGGACGGATGAGAGCGGCGGCTGGACGCTCGTGGTGGCCTATGCCACCGGCACGTCCTGCATTGTCGCGATGGGGGAAAACTGGGATAAAGTTCAGGCCGAGAACCCGGCCTGAAAAAGTGCTGCGTCGCCAGGGCCTGCGGCGGGATCAGACCGCTTTGAGGTTGACCGCCATGGGACGACCGTCGCGGCCGTCCTGAAGCTCGTATTCGACCTTCTGATCGTCGGCCAGGCCGGTCATGCCGGATTGTTCCACCTGGCTGATATGCACGAAGACGTCATTGCCGCCTTCTTGAGGGGCGATGAAGCCATAGCCCTTTGTCGTATTGAACCATTTCACGGTGCCGGTCGGCATTCCGCTTCTCCTTCTTGCCGTTGTCTTTCCCGGCTAAGCCGGGCTGTGCCGCCAAGGGGCTGCGTTCCCGCATGTCGGCCCAAAGGCCGCGGGACGCAGAACCAAGACCACGTACAAGAAGATTGGGCGCATCACGTAAAAAGCAAGTGAAACACGCCGCATGGATGCTTAGGTGGGGGGAACTGATGAAAACGTGAGCGGAGCGAAAATGATCCTTTACGGGCTGAAAAACTGCGATACTTGCCGCAAGGCGCTGAAATCCTTGCCGAATGCCGAGTTGCGCGATGTCCGCGCCGATGGCGTGCCCGCCGATGTCCTCGCCCGGGCGCATGGACAATTCGGCGCAGCCCTGCTGAACACCCGCTCCACCACCTGGCGTGGCCTCGGCGAGGCCGAGCGCGCAGGCGATCCGCTGGACCTGCTCGCCGCGTATCCCACGCTGATGAAACGCCCGCTGATCGACGACGGCGGTACACTCTACCTCGGCTGGGGCAAGGACGTGCAGGCCGCGCTGGCCTGACAGGCAAAGGAGACAGACCCATGCGCAACGCGGCACTTGTCTTGGGGATCATCGGCGGCTGCCTCGCCCTGATCGTGGGCTTCTTCAGCTTCGGCTATACTGAATTCATCCGCGAATACGGCGAGGTCGAGGGGCTGGCTTCCGCGCTCGACCGCGAGGGGCTGGTGCGCACCGCTAGTTTCGTCTCGCCGCTCCTGGCCATTGCCGGGGCGGCCATGGCCAAGGCGCGGGCGCTCTGGGGCGGTATCCTGATGCTGATCTCGGCGGGGCTGATGACCTACACGTTCGGCATCGGCCCCTTCACGCTTTTCCCGATCGGCTTCGTCGGGCTGGCCGGTCTGCTGGCCATCGCCGCCGGCAAACCGGACGAGCCCAAGGCGCATTTCTGAAACGCCCGCTTGTGGACGACACCGCCCCGGGTCAAGCCCGGGGCGGGTGACCCCAACCGATACCGTCAGGCAAGGTCCGGCGGCGTCGCGTCCTTGGCCAGCGATGCCGTGACCTCCTCCAGGCTCTGCACGCTGGTCTGCTTTTCGCCCAGCCGCCGCACCGACACGGTCTTTTCCTCGACCTCGCGCATCCCCACTGCCAGGATCACCGGCACCTTGCCCACCGAATGCTCGCGGACCTTGTAGTTGATCTTCTCGTTGCGCAGATCCGCCTCGGCGCGCACGCCCGCGGCCTTCAACTGTTCGACAACGTCCAGCACGTACTCGTTCGCCTCGGACACGATCGAGGCCACGACCACCTGCCTAGGGGCCAGCCAGAAAGGCAGCTTGCCTTCCCAGTTCTCGATCAGGATGCCGACGAACCGCTCGAACGACCCAAGGCAGGCGCGGTGCAGCATGAAGGGCCGGTGCTTTTCGCCATCCGCGCCGATATACGTCGCCTCCAGCCGCTCCGGCAGGTTGGGGTCCACCTGGAACGTGCCGCATTGCCAGACCCGGCCGATCGCGTCGGTCAGGTAGAAATCCAGCTTCGGGCCATAAAACGCGCCATCGCCCGGCTCCAGCGTATAGTCACGCCCCACCGCCTTGATCGCGTTCTCCAGCGCGCCCTCTACGTAGTCCCAGGACTCGTCGCTGCCCACGCGCTTTTCGGGGCGCGTGGCGAACTTGATCTCGAATTCCGGAAAGCCCAGCTCGCGGTAGACATCCGCCAGAAAGTCGATGAACCGTGCGCATTCCTCCTGGATCTGCTCCTCGGTGCAGAAGATATGCGCGTCGTCCTGGGTGAACCCGCGCACCCGCATGATCCCGTGCAGCGCGCCCGACGGCTCGAACCGGGCACAGGACCCGAACTCGGCCAGCCGCAAGGGCAGGTCGCGATAGGATTTGAGGCCCTGGTTGAAAACCTGCACGTGGCAGGGGCAGTTCATCGGCTTCAGCGCGTTGATCCGCGTCTGGTCCTTGTTCTTGACGCTCGCGTCGTCATCCTCGCCGTCGCGGGACTCGTCCACCTCCACGATGAACATGTGGTGCTGGTACTTGTCCCAGTGCCCGGATTTTTCCCAAAGCTTGCGGTCCACGACCTGCGGCGTGTTGATCTCGCGGTATCCGCCCGCGCGCTGTTTGCGGCGCATGTAATCCTGAAGCTGGGTATAGATCGTCCAGCCGTTCGGGTGCCAAAAGACCTGTCCGGGGGCCTCTTCCTGCATGTGAAACAGGCTCATCTCGCGGCCCAGCTTGCGGTGGTCGCGCTTCTCGGCCTCTTCCAGGAAATTCAGGTATGCCTTCAGCTTTTCCTTGCCGGTAAAGGCCACGCCGTAAATCCGCTGCAGCATCGGGCGGCTGCTGTCACCGCGCCAATACGCACCTGCGATGGACATCAGCTTGAACGCATCCGCCGGCACCTGTCCGGTGTGCTGCAAATGCGGACCCCGGCACAGGTCCTGCCAGTCGCCATGCCAATACATCCGCAAGGGCTCGTCACCCGGAATGGCGTCGATCAGCTCAACCTTGTAGTGCTCGCCATTGTCCTTGTAGTGCTGCACCGCGCGGTCCCGCTCCCACACCTCGGTGCGCACGGGGTCGCGCAGGTTGATGATCTCGCGCATCTTCTTCTCGATCGCGCCCAGATCCTCGGGAGTGAACGGCTCTGCGCGGTCGAAATCGTAATACCAGCCATTCTCGATCACCGGGCCGATGGTGACCTTGGTCTCGGGCCAGATCTCCTGCACCGCGCGGGCCATGATATGTGCGAGGTCGTGGCGCACCAGCTCGTTGGCGGCCTCTTCGTCTTTCATCGTGTTGATGGCGATCTGCGCGTCGCTCTCGATGGGCCAGGCCAGATCCCAGTGCTTGCCGTCCACATGGGCCGAAATGGCCTTCTTGGCCAGCGAGGTCGAGATATCGGCGGCCACTTCGGCGGGGGTGATCCCGGCGTCGTATTGCCGCGCATTGCCATCGGGAAGGGTAAGGGAGATCTGAGCCATGTCTGGCCTCCTCGTCAGTTTGGCGCCCACGGAACGCCCGGTTGCGGGTTATGGTCTTGGCCCGGGTTTTGGCGCGGGCCAGGGGCCAAGTCAAGCACGCCCTGCCCAAAGAGTGCTTTCGGGGTAAGGGCTTGGCCTCCTTTGAGTGGATTCGGTGTGCAAATGCATGCGAATCCGGCATGCCGCGTCGCAGCAGGGCGTTTTGCAAGATATTGAAAAGACGAATGAAAATATACTTTACGACGTGGCGCGAACTCCTATATAACCAATACGAAACGTGCATTTCGTTTTACTTATCGCATGCCGCGACAACGTTAAGGAGCAGATGAACATGGCCCGCTACAACGATAAATTCGAACTCTCCGTCGAAGACATGGAGCTGATCGAAAGCGCCCTGCACAGCTCGAAGGTCAACCAGCCCGAGCCGGTGACCCGCCGCATCCACGACCTGCTGGGACGGCTGCACAACCAGAAAATCTTTTACCGTCCCAAGTCCGCGCCCTATGTCGGAGGCTAACCAGCCTCAACGACAAGGTGCGCAGTGCAAGGCACATTCGAACGACTGACAGGACAGGAAAGTGACAAGGCCGAGGCCCGCAACGGGCTTCGGCATATCTTTTCTCTAAGCCTCACGAAAATCGCCGATGGCCTCATAGACCCCAAGCTGGTGCTCAGCTGGCTTCTGGGCGTGCTTGGCGCACCCGGCAGCCTCGTGGCGCTTCTGGTGCCGCTGCGCGAGGCCGGGGCGCTGCTGCCGCAGGTGCTGTTGGCGCCGTGGCTGGAACAGCGCAAGCAACGCCGCTGGATGTGGGTCGCGGGCAGCGCGGGGCAGGGGGCCATGGCCGCCGGCATCGCCGCCTCGGCCATTTTCCTGCAAGGCTGGGCGGCGGGCCTCGCCATCTGCGTGCTCTTGGCCACGCTGGCGCTCTTCCGCGCGGCCTGCTCGGTCTCCTACAAGGACATCCTCGGCAAGACCGTCGGCCAGACCAAGCGCGGCGCGGTCACCGGCATGGCAGGCTCGGCCGCGTCCATCGCGGTGCTGGTTTTTGCCGGGCTGATGCTCTCGGGGCTCATCCAGACCAAGACCGCCGTGATCGCCGCCATCGCCTTGGCTTCGTGCCTCTGGATTGCCGCCGCACTCATCTTCTCGACCCTCGATGAGGACGACAGCACCCCGCAAAACGACACCGGCTTGCACCGCTTTCGCGACGTGATCCGCGAAGATGCCAACCTGCGCCGCTTCATCCTCGTGCGCGGCCTGCTGACGGCCACCGCTCTCGCACCGCCGTTCCTCGCGGTTATGACCACGCAAGGCGACGACAACAACCTGCGCACGCTGGGGGCGCTGCTGGTGGCGTCCTCGGCCGCCGGCTTCGTCAGTTCCTACGCCTGGGGCTGGCTCGCCGACCGCTCCAGCCGCTTGATGCTGCTGGTGGCGGGGCTTCTGGGTGCGCTGGCCATGGCGGCGGGCGTCGCCGTCAACCTTGCCGGATGGGCCCAGACCACCGCAATAATACCCGGCGTTCTCTTCGTGCTGATGGTGGCCTATCACGGCGTGCGGCAGGCACGCTCGACCTATCTTGTCGACATCTCGCCCGAGGATCGCCGCACCGTGAATTCCGCCGTCGCCAACCTTGCCATCGGGATCATCCTGCTGCTGGCGGGCGCCTTTGGTGGCGCGCTCAGCTGGGTCGGTCCGAACGCCGCCCTGATCGGGTTTGCGGCCATGTCGGCCCTAGGCGGGCTGGCCGCGCTCGGCCTTCGCGATGTCAAATAACGGCATACATCTGCATACAATTGTATCGCGCCGTATTCTCCTGTATGCGAATGTTCACTGTAACATATTGTGACAAAAAGAGAATTCTCATTCTTCCATGACATGCTAGCTTCATTCACAGGCCTGATGGGCCACAGCGCGGAAGAAAACGAACGGTAACGAATATGACACGTCACGACACCAGCTCCGACAGCACCGGCGACTCCGGTGATGCGGATGATCCCGACCAAGCGGCGGGAACCACCTATCTCGGCTTCCCGGCCAGCGCCGTCGCCGACAAACCGGGGCGCGAACGGGAATACACGCTCGACCGGATCGAGCGCACCATCGGCTCCATTCTCTGACACGGCCCAAGCGGCTTGAAACGCCGCGCGTAGGGTGACAGGTTCCCGTCAAACCTCGAAGGGGAACACCGATGTCAGAGACAGAGACGCTTACCTCGCCCCAAGGGCGACGTCTGGCCTATCACAAGACCGACGGCGACGGGCCGGGCGTGGTCTTTCTCGGCGGCTTCAAGTCGGACATGGAAGGCACCAAGGCCATCCATCTGGAAGACTGGGCCAAGCGCACGGGCCGCGCCTTTCTGCGGTTCGACTATTCCGGACATGGACAAAGCAGCGAAGCCTTCACCGACGGCTGCATCGGTGACTGGGCCGCCGACGCGCAGGCCGTGATCGAAGAGCTGACCGACGGTCCGCAGATCCTCGTCGGCTCCTCCATGGGCGGCTGGATTGCCCTGCTCATGGCCCGCGCGATCCCCGACCGCGTCGCCGGCATGGTCACCGTCGCCGCCGCGCCGGATTTCACCGAGGACAGCATGTGGGCCGGTTTCACCGAGGCACAGCGGGCCGAGTTGAAGGCCAAGGGCCGCCTTGCCCTGCCCAGCGACTATGACGAGCCCTACATCATCACCCACCGGCTGATAGAGGACGGGCGCGACAACCTTGTCCTGCGCGCGGACCTCAAGCTGCCTTTCCCGGTGCGGTTCCTGCAAGGCACCGCAGATGCGGATGTGGACATGTCTGTGGCCCTGCGCCTGCTGGACCACGCCAAGGGCAAGGACATGCGCCTCACGCTCGTCGACGGGGCCGATCACCGCTTTTCCGACCCCGATTGCCTCGCGCTCATCACACGCTCCATCGAGGACGTGCTGGAGCGTCTTGGGTGAAATGGCTTACGCGGGTTCTGGGCCTGCTGGCGCTGATGATCGCTGCGCTCTGGCTCTTCTTCCCGCGCGAACCCGTGACGCTCAGCGCCGATTTCGACCCGCGCAGGTTCGGCGAAGGCATCGGCGTCTATCTTGAAAGCACCGAAAGCGGTGTCCCCAACCTGCGTCCCGCCGCCACCAAGCGCATCGTCTGGGCCGGGGATGCCGAGACGCGCACGGACCTCTCCATCGTCTACCTGCACGGTTTTTCCGCCAGCGCCGAGGAAATCCGCCCGGTCCCCGACCGCGTGGCCACAACTTTGAATGCCAACCTTGTCTTCACCCGCTTCACCGGCCACGGCCGCGATGGCGCTGCCATGACCGAGGCCAGCATGGCCGACTGGATGGCCGACGCCGCCGAGGCGCTGGCGCTGGGCCGCGCCACCGGCGACCGCGTGGTCGTGATCGCCACCTCCACCGGCGCCACCTTCGCGGCCCTTGCCGCGCTCGACCCCGACATGCGCAAAGACGTTGCGGGCATGGTCTTCGTCGCTACCAATTTCGGCATAAACAACCCAATGGCGCCGCTGCTGACATGGCCCGCCGCGCGGTACTGGGCGCCACTGCTTGCGGGGCAGGAGCGCAGCTTCGAGCCGCAGAACGCCAAACAGGCCGCCCACTGGACCACGCGCTATCCTTCCGTGGCCGCCTTGCCCGTGGCGGCCGCCGTGCAGGCCGCTGCACGTGCCGATTACAGCCAAACGACCATCCCCGCGCTGTTCTACTATGACGCCGATGACCAGGTCGTCGACGCCACGGCCACCGACGCCGTGCGCACAGATTGGGGTGGCCCCGTCTCGCTGGCGCGCCCGCCGAAAGGGCCGGGGATGGACCCGCTGGCCCACGTCATCGCCGGCGACATCCTTTCGCCCGCAGGCACCGAGCCCGCCGTCACGGCCATTCTCGATTGGATCGGCGGATTGCCGTAAAGTGCGCAACTTTTCTTGGTTTTCTGCAAAGCCTGTGGCAGAATCACCTTCATAAAACAGCGCAGAGCGCGCGGGCAGGTTAAGGAACAAAGCAATGAAAGACCCCTTGGTGTTTCTGCCGGGCATGATGTGTGACGCACGCCTGTTCGGCCCCCAGATCGCGGCGCTCAGCCCCGACTTGCCCGTGACCGTCGCGCCCATTTCCCACGGCGACCGGATCGAGGAAATCGCCTCGGGCCTGCTCGATCACCTGCCGCGTCGCTTTGCGCTGGCGGGGCTGTCCATGGGCGGCATCGTCGCGCTGGAGATCGTGCGCCGTGCGCCCGACCGGGTGACGCGCCTTTGCCTGATGGACACGAACTCGCTGGCCGAAACGCCCCAATCGGCGGCCAATTACGAGCCCATCGTGACCAAGCTGCGCGCGGGGTTCATCGATCAGGCCGTCTCGACGCTGCTGCGTCCAGACCACCTGGCTCCCAATGCCGACCGCACCTCGATTATGCACATGGTCACCAAGATGGCCGAGAACCTCGGGGCCGATGCGATCACCCGGCAGGTCCGGGCCCTGCAACGCCGCCGCGACTATCAGGCGACCTTGCGCAAGATCAGCGTGCCGACGCTGGTGATGTGCGGCGTGCACGACACGCTGACGCCGGTGAAGCGGCACGAATTCATGGCCGGCCTCATTCCCTATGCCGAATTGGCGTTGGTGCAGGAGGCCGGACACCTGCCGACACTGGAAACGCCCGAGGCGGTGACGGCCGCGCTGCGCGTGTGGCTGAAACAGCCGCTGGTTCTGCAAAAGCGGGTCGAGGCGGGGTAGGGCGGGTCAACTCGGCACCCGACGTCATACTTGGCTCGATCCGAGTAGGTTCGAGGCCACGGGATCCCGGATCAAGTCCGGGATGACGGGCGTTTGACCAAGCCGAGCGATTGCCAAGCCGCGGGATGGCGATCGCGCGGCGGCGCGGCAGAGCCGCGCCTTTGTTCCGCGCGCCCCAACTGAAATCCCGTCGTCCCGGACTTGATCCGGGACCTCTCCGCCAGGGTTTGACCCACCTCACTCCGCCGCGATCTTCGCCTTCTTCCTGTTCTTGCGGGGCTTCGTGCGACTGCGCGCCGCCGGATCCTCGGAATTGGCGTCGATGAAATCCAGCACCAGCGGCCGGATGTTGTTGCGCCACGACCGGCCCGCGAAAATACCGTAATGGCCCGCCTCGGGCTCCAGGTGGCTGGCCTTCATGCTGTCGGGCAACCCGGTCAGCAGGTCCAGTGCCGCCACGCATTGGCCGGGCGCCGAGATATCGTCCTTGCCGCCCTCGACCGTCTTCACGGCGACCTTGCTGATCGCGCCGATATCCACCTTGTGGCCATCGACCACGAAGGCGTTCTTGGCGATCTCGCCCGCCTTGAAGATGCGCTCGACCGTCGACAGGTAGAACTCCGCCGGCATGTCCATCACGGCCAGGTATTCGTCGTAGAACTTGTTGTGCGGGTCGCGGTCGCTGGCCTCGCCCTGCGCCACGCGGCTGATCTGGTTCAGGAAGGCCTGGCTGTGACGCTCGGCGTTCATCGACATGAACGACGACAGCTGCAACAGGCCGGGATAGACCTTGCGCCCCACGCCCGGATATTTGAAGCCGACGCGCTGGATCATCGTCTCCTGCAACTGGCCCATGGTCACGCTATGCCCGAAATCCGTCACCTCCGTCGGCGTCGCGTCGGGGTCGATCGGCCCGCCGATCAGCGTCAGCGACCGGGGCTGCGCATCGGGGTCCAACTCGGCAAGATAGGCGGTCGCGGCCAGGGTCAGCGGCGCGGGCTGGCACACGGCGATCACGTGCAGATCGCTGCCCAGCTCGCGCATGAAGTCCATCAGGTAAAGCGTGTAATCCTCGACATCGAACTTGCCCGCGCTGACGGGGATGTCGCGCGCGTTGTGCCAGTCGGTCACGTAAACCTCGCAATCGGGCAGCAGCGATTTCACGGTCGAGCGCAACAGAGTTGCGTAGTGTCCGGACATCGGCGCCACCAGCAAGACGCGGCGGTCCATCTCGTCCCGGCCCTGCACGTTGAAGTGAATGAGGTCGCCAAAGGGCTTGTCCACCACTGTCTCGATGCTGATCAGGTGGTCGCGCCCGTCCTCGCCGGTGATCGATTCGATCCCCCAGTCGGGCTTGGCGACCATGCGTTGGAACGTGCGCTCGGTGACTTCGCCCCAGGCGGCCAGCCATTGAAACGCGGGGTTTGGGGTCAGCGCGAAGATGGGGTAAGATGCCATGGAAAAGGCCGTCGCGCCCAGCCACTGGTTGGTGTTGCGGATGGTTTCCATCAGGTCGTAGGTGGCCATGTAACGCATTACTTACTCCTTCGGCCGGGCCGGCCGAGTTGGTTCCATTCGTCGCAGTCCCACAGGCTCCCAGGGCCAGTATACGCGGGGCGACGTTAACACATGCATACCAGACGCGGTCCCTCCGCGCCATGCTGCATAGCAGAAAGAGTAGAGGATTTCGCAGAAATGGCAACGCCCGACACCGCCGAAGAAAAAAATCTGGAGCGGATGAACGAAAATCTCGAAAAGGTCGAGGCCTTGTCACAAAGGCTCGTGCAGGCGCTGAGCCACCGAAATCCCCCCGCACCCGAGCTGAACGGCCCGGGCCAGGAGCTTTATGCACGCGCAGCAGCCTCCTACTGGCAGGCCCTGATGGAGAACCCGGGCAAGATCTACGAACAGCAGCTGGAATACTGGGGCAAATCCGTGCGCCATTTCATGGAGGCCCAGCAGGCGCTGCTGCAAGGCCACGCCCCGGCCGATGCCGGAGAGGACGACTCCGACCCGCTGGAAGGTGACAAGCGCTTCACGAATCCCCTGTGGAAGACGCACCCCTATTTCCGGCTGGTCAAAAAGCAATACGCACTCAACAAGCAGGCCGTGGAAAAGGCCGTGGCCGAGGCCGACGACCTCGATCCCAAGGATCGCAAGCGCCTGAACTACTTTGCCTCCCAGATCGTCGACATGATGAGCCCGACGAATTTCCTCGGCACCAATCCCGACGCGCTGGAACGCGCGCTCGAGACCGAGGGCGAAAGCCTGGTGAAGGGGCTGGAAAACCTCGTGTCGGACCTCGAGGCCAACAAGGGCGAGATGGTCGTGCGCCTGTGCGACGAGGACGCCTTCAAGCTGGGCGAGAACGTTGCCGTGACCGAAGGCGAGGTGGTCTATCGCAACCGCATGATGGAGCTGATCCAGTACAAGCCCACCACCGCGCAGGTCCACAAGACGCCCGTGGTGATCTTTCCGCCCTGGATCAACAAGTACTACATTCTCGACCTCAAGAAGGAAAACAGCCTGATCAAGTGGATCACCGATCAGGGCTACACGCTCTTCGTCGTGTCCTGGGTCAATCCTGACGCGTCCTACAGGGACGTCCTTATCGACGATTACATCGAGGAGGGATTCCTGACCGCCATCCGCGAGGCCAAGGCGATCACTGGCGAGAAACAGGTCAACGCCGTGGGCTATTGCATCGCCGGCACCACCCTGCACCTGACGCTGGCGCTGATGGCCAAGCGCGGCGACAATTCGGTCAAGTCCGCCACCTTCTTCACCGCGCTGACCGATTTCGGCGAGCAGGGCGAGTTCGTGCCCTTCCTGCAGGACGATTTCGTCGACGGCATTGAAAAGGAAGTCGAAGAGCAGGGCGTGCTGCGCTCCTTCATCATGGGGCGCACGATGTCCTTCCTGCGCTCGAATGACCTGATCTACAAACCCGCGATCCGCAGCTACATGATGGGCGAAACGCCCCCCGCCTTCGACCTGCTCTACTGGAACGGGGACGGGGCCAACCTGCCCGGCGACATGACCAAGCAATACCTGCGCGACCTCTGCCAGGCCAATGCCTTCGTCGACAAGGGCATGAAGGTGTGCGGCGAAACCGTGCATATCAGCGATGTCACCGTGCCGATCATGGCCGTCACCTGCGAAAGCGATCACATCGCCGCCTGGCGCGACTGTTACCGCGGCTTCATGCAGACCGGATCGACCGACCGCAGCTTTATCGTGTCCGAGTCCGGCCACATCGCCGGCATCGTCAATCCGCCGTCGAAAAAGAAGTACGGCTATTACATGAACAAGGACCTGCCGCCCACGCCCGAAGAGTGGCTGGCGGGCGCGACAGAGCGCGAAGGCTCCTGGTGGCCGATGTGGGAATCCTGGCTGCGCAAGCGCTCGGGGACCAAGATTAAGGCCCGCGAACCGGGCGATTCCGAGCATCCCAGCCTTGGTCCCGCGCCCGGAACCTACGTGCTTCGCAAGGCAAACGCCTGACGCGAAACGCTTTTTCCAACTGTGTGAAAGTTTTGCTGCAGTGCAGCGAAAGGGGTTGCAATGCTGCGTTGCGGCGTCTATATATGCTGCAGATGCAAAAAAGCGGACCAACCGCTTGCAAACAGAACACGACTGAAACCGAACACGTAGGAGCCGTACCAATGGCAAAAGCACAAGCACAAGACTTCAACGCGATGATGAAAGACGTGATGGGCGCGTTCCCCGTCGACACCAAAGCGATGGAAGAAGCGTTCAAGAACCAAGCCGCTCTGAGCGAGAAAATGTCGGGCGTCGCCCTCGAAGCCGCCACCAAATCGGCCGAGCTGTCGGGCAAATGGACCCAGGAAACCCTGACCAAGCTGCAAGACGTCACCAAGGCGAAATCCGAGCCGGCAGACTACGCCAAAGCCATGACCGACTTCGCGTCGGCCAACGCTGAAACGGCTGCCGAGCACATGGCCGCCTTCGCTGAGATCGCGAAGAAAGTCCAGATGGACACGGTCGAGCTGATGATGGCTGCTGGAAAAGACTTCCAGGAAGACGCCACCAAAGCCGTGAAGAAAGCCACCGACGACGCGACCGCCGCGGCCAAGAAAGCCTCGACCGCCGCAGCCAAGTAAGCGCAGTCCGGTCACCGGTTTAACGAGTACGGGCCATCTTCCTCCCTTTTGGCCCGGAACACCGAAGGGCGAGCCTCCCGGGCTCGCCCTTTTTTTGCGTCCGTTGCCGGGGAGAGCAGGGACGGCAGATGGCATCGCATCCAGTCACGGCACTGCCCGGGCCGGGTCTGTCGCCGTCACCTGCCGGGATCGTGCCGCCGGCGCACCGTCGACGCGCGCCCCGGAAGGGAAAGCGCCGCATCCTCGCGGGGCATTCGGCTGACCAGCCTGCCATTCGAAACCACGGCAAGGCGCGCGGGTCGAAGGCGCAACGCCTCGATCGGCGACGCGGCATCCAGCACGACCAATGAGGCGCGTTTGCCGGGCGCGATGCCATACCCCTCCAGCCCCAGGATTGCGGCGTTCTGTTGCGTGACCATGTCGAAACACCGCGCCATCTCTTCGGGGCTGGTCATCTGCGCCACGTGCAATCCCATGAAGGCGACGTCCAGCATGTCCGCTGTCCCCAGCGAGTACCACGGATCGAGCACGCAATCCTGCCCCCAGCCCACGGTGATCCCATGCGCCTGCATCTCCTTCACCCGGGTCAGGCCGCGCCGTTTGGGGAAGGTGTCGTGCCGTCCCTGCAGCGTGATGTTGATCAGCGGGTTCGGGACGGCGGCCACCCCGGCCTCGGCCATCAGCGGCAGCAGTTTCGAGACATAGTAATTGTCCATCGAATGCATCGAGGTCAGGTGACTGCCCGTGACCCGGCCCTGCAACCCCAGCCGCTGCGCCTCGAAGGCAAGCGACTCGATGTGGCGGCTCATCGGGTCGTCCGTCTCGTCGCAATGCAGGTCGACCATCAGGCCTCGGTCTGCGGCCATCTCGCACAGCTCGCGCACCGAGGCCGCACCATCGGACATGGTGCGTTCAAAATGCGGAATGCCGCCCACCACGTCAACGCCCATATCAAGCGCGCGGATCGTGTTTTCCCGCGCCGTCGGATCGCGGTAGAAACCGTCCTGCGGAAAGGCCACCAACTGCAGGTCGATATAGTCGCGGACCCGCTCGCGCACCTCCAGCATCGCCTCGACGCCCAGCAGGCGGTCATCGCAGGTGTCGACATGGCTGCGGATCGCCAGCAATCCCTGGCTGACCGCCCAGTCGCAATAGGACAGCGCGCGCTCGACCATCTCGTCCTGCGTGACGATTTGCTTCAACTCGCCCCAAAGCCCGATCCCCTCCAGCAACGTGCCCGACGCATTGATCCGTGGCAGCCCATAGGACAGCGTCGCGTCCAGGTGGAAATGCGGATCGACGAAAGACGGGCTGACCAGATCGCCCTCCGCCTCGATCACTTCGCGGGCCTCGGCGCCAGACAGGTCCTCGACCGCCTTGATCCTGTCGCCTTTGATCCCGATATCCGCCACGCGCCCGTCCGGCAGCGTGCCGCCCCTGACGATAAGATCGAACATCAGCGTTCCCCCTTGTTGAACGGCACCATCAGTGCCGCCGGCACCTCGGCCCGGCGCGACATGACGATCAGCGCCAGGATGGACAGGAAATAGGGCATCATCAGGAACACCTGGTAAGGGATGTCGGCCCCAAGCGACGTCTGCTGCACCCGGATCTGCAGCGCGTCGAACGCGGCAAAGAGGATCGCGCCCAACAGCGCCTTGCCCGGTTTCCACGCGCCGAACACGACCAGCGCGATGCAGATCCAGCCGCGCCCGTTGACCATCTCGAAAAAGAAACTGTCAAAGGCCGACATGGTCAGGAATGCGCCGCCGACGGCCATCAACCCGCTGCCCACGATCACCGCGCCCATCCGGATGCCGGTCACCGACAGGCCCTGCGCCGCCACCGCCGCCGGGTTTTCCCCCGCCGCGCGCAGCGCCAGGCCCAGCGGCGTGCGATACAGCACCAGCGCCACGACGCCCACCAGGATGAATGCCAGGTAGGTCAGCGGCGTCTGCGCGAAGAGCGCCGGACCGATCAGCGGGATGTCGGACAACAGCGGAATCTCGAAAGGCTGGAACGCGTCGATCTTGGGCGGGCTCGTCACCTCGGGCAGCGCCAGGCGATAGGCGTAATAGGTCAGCGACGTCGCCAGCAGCGTCACGCCAAGGCCGACCACATGCTGCGACAGGCCAAAGGGCACCGTCAGCAGGCTGTGGATCAGCCCGAACAGCATCCCCACCACCATCGCCACGGCCACGCCCATCCACAGCCCCGTACCGGAATAGACCGCCATCCAGCCGGCAAAGGCACCCGCCACCATGATCCCCTCGATCCCGAGGTTCAGCACGCCCGCACGCTCGCAGATCAGTTCTCCCAGCGTGGCAAAGATCAACGGGCTCGCGATGCGGATCGCGGCGGTCCAGAAGCTGGCGGAAAGCAGGATTTCGAAGATGTCCATGGCCTACTCCCTCACCACGCGGAACCGGGTCAGCAGGATTGCCAGCACCATCAGCAAGAGCGCCGTGGCCAGCATGATATCCGCAAGGTAACTGGGCACCTCGACCGCGCGGCTCATGCTGTCCGCGCCGACGAAAATGCCCGCCACGAACAGCGCCGCCGCCACCACCGCCAGCGGGTTCAGCAGGGCCAGCATGGCAACGATGATCCCGGTGTAGCCATAGCCCGGGCTAAGATCGAGCGTCAGGTTGCCCTTCAGCCCCGCGACCTCGGAAAACCCTGCAAGCGCCGCCAGCCCGCCCGACAGAAGCGCCGTCTTGATCAGCACCCGGTTCACCGGGATGCCGGCAAACCCCGCCGCCTCGCGGTTCAGGCCCACGGCGCGCATCTCGTAGCCCAGCGTCGTGCGCCGTTCGATCACCCAGACGACCACCGCCGCGATCAGCGCCAGCGCAAACCCCCAGTGCAGGCGCAGCCCCTCGACGATACGCGGCAGCCGCGCCTCGGCCACCAGACGCTCGGACTTGGGCCAGCCCATGCCCATCGGGTCCTTCAGCGGTCCTTCCAGCAGCATCGAGATGAAGAGCAGGAAGATGAAATTGAACAGCAACGTCGTCACCACCTCGTCGACGCCGAACCGCACCTTCAGCAGCGCCGGCACCAGCAGCACCAGCGCGCCCGCCAGCATCGAGGCGAGCGCCAGCGCGGGCAGCAGGGCAAAGGTGCCCCATTGCAGCATCCCGGTGCCCAAGACGACGGTCATCAATGCGCCTGCATACAGCTGCGCCTCGGCCCCGATGTTCCACAGGCGTGCTCGAAAGGCGACCGCCACCGCTAGCCCGGTGAAGATCAGGGGCGTCGCCCGGTTCAGCGTCTCCAGCAGGGCGAATTTCGACCCGAACGCGCCCTTGAGGATCAGGCCGAGCACCGAGAACGGGTTGGCCCCTGCCGCCATCGCCAGCAATGAGGCGATCACCACGGTCGAGCCGATGGCAATCGCGGGCGGCACGGTCGTGCGCCAAAGCGACGGGTTCGCGACCGGTTCAAGACGCATGGGCGGCTTCCTTTTCAAACCCCTGGCCGGCCATCCAGACGCCCAGCTCGGCGGGCGTCACCGACCCGCGCGCGAATCCCGGTGACAGGCGGCCTTCGGAAATCACGTGGATCACGTCCGACAGGGCCATGATCTCGTCGAGATCCTCGGAAATGAGCAATACCGCGGCGCCCCTGTCCCGTGCCGCCAGCAACTGCCCATGCACGTAATTGACCGCGCCGATGTCCAGCCCCCGCACCGGCTGGTTGGCAAGAATGATACGCGGTCCGGCCTCCAGCACACGGCCAAGGATCAGTTTTTGCATGTTCCCGCCCGAGAGCAGCCGGATGCGCGTGCCCGGCCCGGGGCAGCGCACGTCATAGGTCTCGATGATCTCGCGGGTAAAGGCCTCGGCCCGGCCCCAGTTCATCAGGCCCGACCGGCTATAGGGCGGCTGGGCATAGGTCTCGAGAATCGCGTTCTCGGTCAGATCGAACTCGGCGATGGTGCCGGTCTTGTGCCGGTCCTCGGGGATGCGGGCGATGCCCGATTGTACCGCCGCGCGCGGCGACCATGTGTCCAGCCGCGCGCTGTCCAGCTCCATCCGTCCCTCGGCTGGCGCGATCAGCCCGCCGATCAGGTCCGCCAAAGCCCCCTGACCGTTGCCAGAGACCCCCGCCAGCCCCACGATCTGCCCCGCATGCAGCGCCAGCGACACATCCGCCAGCCCCGGCGCATTGCCGCGCGCGGGCGTCGTGACCGCATCCAGCCGCATCAGCACGTCACCGGGCCGCCCCGGCGCGACCTTGGGCGCGGCGACATCCGCCCCCACCATCAGCGAAGCCAGCGTTTCCTTGTCGACCTCGGCAATCGGCCGTTCGGCCACCAGCCGCCCATGCCGCAGGATCAGCACGCGATCCGATATCGCCATCACCTCGTGCAGCTTGTGGGAAATGAACACCACCGACAGGCCCAGCTTGATCGCCTTGCGCAGGGTGGCGAAAAGGTCCTCGGTCTCCTGCGGGGTCAGGACGGCGGTCGGCTCGTCCAGGATCAGGATGCGCGCATCCCGGTACAGCGCCTTCAGGATCTCGACCCGCTGGCGCTCGCCCACCGTCAGGCTGCCCACCTTGGCATCGGGATGGACCTGAAGCCCGAAATCCTGCGCCAGCTTTTCCAGCTTTGTGCGCGCCGCCCCACGGTCGAGGCGCGGCGACAAAAGCGGCTGGGTGCCGAGAATGACATTCTCCAGCACGGTCATGTTGTCGGCCAGCGTGAAATGCTGGTGCACCATGCCCACCCCGGCATCGAGCGCCGCACGCGGGTTGCCGGGCGGCAGGGCTTGGCCAAAAACCTCCACATTGCCCTCGTCCGCCGTGTACTGGCCGAACAGGATGTTCATCAGCGTGGTCTTGCCCGCGCCGTTCTCGCCCAGCAGGGCGATCACCTCGCCCTCGCGCAGCGACAGGCTGACCGCGTCATTCGCGACCAGCTTGCCGAACCGCTTGGTAATGGAATCGAGGCGCAGGACCACCTGCGCCGCGCCGTCGCCTGCCATTCAGGACGACTTGGGTTCTTCGTCGTTGATCTCGACCGTGTACTCGCCGGACATGATCTCCTGCTTGCGCTGCTCGACAAGGTCCAGCGCCTCCTGCGGCACCTTGCCTTCGAACGTGCCCAAGGGCGCCAGTGACGAGCCGCCCTCCTTCATGAACGAATAGACGCCGTAATCGGCAGCAGTGAACGTGCCGGCCTTCACCTCGGCAATCGCCTTGTCCAGCGTCGGCTCGAAGTGCCAGATGGCCGAGGCCACGACCGTTTCGGGATATTCGGCTTGCGTGTCGATCACGTTGCCGATGGCCAAAACACCCTTTTCCTTTGCCGCGTCCGACACGCCGAACCGCTCCGCATAGAGCATGTCCGCCCCGTTCTCGATCATGGCGAAGGCCGTCTCCTTGGCCTTGGGCGGATCGAACCAGCTGCCGATAAAGCTGACCTGGAAGGTGATGTCGGGGTTCATCTCGCGCGCGCCCGCCATGAAGGCATGCATCAGGCGATTGACCTCCGGAATCGGGAAGCCGCCGACCATGCCGATATTGCCGGTCTCGGTCATTGCCCCCGCGATGATCCCCGTCAGGTAGGACGCGTCCTGGATGTAGTTGTCAAAGACCGCGAAATTCGGCAGCGCCTCGTCCTGCTTGAAGCTCGAGCCCATCAGGAAGGCGATATCGGGATATTCCGCCGCCACTTCGCGCGCCTCTTGCTCGACGGCAAAGACCTCGCCGATGATCAGCTCATAGCCCTGCTCGGCATATTCGCGCATGACGCGGGCGTAATCGGTGTTCGACACGTTCTCGGAAAAGACATAGTCGATATCGCCCCGCTCCTGCGCGGTGCCGGCGGCCTTGTGGATGCGGCTGACCCATTGCTGCTCGACCGGCACGGTGTAGATGCCCGCGACCTTCAGCGGCTCGTCCGCCTTCAGCGCCCCCGGCGCGCCGGCTGCCACAAGCAGCGCGGTGCCGGCTGTGGTGCTCAGGAACGTCCGGCGGGAAAGGCCGGTCGGGCTGGTTTTTCTGTGTTGCGTCATGGAACTTATCCCCCTGTTGGAACGTGGCGTGCCCAGAATGTTTGACCAAATGATAAAAAGAACCCGGGTGCCGGCCAATAGAAGATTGCGCGGCCCGAAAAGTCCAGAGCGGACGCCAAGGTTTTACGCATCGCGCCGAAGTCTGCCGTAAGAATAGGCAGTTCGTCAGGGGGTCAAGGAAAGGCAGGGGCGAGGCGTGCGATAATTCGCCAAAACACCTCATGCAAAGCAGACCGCGAAGTCGTCTCCATTCTCGAAAGTCGTCGTTCCCTGGTTGCCCGGAACGCGCCGATTGCCGGTTTCACCGACCCGAAAGAAGAATGCTGCTGAGTGACTTCGAGATTTTTTCCGCATGAGTTCGCGTGCCGCGTGCCGGCGTTGCATCCGCCGATCCGACCTCAATTCCCTCAAGATAAAGGATATGGGGAGACGCGAACGAGATTTGAAACAGCACCTCTTCCCGAGGTTCCGTCATCTCGATGAAGAGATTATCCACGAGCAGAGCCGCTTCGACCAATGCGCAGTCTACCCCGAAGGCTTCTCTCGCCCTCCAGTTTCGGACCAGGATCGTCTGGTCTTGAGGGAGAACAAGATCCGAAGTGGGCCCCGTTTCATCCAGGGCATATGGCTTGAACCTGATGAAATTTGTTCGAAGGGTGCGCCGGGAGATGTTGGTCACGCGTGCAATTCCTGCATCTCGCGTTATGACACGATCACCGATTTCGATGAACTCGGCCGGTATTGGGCCATCGGCACAAAGAACCCGCGTTCCGGCGGCATAGCCTCCGTTCTTTCTTATCCGATCCATCATTACCCCTATTCCAGATTGCCAGAAGGTTGCGGGCGGTGCAGAACTCCAACTGTCCAAAGAACTGGTAAAAACTGAAATTTCCTTCGGTAGATTGATGCTTTGGTGACCTGAACTCCGCTTGTCGAAGGATCTTGAACTTGGTTATTCCCAAAGATCGCCAATAGGTGGCCTGAAGATGGTATTGCACAATTCTAGGGTGCATCCAAGCATTAAGGGGATCAATGCTGGCTGTGGAAGCGGTCCGTTTCAGGAGTGGAGCCAATCATATCTGCCATACGAAACAACAAACTGAACACACTTTTTAATTGGTCTCAAATACGCCCATGAGAATTTATGGCGCTCATCCAACTGAAATTACTGAGAAACAGTCTGGCTAAGGTTGAATCTGATTCGTTCGCCAGAGGATGCAAACGAGTAGTCGGTGCCGCCTCTAACGATCGTTGGTGGCACCTGCATCGGGTAAGATCGTGCGGGGAAGACTGATACCATATTTGAATTCACCTGACTGCCCGACGCCATTGGGTCTCAGGTTTCAAGACCCGGTCACCAGACCGTTCTTGCATCGCTGACCTTCGACGTTACTGCGGCACCGGTCAAACTGGGCTCCAGGCCGACTTTCGCCGGAACTCGTTCAAATGGCCGCTATCTGCTGATCGCGGACATGCATTTGTGACCGCGTAAGCACAATACGGGACCAATTGATTGCCATCAGGTGACAGTCCCATAAGGTGGCGCTGAACCTCAACGACTCATCGGACTGACACATGCTCTTTGCCGCGGTAAGATACTTCTTTCTTCTCACATGCAGCCTTCTCGTCGCTGCCTGCGCAGGACCGATGTCCTCGGACATGCCCGGCGGGGCAACTTACCCCGAGTACAGCCAGATGCAGGAGGGGCACATCACCATCGACGCCATCGAGCCGCAATACCTGCGCGAGCCGAACCGTCGCACCTCGGTAACATATACCGGCGACGAGGCGCCCGGCACCATTGTCGTCGACCCCTATGCCAAGTTCCTCTATTACGTCCAAGGCCCCGAAAGCGCCATTCGCTACCCCGTCGCCGTTGGCCGTGAAGGGCGCGGTTTCAGCGGCAGAGCCACGATCGGGCGCAAGGCAGAGTGGCCGGGCTGGACGCCCACGGCCAACATGATCCGGTCCGACCCCGAGGCCTACGCCCCATTCGCCAAGGGCATTCCGGGCGGCAAGGCAAGCCCGCTGGGTGCCCGCGCGCTTTACCTCTACCGGGGCGGCCGCGACACCTATTACCGCATCCACGGAACCAATGACCCGGCCACGATCGGCAACCAGGGCAGCGCCGGATGCATCCGTCTCTTCAACCAGGACGTCATCGACCTGCACGACCGCGTGTCGGTCGGCGCTCCGGTCGTGGTCCGCAGCTACGAGGAATCCGTCGCGGCGGAAGGCGTCGAGACGGCCAACCGGGGCGGCGAAATGGTCCCGAAACCTGTCGACCCGGAAAGCGTCTATGCCTATGTCGAAGAAGAGGCGCAGCGCAAGGCCGAGTACGAAGCCAGCCAATAAAGGCCGGGGCGTCCGCGCGAGTCCAGCAAGGATGAGCGGCTGACGGGCGCCCTGCCGCATCCCGAGGACGGGACGCGATCCCGCCGATCTCCGGTGCGCATGGCGTAAAGGTCGCGTCCTCGTCCCATCGCGTTCCGGCCATGCGCCGCACAACCACACGCCCTTTCTTTTTGTTCTGCGCTGGCATAGGCTTTGCTGCAGTGCACGCATTCCGGGGAGGACACACGTGGCCGAAGACGAAAAACCGCTGCTGATCAAACGGTACGCCAGTCGCCGTCTCTACAACACCGAGACGTCCGACTACGTCACTCTCGAGGATATTTCCGAGTTCATCCGCGACGGCCGCGAGGTGCAGATCATCGACCTGAAATCGGGCGATGACCTCACCCGGCAATACTTGCTTCAGATCATCGCGGAACACGAAAGCCGTGGCGAGAACGTGTTGCCGATCAACGTGCTCACCGATCTCGTGCGCAGCTATACGACCCACGCCACCTCGATGGTCCCCGATTTTTTGTCTGCCAGTTTCGAGATGCTTCAGCAGGGCCAGTCGCAGATGATGGAGAACATGGCCAAGGCGAGCCCGCTCGCCAGCTCCTTCAACCAGATGCCCGGGATGGACAGCATTCGCGCTCAGCAAGAGGCGTTCCTCAAGGCCATGACCGGTGGCGGTATGCCCGGTATGACCGGCAAGGCTCCCGAAGAGGGCGAGCCGGCCAAGCGCGCTGAAAGCGACGAGGGCCTGGACGACATCAAGAAGCAGCTGGCCGATTTGCAGGACAAGCTGTCCAAGCTCAGCAAGTAAGGCCCGGCCATGGTCGACAGCCCCGGCCGCATCACCCTGTGGGGGATCGAGGTGTTCATGGCCGCGGCCGACGAACGCTCGATCTCGGCCGCCGCCAAGCGTTTGGGCGCCAGCCCGTCTGCAGTCAGCCAGCAATTGACCAACCTCGAAGGCGCGGTGGGCGCCACGCTCCTGCAACGAAACGCAAGGCCGATCCGCCTGACGCCCGCGGGCGAGATCCTCAAACGCCGCGCCCAGGTTATCCTCAACGAGGCCGCACAGGCCCGCGCGGAACTCGCCATGTCCGACATGTCGATGCTGACGCGCTTCCGTCTCGGCATGATCGAGGATTTCGAGGCCGACGTCACGCCGCAGCTTCTGACCCATGTCGCGGGCGAGCTCAAGACCAGCCAGTTCCTGCTGGAAACCGGCGCCAGCCATTATCTCTACGACCTCCTGGAAAGCCGCACGCTCGACATGATCGTTGCCGCCGAACTCAACGCCGGCGACGACTGGACCGAGGTTCACCCGCTCTTGCGCGAAGGCTTCGTGGTGGCCGCCCCAAGGGGCCGGGTCGATCCCGACGGGGACGTGTTGCGCCAACTCAAGCGCCTGCCGCTCATCCAGTACACCCAGCGGCATTACATGGGCCGGCTTCTCTCGGCGCATCTCACCCGGCAGAAACTCAGCCTGCCACACCGGTTCGAGCTCGACAGCTACCACGCCATCCTGGCGCTGGTGGGGCAGGGGACCGGCTGGACCATCCTGCCCCCCTTGGCGCTCATGCGTGCCCGCCGATTTGCCGAACAGATCGACGTCATGCCGCTTCCGTTCGAGCCGCTTTTCCGCACGATCAGCCTGACCGCGCGCAAGGATATCCTTCAGGAGCTGCCGGCGCAGTTGGCCGAAACCCTGCGCCCGATCCTGCGCGACACGATCCTGAACCCGGCCCTGGCCGAGTATCCGTTCCTGGGCGACCGGCTGGAGCTGCTTTAAGTTCCGTAAACGCGCTCGGGCTCCATCGGCGGTGCCGCCGCCTCCGCCGCCGCGATCAATGCCTCGGCCACGAAATCGAGGTCGTCCCGGCTCAGCCGGGCGGGCAGCCGCACGTCACAGGCCCGCATCAGCATCGCCCGCGTCTGCGGCAGGTCCGGCGTCGGTCCCGGCAGGAACTGCCAGTTCCAGAAGGCCCGCGCATTATCCGCCGACATGCCGAAGACCTGCACCTTCACACCACGCTCCGCGGCGGCGTCGGCAAAGGCCCGCACCTCCGCATCGCTCATGTCCAAAAGGTTGAACTGGATCGAATCCGGCGCCCGTTCCTCAGGGCCCAGCTTGTCCGGCACCCGCATCCAGGGCGAGCTGTTCAGACGCCCGGCCACGTAATCGTGGTTGTCGCGCCCGTCGCGCACGCGCCGCGCCACTTCCGGCAGTTGCGGTCGAATGATGGCGGCGCTCAGGTTGCCCATGCGCAGGTTGTAAAGCGGCAGACGGTTCTGCCAGTCGGCAAAGGCGGCCGCCAGCATCGGGTCGTCCCCCGCCATATGCTTGGCCCAGTTATGCTCATACGCGCCCGACATGATCACCGCCCGCGCCACCAGGTCGGCATCGTCGGTCACCAGAATGCCGCCTTCGCCCGCATTCACCAGCTTGTAGGACTGAAAGCTGAAGCACCCGACGCGCCCGATCGTGCCGATCTTGCGCCCGCCCCAGACGGTGCCCAGGCTGTGGGCCGCGTCCTCGATCACCGGGATGCCGCGCACGTCGCACAGCCCCATGACCTGGTCCATGTCCGATGTATGCCCGCGCATATGACTGACGATCACCGCGTCGATGCCGCTCTCCAGCTTCGCCTCGAAATCGGCCATGTCGATCCGGTAATTCTTGCCCACCTCGCACAGCACCGGCACGCAATCGGCATGCATGACCGACGACGGCACCGCGGCAAAGGTAAAGCCGGGCATCAGCACCCGCGCGTCCCGTGGCAGTCCCAACGCCTTCAGCGAAAGGAACAGAGCAGCCGAACAGGACGACACCGCCAACGCGTAGCGCGTGCCCATCAACTCCGCGAACTCCCGTTCCAGCAGGCTGACCGGCGCAGCTTCGGGCGCGGTATAGCGGAACAGGTCACCCGACTGCAGCAACCGGTCGATCTCGGCCCGGGCCGCCTCGGGGATGGGTTCGGCATCATAAACGTTGGGGACAGGGGGCGTGCTGGGCTGGGTCATGTTCGGATTTCCTGAAGCTCGTTTTTTGATTTTCCGAAAACCTTACACCAAATCGCCCGCCTCCCAAAGCAAAGTTTTCGTGACGGCAGGGCTCCGCCACCTTTTCCTCTGGCCATAAATATCCCGGGGAGCGCGAGGGGCTGGCCCCTCGCATCGGTCATACCCTGAACGTCGCGCAACTGCCCTGCGTCAGATTCCCAGCCGATCCCGCGTCGCGTACCACGTCATTGCCAGCACCAAGAGCGGCGAACGGAACGCGGCCCCCCCGGGGAAGGTTTGTGCAGGCACCCGCGCCAGGGTATCGAAGCCCTGCGCCTCGCCCCGCACCGCATCGGCCATCAGCTTGCCCGAGAACGTGGCCATGCCCACCCCGTGCCCGGAATATCCCGAGGCCGACAGGATATTCGGCGCCACCCGTGCCAGGTAGGGCATCCGCTTCATCGTGATCGCCAGCGTCCCGCCCCAGGCATAGTCGATCCCGACGTCGCCCAGATGCGGAAAGATCTGCGTCATCGGCTTGCGCACCAGCGCCGCGATATCGTCCGGGAAGCGATAGCCATAAGTCTCGCCGCCGCCAAACAGCAGCCGCTTGTCGTGGCTCAGGCGAAAGTAATTCACCACGAATTTGCTGTCGGCCACGGCCACATCCCGCGTCAGCACCTTGTCCGCGTCGTCCCCCAAGGGCTCCGTCGCCACCACGAAATTGTTGATCGGCATCACCTTGGCCGCAACCTTGCGATTGAGCCCGCCCAGATACCCGTTGCAGCCCAGGATCACGTGCTCCGCCGTCACCCGGCCCGCATCCGTGGCCACCACGGCGGGCGATCCCTCGTCGATCCGGTGCACCTCGGCCCGCTCGAATATCCGCACGCCCGCATCCCGCGCCGCCCGGGCCAGCCCAAGGGCAAAGGCCAGCGGATGCAGATGCGCCGCCGACATGTCCAGCGACCCGCCCACGTATTTCGGCGAGGGGCAGAGCGCCTGTGCTTCGTCCCGGTCCAGCGTCTCCAACTGGTCATAGCCATACCGGCGAAACAGGAACTCGGCATAGTCATGCTCTTCGCGCACCTCCGCCCTGGAAAAGCACATATGCGCGATCCCCGGCTTCAGGTGACAGTCGATCCCGTGCTTGGCCACCAGCCCTTTCACCAGCGCCTTCGACCCTTCCGCCAACTCCCACAGCTTGGCCGCATCGTCGCGCCCCACCATCTTTTCCAGCGTCTGCTGGTCCTGCCGCTGACCTGACCCAAGCTGCCCGCCATTGCGCCCCGACGCGCCAAAGCCGACGCGATGCGCCTCCAGCAGCACCACGTCCAGCCCCGCTTCGGCCAGATGCAGCGCCGCCGACAGCCCGGTGAACCCACCTCCCACCACGCAGACATCTGCGGTCACCTCGCCCCTCAGCGGCGCGAAAGGCTCCAAGGCCTGCGTGGTCGCGGCATACCAGCTGTCGGGGTATGTCCCGGGCTTGTCGTTGGAATAAAGCAGGTTCATTGCGGCACGATCCTGTAATGGCTCAGCGAAAATGACGGCGCGTCAAGCGTGTCCACCCGGATGCCGTCGACCGTCGCGACATCCAACTCGATCTTGAAACAGTCGGGGCAGGGGCGACCCAGATGCGCCTCGGCCATCTCCGCCAGCCGGTCCGCCACGAAGGGCGGCTCGGGCGGCGCAAACGCGGGCATGTCGGCAAAGGCATCCTCGGCTTGCAACGCCTCGACCATGCGCTCGGTCAGATCGACCGTCAGCGTCGGCTCGATCACAATGATTCCGCCCAACCCGCGCAACGCGCCGTCGGCGTCGCGCAAATACCCGTCGATCCCTTCTCCCAGGACCGGCCAGCCCTGCAGCGACGGGTACTGCCGCCCGATCCGCATGGGATTCAACCGATAGGCATCGGTCTCGGGAAAGGCATGGGTGAATCCGGCGACGAACCGCGCCTCCAGCGCCGCTTCGTCAAACGGTTCCACCGGCTGGTGCCCGCTCTCGTCGGCCTCCAGCAGGATCGCGGGCAGGCTCAGCCGCACCCGCTTGGGAAACACGATCGTTCCCGGTGCGGGCAGGTTCGGCGGCTCGATCATCACCGCGTCCGCATCCTGCATCAGCTTGAACATCCGCGCCCGAGCCGTGTCGTGGTGGTCAAAGCTCTCGGTCACCAGTTCCACCGGCTCCGACGCCTCGACCAGCCCCGCCATGTCCCGCTCGTGTGGTGGATCGAAGGCCTCGTTCCCGGCACAAAAGGCCCGGTAACAGCGGTACGTCTCGACGGCCTGCTTGTCTTGCAGCACCGTCACGAAGGCACCGTCGGGCGGCATGCCCGGCGGGCTCAGGAACACGACCGACAGCAACGTCCGCTTCAGCTGCGCGCCCGGATTGTCGGTGTAATAGGCCTGCCCCTGCGCCGCCTTCAACGCGGCGGCATCCCGCACCACGCGCAGCCCGTCGCCGGTCACCTGATCGTGCAGCAACAGCGCATAGCCCCCTTCGTCCAGCGGCAGCCCCTCCAGAAAGGCATACCGCTCGATCCCGGAGGTGTCATCGGCAGCCGGCGCCGGGGCAGGACCCTCGCGCAACGCCCACAGCCCCGCCACCAGCAGGGCCATCACGCCAAGGGCAAGTCCCGCCTTAGACATTCATCAGCAGATGCTCGCGCTCCCACGGGGAAATCACCTGCAGGAACTCGGCATATTCCGTGCGCTTGACGATGGAATAGACCCGCGCGAACTCGGGGTGCAGGACCTCCTGCAACTCGGTCGCCTCGTCGAACAAATCCAGCGCCGCGCCCAGCCCGTCGGGGAAATCCGGCTCGCCCTCATAGGCGTCGCCGCGGTATTGCGGCTTGGCCCGCAGCTCGTTCTTGATCCCCAAAAGGCCACAGGCCAGGCTGACCGCGATCCCGAGATACGGGTTGCAATCCATCCCCGCGATCCGGTTCTCGACCCGCCGCGCCTCGGGCTTGGACAGCGGCACGCGGATGCCCGTGGTGCGGTTGTCGCGCCCCCATTCAAGGTTGATGGGCGCGGCGTTGTCCTTGACGTAGCGGCGGTATGAATTGACGTAGGGCGCCATCACCCCAATCGCCGCCGGCATGTATTCCTGCAAGCCGCCGATGAAGTGATAGAACATGTCGGTCTCACCGCCCTGCGGCCCGGAAAACGCGTTCTTGCCGGTCTCCATGTCGATGATCGAGTGGTGGATATGCATGGCGCTGCCCGGCTCGGCGGCGATGGGCTTCGCCATGAAGGTGGCAAAGCAATCGTGCCGCAGCGCCGCCTCGCGGATCAGCCGCTTGAAATAGAACACCTCGTCCGCCAGCTTTACCGGGTTGCCATGCCGCAGGTTGATTTCCAGCTGGCCCGCGCCGCCTTCCTGCGTGATCCCGTCGATCTCGAACCCCTGCGCCTCGGCAAAATCGTAGATGTCGTCGATGACGGGGCCGAACTCGTCCACCGCCGTCATGCTATAGGCCTGCCGCGCGGCCGCCGGACGACCCGACCGGCCCACCATCGGCGCGATCTCCTGCCGGGGGTCCAGATTGCGGGCGATCAGGAAGAACTCCATCTCCGGCGCGACCACGGGCTTCAGCCCCAGCTTCTCGTATTGCTGCACCACCCGCTTCAGCACGTTACGCGGGGCAAAGGGGATGGGTTTGCGGTCGCGGTCATAGGCGTCGTGGATCACCTGCAACGTCCAGTCCCCGGTCCACGGCGCGGCGGTGGCCGTGCTCATGTCCGGCGTCAGGATCATGTCGCGCTCGATGAACCCTTCGGCCCCTGCCGCCTCGCCCCAGTCGCCGGTGATCGTCTGGTAGAAGATCGAGTCGGGCAGGTGGAAATAATCCTGCCGCGCGAACTTGGTCGCCGGCACCGCCTTGCCCCGCGCGATGCCGGGCAGGTCGGCGACGATGCACTCCACCTCGTCCAGCCGCCGGTTCTCCAGGTAGGCCTGCGCCGCCTCGGGCAGGCCGGTTGTCCAATCCTCGGCCATGTCAGGCCCCTTTCCTGAAATGCGCCGCCATGCGCTCGGCAAAGGCGGCGGCGTCCGTGGGCGTCTCGGCACTGGCGGTCGCTTGGGCCAGCTGGCCGTCGGGCACCACGCCCGCGCCGCGCTGGTCGATGATGGTCTGCAACACATGCGCGGTGAATTCCGGGTGGGGCTGGATCGTCAGGATCCTGTCGCCGATCATCAGCGCCGCGTTCTCGCAAAAATCCGAATGCCCGATCACCTCGGCGCCCTCGGGCACCTCGATCACCTGGTCCTGGTGCCAGGCATGCATCGCCACCGGCTTGCCCTCGATCTGGTACTCGGTGCGCCCCACCGACCAGCCGCCGGGAAATTTCACCACCTTGCCGCCCAGAGCCTGCGCGATGATCTGGTGGCCAAAGCACACCCCGATCAGCGGCTTGCCCGCGTCGCGGATATCCCGGATGAACGCCTCCAGCGGGGGGATCCACGGATGGTCCTCGTAAGCGCCGTGCTTGGAGCCGGTAATCAGCCAGCCATCGGCGTCATCGGGACTGTCGGGGTAAACCTCGTCCACCACGTCGTAGCGCTCGAAGGTAAAGCCGTCCCGCCCCAGCAGGTCGGCGAACATCGCGTCATAGTCCCCCGTGCTCTCGATCAGGTCGGGCAGGGCGTGGCCGGTCATCAGGATGCCGATTTTCATGTCACACCAGAAATTTGATCAAATTTACGCTAGCCGAGCCAATCGGCCCGTTCAAGGCCGTTCTAGGCCATTTCCGGCGCCCACGCCACGGGGTCTCGGCGTTCGGCGTGTTAACGATTTCGGTTTTGGAAAAATACCGCCGCGATACCACCCGGATACCGACGCGATACCGACGTGGGTTTGCGGCGTTAACCTTTGAGTCGCTCAGACCGTCTCAAGGTAGACTTTCCAGTGCTCCGCCGGGTCCATCTCGGCGAAAAGCGCCAGTTCCTGCCGCTTGGTCATCACCAGGTTCTGGATCAGCATCGGGTCGAACACCCGTGCCAGAATGGGCGCGGTCTCAAACAGGTCAATCGCGCTCTCCCAGTTCTCGCAAAGCTGCAAGAGGTTGAGATCATAGGCATTTCCCGTGATCGGCTCGGGCGGCTCCAGCCCGTCCTCGATGCCCGTCAGCGCGGCCCCCATCACGCCCGCAAAGGTCAGATAAGGGTTGGTATCGCCCCCGGCGACCCGGTGCTCGATCCGCCGCGCCTTGGGGCTGCCCCCCGGCACCCGAATGGCCGCCGTGCGGTTCTCATAGGCCCAGGCCACCCCCGTCGGCGCATGCGCCCCCGGCACCAACCTGTCATAACTGTTGGCATGGGGTGCAAACAGCAATGTGCTCTCCCGCATCGCCGCGATGCACCCCGCAACCGCCTGTTTCAAAAGGGATGTTCCCTCTTCCCCGCCATTGTCGAAGACGTTCTTGCCGTCCTCGTCCCAGACCGAGAAATGCAGGTGCATCCCGTTGCCCGCATCGTCGGCAAAGGGCTTGGCCATGAAGGTCGCGGCGAACCCGTGGTTGCGCGCCAGGTTCCGAATGAGCCGCTTGAACAGCCACGTGTCGTCGGCCGCCCGCATCGCGTCCTGATGGTTCAGCGTGATCTCGAACTGGCCCACACCGCTTTCGCTGGTCATGGTCTGCGCGGGAATTCCCATGGCCGCGCAGGCGTCGTAAAGCTCTGACAGGAAAGGGTCGAACAGGTCCAGCTGCGCCATCGACAGGATCTCTTCCGACCCGATCTCACGGCCCGTTAGGGGGTTCTTAACCGGGCTGAGCGTATCGTCGCTGTCATCGACCAGGGTGAATTCCAGCTCGGTCGCGGCCACCACGCGCCATCCCCGCTCGGCATAGCGCGTCAGTACGGCGTCCAGGGCATGGCGCGGGTCGCCTTCAAAGGGGCGGCCATCCTCGTGATACATGGCCATCGGCACCAGCGGCTGCTCGGTTTCCAGCCAGGGCAGGGGCAAGGCGCCGCGCCCGGTGGGCAGCAGGATGCCATCGGCATCGCCGGTCTCGAAGACCAGCGGGCTGTCCTCGATATCCGCCCCGAAGATGTCGAGGTTGAGCGCCGAGATGGGCATCCTGACCGCGCCCTTGTCCAGCTTGCCGGCATAGTCACCCGGCACGCGCTTGCCACGCATGCGCCCGTTAAGGTCGCACGCCGCCACGCGAAAGGTCTGGTATGTCGAAAGGTCCATGAGGCGCTTCTTTATCCAAGAAGAAAGCCGGGGGCCAGATACATTCGACCGCCCGGCTTTTTCTTGCTAAAAAATACTCGATTACAGTGGGTTACCCCGAAACTGACGCCCGGTGGATGCTGTCGATTGACGTTGCGATCGTGTCGTTGAACGCCTCGTCCGACTGCTGCGCCGACAGCCCCTCGGTCAGCGCGCGCGAGAAACTGGCGATCATGCCGGTGTTCTTCGACAGCCGGTCATTGGCCTCCTCCCGCGAATATCCGCCCGACAGCGCGACGACCCGCAGCACGCGGGGGTGGTCCACCAGCGACTTGTAGTGATTGGCGGTCTCCGGCAGCGTCAGCTTGAGCATCACCTCGCGGCCCTCGGGCAGGGTGTCGAGGTGTTTGGCGATCTCGTCGCGCAGGATCGTCTCGGCCTCGGCCTTGTCACTGATCGAAATCGTGACTTCCGGCTCTATGATCGGCACGAGGCCGTGGTCAAGAATGATGTTACCTATCTCGAACTGCTGGTCGACGACCGCGGCAATCCCCGAGGGCGAGGCCGCGTTGATCACCGACCGCATCTTGGTGCCGAAGATACCTGCATCATTGGCCCGGCCCAGCAAGCTCTCCAGATCAGGGATCGGTTTCATCAGCTGCACGCCGTCAGCTTCGTCCGCCAACCCCTTGTCAACTTTCAGGAAAGGCACAACACCGCGCTCTTGCCATAGGTACTGCGCAGACGGTTTGCCACCCATCTCGCGGTCCATGGTCATCTCGAACAGGATCGCGCCCAGCACCTTGTCGCCGGTAAAGGCGGGGGCCTGTGCGATACGGGTCCGCATGTCGTGGACCAGATCGAACATCTCTTCGTCCGAGCCATAGGCATTTTCCTCGACCCCATAAAGGCGCAGCGCCTTGGGGGTCGATCCTCCCGACTGGTCCAGCGCCGCGATAAACCCTTGCCCTGCGCGCACCTGCTCCGTTTGTTCAGCCTTCGACATGCCATCCCTCTTGCCGGTAAATCAGAATTTCCCGTTTCATACGTGAGCGCCGCGTGCCGCGCAATGCTCGGTGGCGCCTACGCGGCGGGTCTGCGCGCAGGTAGTGCATCGGTCGCCTTGATACGATGCAGCAAGTGCAGACCGCAGGCGCGTCAGTTCAAGCCGTCAGCAGGATAGCGGGACGATGATGAATCAGAACGCGCCGCAAGCTCAGTCCGCTTTGGAATACCGGTCGGCCAGGTCACGCTCGATCCAGTCTGTCAGCGCGCGGGTCTGGATTTCGGACCGCAAGCCCGCCCATGCCGCGCTCACTTCGGCGCCGCGATTCTCGAAGCGGTTCTCGATACCTTCGCGGAGGGGACGGGCGCCGATATCGCCTGCGGCCTCGGCAATCAGAGCGAAGTAATAGGCTTGCCGGTACGAACGCGGCGCACCAAGCCCGGTGAAATAGGCCAGCGCTTGCGCCCGCACCGCGCGGATCTCGTCGCCCGGGGGCAAGTCGGCGGCAGCGCCCTGCACCTGAAGATGCGCGTCCTGCGCCGCGATGACCTGCATCGTGGTCAGCCGCTCTTCCAGCCGGTCCAGCATGGCAATCGCTCCGGGCTGTCGGCCCGCGGATGCGGTGAGCGTATTCCGGTAGGCGGCCGCCGGGTCGGTTCCGGCCTGCGCCTGTGCCGTCAGCAGCGCGGCCTCGGCGGCCTCGGCTCCGCCGCCCTCTACAAGCGGCGACAGGATCTCGGGCACCAGCGCCTCGGCGCGTGGCACACCGCTGCCGGTCAAAAGCGCGCGCGCCACGGTCAGACGCTCGGTCGCACTGACATCGCCGCTATCCAGCCGGGCCAGGATGTCGGCATCCAGCAGTTCGGATTGCGCCAGCGGCGCAGTGCGGGCGTCCGGCGCCAGCGCCTGCAACAGCTCTTCAGGTCTTTCGTAGACACCAGGTTCCAACACGATGCCGCCTTCGGGCAGTTGCGCCTCGCTCGTGATCTCGCCGGGCGCGCGCACGAAGCCGGCCACATGCTCCATCAGGTCGTCGATGAACCGCCGCTCGGTCGCGGTCAGGGCGCGGGTGCCGTTGTTGCTGAGCATGTTGGTCAGTTCCTCGGTACCAAGGCCCTGGATCACTTCGGGCTGGCGCAGGTTCTCGGGGATAAGCGATGACAGCCGCTCCCAGCCGCCTTGATCCTGCAGGCCCACGACAGCGCGGCGCACGCGGATTGCCGGATCGCCCGGAAGACCGAACTGGTCCAGCCGCGGCAGGATCGCGCCGGCCGCCTCCAGGTCGAGGATCGCCAGATCGTTCACCGCCGCCGAGCCGTTGACCCGGATCTCGCCTGTGCTGTGCACGTACTCGGCCTCATAGGTCAGCCGATCCACCTCGATCGCGTTGTACCCGGCCGAACGCAGGCTGAGCCCCACATCACGCGGCACGCAGGCGATCGCGGCATTGGCCCCGACCATCGTGCTTGAAATCGTCGCCACGCCGAACGCCGCCGCGGGCTGACCCAGATCGACGCTGACCCGCTGCACCGTGATCTCGCACTGGCGGGCGCGATCGTGCGGCAGTTGCGGGCGCAGCGTCACCCCGGTCAGGGCCACGGTGCCGCGCAGAATATCGGTCTGCAAATGCTCATACTCGACCTCCATCTGCGTGCGCAGCGCCGATATGGCGATGCTGGCCAGGCTTTCGGCGATACCGTCGACGGTGACAAGGTCAAGCAGGCTGGGCTTCGGGTCGCCTTCGGCACCGCCCGGCGTGGCTAGGCCAAGGCAAAGGACGGCGGCGATGGCAGGTGTGAAACGGCGCATGATGGGCTCCCCCGGTGAAATCGTGCTGGGTCAGGCTAGGCCCGCATCGAACGATACCACAGTCCGGGATTCCATACCTTTGAAAAACGGTCCCCGACCCCGGGGCCGCAGGGACGGTCTCAGCCGCCCAGGGCGGCCACACCCGGCAGCGTTTTACCTTCCATCCACTCCAAAAACGCGCCACCGGCGGTGGAGATATAGGTGAAATCCTCTGCCGCGCCCGCCTGGTTGAGGGCTGCCACGGTGTCACCGCCCCCTGCGACCGAGGTCAGTAGTCCGTCACGGCTGCGCTTGGCGGCATGAGCGGCGGCGGCGTTGGTGGCCGCATCGAATGGCTCGATCTCGAAGGCACCCAGCGGGCCGTTCCAGATGAGAGTCCGCGCGGTGTCGAGCGCGGCGGTGATCCGCGCGACGGCCTGCGGCCCGGCATCCAGGATCATGGCATCGTCGGGGCAGGCATGGGCCGGAACCGTCTGGTGCGCGGCGCCTGCGCGGAATTCCTCGGCCACCACGACATCGGCTGGCAGCAGAATCTCGCAGCCCGCGCCACCGGCCTTGACCATGATCTCACGCGCCGTGTCCGCCATCTCGTGTTCGCACAGAGATTTGCCCACGCTCAGGCCCTGCGCGGCCAGGAAAGTGTTGGCCATGCCGCCGCCGATCACCAGCTTGTCCACCTTCTCGACAAGGTTGCCCAGCAGGTCCAGCTTGGTCGAGACCTTGGCCCCGCCCACCACAGCCACAACGGGCCGTTCGGGGTTGCCAAGCGCCGTTTCGAGCGCCGACAGTTCGGCCTGCATCAGCCGACCCGCGCAGGCGGGCAGGTGGCGGGCCAGCGCCTCGGTCGAGGCATGGGCGCGGTGCGCGGCCGAGAAGGCATCATTGCAATAGACATCGCCAAGACCGGCAAGGCGCGCGGCGAAATCGGGGTCGTTGGTCTCTTCGCCGGGATGAAAGCGGATATTCTCCAGCAGCAGCACCTCGGCCGCCTTGGCCTCGGCGGTGGGTTCTTCGGCCCCGTCCAGCGTTTCGATGAACTGCACGGTATGCCCCGTCGCCTGTTGCAGGGCGGGCACCACCTGGCGCAGTGACATCGCGTCGACCACCTTGCCCTTGGGACGCCCGAAATGCGCCAGCAAGAGCGGCTTGCCGCCTGCGGCGAGGATGGTGTCGATGGTGGGCTTGATGCGTTCCAGCCGCGTGGCGTCGGTGACGCGCCCGTTCTCGACTGGCACGTTGATATCCACCCGTGTCAGTACGGTCTTGCCATCGAGGTCCATGTCATCGAGCGTCTTCCAGGCCATCTCGTGATCTCCATTGGGTGGCAGTCGCGCGCCTTTTGGCGCGACCTTGCAGGGGCGTCAAGCTCTGGCTTGGCAATCCCGGGCTGAGCGCCTAGGTATTGCCCAACCCAAGTTAACAAGGAGGCCCGCATGGCCGAGATCAAAGACCCCGAGAACACGATCCTGATGGAGCTGAAGGACGGCACCGTGACGATCGAACTCCTGCCCGACGTGGCCCCGGGCCATTGCGAGCGTATGAAGGAACTGGCGCGCTCGGGCCAGTATGACAACGTGGCCTTTCATCGGGTGATCGACGGCTTCATGGCCCAGACGGGCGATGTGGCCAACGGCAACATGGAAAAGGATTTCAACATCCGCAGCGCCGGCACTGGCGGCAGCGACCTGCCCAACCTCAAGGCAGAATTCTCGGGCGTTCCGCATGACCGCGGCACGCTGGGCGCGGCGCGCAGCCAGAACCCCGACAGCGCCAACAGCCAGTTCTTCATCAACTTCTCGGACAACCATTTCCTCAACCGGCAATACACGGTCTATGGCCGCGTCATCGAGGGTATGGAGCATGTCGACGCCATCACCCGCGGTGAGCCGCCCGCGAACCCCGACCGGATGATCAGCGTGAAGGTGGCCGCCGATGCTTAAGCTTTCTGCACTCTTCACCCTGCTGGCCGCACCCGCCCTGGCGACCGGCCTTGAAATCGAGGTCGCGGGCGAGGCCAACGGCACCATCACGGTTGACCTGCTGGAGGACGTGGCCCCCGGCCATGTCGAACAGATCACCGAACTGGCCCGGGAAGGCGCCTACGACAACGTCGTCTTCCACCGCGTGATCGACGGCTTCATGGCGCAGACCGGTGACGTGGAGTTCGGCAAGATGGGCGGCGACATGTCCATGGCCGGGCGCGGCGGTAGCGACCGCCCCGACCTGGCCGCCGAGTTCTCGGACATCACCTTTGACCGCGGTGTTGTCGGCATGGCTCGCAGCCAAAGCCCTGACAGCGCCAACAGCCAGTTCTTCATCATGTTCGCGCCGGGCCCGTTCCTGGACGGGGAATACACTGTCGTGGGCCGCGTGACCGAAGGGCTTGATGTGCTCGATGGCATCAAGCGTGGCGAAGGCCCAAACGGGGCTGTCATCGGCGAGCCGGACCGCATGGTGTCCGTCACGGTGACGGAGTAAGACGCGTGACGACCACGGGGTACGAGCCACTGAATGTGCTCAAACCCGTGGCCGACCGCATTTGGATCATCGACGGTGCGCCGGTGACGGTGATGGGCTTTCCCTTTCCCACCCGCGCCACGGTGATCCAGCTAGAGAACGGCGACCTCTGGGTGCATTCTCCGACCCCGCTCACGAACGATCTGAAGGATGCCCTGGCGGTGCTGGGACCGGTGCGGCACCTCGTTGCGCCGAACCAGTTCCACTTTCTGCACATTTCCGAATGGGTGCATGCCTATCCCGACGCGGCTTTCTGGATGGCACCGGGTACGAAAGAACGTGCGGCAAAGCTCGGGCTCGACATGCCGGACGGGCAGGAATTGCAGCCCCGGGAGGCCGACGCGCCGTGGGCGGGCCAGATCGCCCAGCTTCTGGTGCGCGGCAGCCGGACGCACAAGGAACTCGCGTTCTTTCACAAGGCGTCAACCACGACCATCCTGACCGACCTGATCGAGGCGTTCGAGACCGACAAGCTGCCGGCGCGATGCCGGCCTTTCGTGTGGCTGAACGGGATCGGCGATCACGACGGCAAAACGCCGCCCCTGATCCGCTGGACCTTCCGCGACAAACAGGACTTTGCCGAAGATATCGAGACCATCGTCGGCTGGGGTGCGCGGCGCGTGATCATCGCCCACGGGCGCTGGTACGACCGCGACGGCACAGCAGAGTTGGAGCGGGCCTTTCGCAAGTTGCTGGCGCCGCGACAATGGGACCGCGCGATGCGGGACATGAAAGCCCGCGAAAGGGATGACGATCCGGCCTAGGCTAGGGCGGGCGCTGCGGCTTGGCGCATTCCTGCAAAGCTGGATCAGTCTCAGCGAATGATGTTCGGGCGAAAACGAATGCGGGCGCGGCGTTCCCGGGGCAGGTGACGGTTCAGCCGCCGGTTCGCCAGTCCGAAGATCGAGATCACCACCAGCGTCAACAGGATGAAGTAGCCCGCCAAAATCGGGTAGGGCACGAACGGGTTGAACGTCTTGTCGGCAAAGTAATTCGCGTAATAAAGCGCGTCGCCCCGTTGCTGCCACGCCGGGAAGGCCGAGAAGAAGACCAGAGTGGTCGCGTGGAAAAGAAAGATCGCTTCGTTGGTGTAGGCGGGCCAAGCCAGACGCAGCATGGTGGGCCAGATGATCCGCCGGAACCGGGTGAACCCCGAGAACCCATAGGCATCCGCCGCCTCGACCTCGCCCTTGGGGATCGAGCGCAAGGCGCCGTAGAAGATCTCGCCCGAATAGGCGGCCGTGTTGAGGAAAAGCACGATCAACGCGCCCAGCCAAGCAGCGGTGAACGCATCGAAGACCGGGTAAACAGACTTGAGGTTCAGAAAGGCCGCGTAGGCGAAGAAGAACTGGATGAAGAGCGGCGAACCCCGGAAGATGTAGATGAACCAGGCCGACGGCTTTTGCAGCAAGCGGTTGGGCGAGGCCTTGCCCACGGCCACCACCGTGGCGAGGCCAAAGCCGAGGATGATCGCCAGCACGCCGAAATAGATATTCCAGATCATGCCGGAACCGATCAGCGTGACCTGCTGGCAAAGCGTAAAATCCTCACGCGGCAACAGGCGCTCACCCAGACCGATGGAGCGCAGCGCGTAATCCTGGATGGTCTGCCAGCAACTCATCACGCCGCCGCCTTTCGCAGCGCTTCGCCGCCCGTGGTGGCCTGGCCGTGCGACAGCTTGATCATCAGCCGGTCGAGCACGATCTCGGACACCCGCGTCAGGCCCAGGTAGAAGACCAGCAGTGCCAGGAAATACCACATGCGCCAGTCGCCATGCGGGTAATCGGTGAATTTCGGCAGGGCCGTACCCGCCAGCTCCCGCGCCCAGTAGACGATATCCTCAACGCCCAGCAGGAACAGAAGCGGGGTTGCCTTGGTCAGCACCATCCAGACATTGCTGAGACCGGGCAGGGCATAGACCCACATTTGCGGCACGAGGATCCGCCAGAAACTTTGTCGCGGGGTCATGCCATAGGCTTCGGCGGTTTCGATCTGGCCGCGGGGCACGGTGCGCATCGCGCCGTAAATCACGTTGCCCGCGAATGCACCGAACACCAGCGCAAAGGTCAGCACCGCAAGGAAGAAACCGTAGATCTCGTGCACCCACTGGTCCGCCTCGCCCAAGGGCATCTTGGCGGCCTGGCAGACGATGAAGTCGTTGCCCTGGCGGATGGGTTCGCTCCAGTCCGGGCATTTGACCTTGTGCCGGACCCATTCGACGCCCTGGTCGAGCGCGATGATGAAAAAGAGGAAAAATGCCGTGTCGGGCACGCCGCGCACGAGGTTGATGTACCCATGCGCCAGCCAGGCCAGTGGCGGAAATTTCGAGCGTGCCGCGGTTGCGGCGCCAAAGCCGAAGGCCAGTGCAGTCGGCGCAGTGATCGCCAGCAGGACCAGCACAAGGCCGACGGCGAAATAGAGATTGGCGTGTTTGGCGGTGGTGAGATAGCAGGCAAGCCACTGCACATCGCCAAGGGCCGAGGGGTCGGCGCAGAACTCAAACATCACGATCTCTCGCGGCCCGGCCCAAGGGCAAAGGCCCGAGCGTGACGCCGGGCACGAAGATAAGGGTGGTATCGGCCATAAGTCCCCGTCCGGCCTGAAGCGCGGGCCCCGGAATGCCCGGGGCGCGGCTGTTTCAGCTTATTCGAAAGTCGATGCGACTTCCCATTTCTTGATCAGCTCGTTCAGGCTGCCATCGTCCTTCATCGACTGGATGGCGGCATCGAACGTCTCTTTCAGCTCGGTGTCGGATTCGCGGACACCCATGCCGACGCCTCCGCCGAGCGCAACATCGTCGCCGACGAACATCATGTCGCTGTCCTCGGCCACGACCGGGGCAAGGAAGGACTTGTCGGCCAGAACCGCGTCGGCCTCGCCGTTGCGGACGGCGGCGATGGTTTCCTCGGGCGTGGCGAATTCCACCAGTGTCGCACCGGATTCGGCGACATAACCTGCCTGGATCGTGCCGGTCTGGGCCGCGATCACGCCGCCTTCGACATCGACGCCTTCCGACATGCCGGCATAGGCCGAGGGATCGGGCGGCGTGTAGTTCTGGGTAAAGTCGATGACTTCGTCACGCTCGTCGGTGATCGACATGCCCGCGATGATGACATCATAGTTGCCGCCTACCAGGTTGGGGATGATCGAATCCCAGTCGTTCTTGACCCATTCGCAGGTTAGCTCGGCCCGCGCGCACAGCTCGTCGCCCAGTTCGCGCTCGAAGCCATCGATCTCGCCCGCGTCGTTGACGAAGTTCCACGGCGCATAAGCGCCTTCGGTGCCCAGGCGGATCGTCTTGTCCTGGGCCATCGCCATGCCGCCGGCAACTGCCAGGGCAAGTGTGGAAAGAACTAGCTTTTTCATAAGTGTCTCCCTTGCTTGGTTCTTTTGGTTCAGGCGGCCATCGTCGAGCTGAGAAACTGACGCAGCCGCTCGGATTTCGGGGACCCGAAGAGCGTCTCCGGATCACCTTCTTCTTCGATCAGGCCCTGATGCAGGAATATGACGTGGTCAGACACGTCATGGGCCATTTTCATGTCGTGGGTCACGATCATCATGGTCCGCCCTTCGGCGGCCAGGTCCTTGATCACGCGCACGACTTCCTGTTCCAGTTCGGGGTCGAGCGCCGAGGTGGGTTCGTCGAACAAGAGCGCCTCGGGCTCCATGCAAAGTGCCCGCGCGATGGCGGCGCGCTGCTGTTGCCCGCCCGACAGTTGCGCCGGGTAGACATCGCACTTGTCGCCGATTCCGACCTTTTCCAGGTACCCGCGTGCAGCCTGCTCGACCTCTGCCTTGGGGCGACCCAGCACGGTGACCGGGGCCTCCATCACGTTTTGCAGGATGGTCAGGTGCGCCCACAGATTGAACTGCTGGAACACCATCGACAGGTTCGTGCGAATCCGCAGCACCTGCTTGGAGTCTGCCGGGTGCCGGTTCAGGCCAGAGCCTTTCCAGGTCACCGGCTCGCCCTTGAACAGGATATCTCCCTGCTGGCTGTCTTCCAGCAGGTTGGCACAGCGCAGAATAGTGGATTTGCCTGACCCCGAGGAGCCGATGAGCGACACCACGCTGCCCTTGGGTGCCGTGATGTCGACGCCCTTGATGACCTCAAGGTTGCCATAGGCCTTGTGCAGATTGCGGATCTCGATGACGGGTTTTTCGTCAGGCAAAGGCAGCTTCCGGTTTGCAGGTCAGGCAGTCACACCGGACAATAGGGCAGCAATTTTGGGCCAATGCAACTTGCAAAACGAGGTTTTTTCGTCCGTTTCGTGCGGATTGCCCGGGTTTTGGGCGAATGCGGCGGGGTGCCGTAGCGTCAAGCGGGCGGCGGGGCCGGTGTCTGAACCGCCAGGTAGGCCTCGGGCGGAATTCGCACGATTCCGCGCAGGTCGAGGACGTCGCGGGTCTCACTTGGCAAGTCCTCGACCGCGGTCTGAAGGGCGGAGAAAATCGCGTCGGCATCCTGTCCGTTCGCCGTGATGAAGGGCAGGGCGGGTGTGGGCGATGTCGCGGCAATGACCTGCAGCTTGTCTGCGAAACTGTCGTAGCGCTGCATCAGCTGCCAGCTTTGCGCGTCGAGCGCGGCCAGATCGACCTGACCTTCCGCCACGGCGCGGGCCGAGGCCTGATGGCTGCCGGTGCGTCGCGTGTCGGTGAAGGCAAAGCCGCGCGCTTCGGCATAGGCGCCGGGCGCGGCCCAGCCGCTTTGCGACATCGGTTCGTTATAGCCAAAGGGCGCGGCAGAAAATTCAGCCGGATCGCTACGGGGATCTTGCTTGCGCGCCACGAAGACCGAGCGGTATTCGCCCGCCCCGCACCCGTCCAATCCATAATGCGGCGTGCCGACGATTTGGACTTTGCCATGCAGGCGGGCGCGGTAGGGGTATCCGCAGGTCTGAGACAGCAAAAGATCCGGGGATTGCCATTGGTCCCACGGGTCGCCCTCGCGCGTAAGTGTGTCGGGGCCGCGTCCAAGCGCCTTGCGTATGGCCTGCCAGAAACTGTCCGTCGCGGCCCGAATCTCGGGCCGGTCGTACATCGGCAGGCTGGCAATCATTCCTTTTCCTGGCGTTGGCGGGCAAGGGCGCTGTCCATGTCGGTCACGCCGAGGAAGTTCGATGCCATCCGGATGATTGCGTCCTCGCTTGCATCGCGCTCGCCATCGGCCAGCGCCACCTGCCACAACGCCTCGACCACGCGAAGCCGGTCGTCATAGGCCACGGCGTCCTTGATGGCGCGGGTAAAGCGCACGGTGTCCGGCGCTTCGCCTTCCAACTGCTCCGCCTGCTCCAGCAACGCACCAGCATCCGCTTCGGACAACTGGTAGCGTGTTTGCGCGATGGCCAGGATGCGCTGCCGCTCCTCGGCATCGAAATGCCCGTCCGACCGAGCGATGCGCACCAGCAGAGCCGTCAGCGCCAGCCGTGCATCTTCTTGGGGCAGGGTTTCAGGGGTCGACTCGGTGAGTTTTTTCAGAAAATCAGCAAACATGAAGGGGATATAGGCAACCAGCTGGCTGCCGCCAACGAGAATCTGCGCGTCGGGACGCTATTGGCTGCCACCGAGTTCGGTTTCGGCCCGGGCGCGTGCGGCGTCGCTGTCGTCTGGTGACAGGCCCAGCGTTTGGCGCACATCTTCCAGCACTTCCAGTTCTTCCTCGTGCCGGACGCCATCGGCCAGCGTCACTTCCCACAGCGCTTCGAGAGCGTCGACACGCGCTGCAAAGCTGACGGTCTTGCGAAGGATGTCGCCGAATTCCTCGGTGTCGGGTGCGTCGCGCTCCAGCCGCTCGGAGGTCGCACGCATCTTGGCCGCCTCGATCGGCCCAAGCCCGAAAAGTCGGCCCAGCAGCAGGTCGATCCGATGCACCTCTGCAAACTTGTAGCTGTGATCCGACATCGCCACACGCACCATCAGCGCTCCAAGCGCCAGCTTTTCGTCGGGCGCGGGCAGGGGCGGGGGTTCGGGCGCGTCGAACGCATGCAGCAAACGATGAAGCAGCGAGGTTTTTTCCATGGGGCGGCTCCGTGTATCTAGGATCGTTTGGTCACGTTTACAGCGTCAGCTGTGAGCAGGAAAACAAAATCGCAGGCGCACATCCGCGCATTGGTGGCGGAGGCCGGAAACGTGACACATTTGCTCCCAACAAACGGCATTTTTGCGCGTCACGGTGCTCTCAACCACATGATATCCTCGAGTGTGAAGCCTGCCATGTCGCGCAACGTTGCAAAGCCTGTCGTCAACATTTCGACCGCCGCGCCGGAGGACCAGCTGGCCTATCTGCGCGGCTGCACGCATGACGAGGTGCGCAGCTTTCTCAGGGCCTACGACTGGTCGGGCGACCCGAGGCGCGTTCTTGGCTGGGTCATGGCGCAGAAGTTCATGGATCTGGGGACGGCACTGACCGTGTTCCTCAACGGCCAGCCTCATCGCTTCAACTACCTGACAAAGCGCGACATTCCCGAGGAACTGGCAGGCGCGGCGCTAATGCTGGACTCGATTTGTCTTCGGCTCAATTCCGGGTTCTACCTCGTATGGCCGGATCAGGATGTCGAGGATCGTTCGCGAATCCAGAGTTGGCTTGAGGCCCAGGCCGAGGATCGGCAGACAGGCAGGCAGGGCCGGTATATCTTGGACGAGCGGATCATCGCGACGCTTTTGGAGAACAAGTTGCGCCTCGACCGCGAGGCCGAGACGGCTGTCTACCACGAACGCCGTTCGCTTCTGAGAGATCTGTTCAGCCCGGTGCTCGAACTTGGCGTCTCGCGCCGGATGCTGCGGTTTCATCCCCCGCAGGAAGACCCGGCCGACGACCTGACGAATCTGCGGTACTGACGCAGACGGCAACCACATCAGGGCGCCCTGTGAAAGGCGCCCTGACAGAGTTGGTCCGCAAGGATCAGAACTTGTAGGCAACACCGACCGAGAAGGCGTCGACTTCGCCATTGCGTCCCCCGAGGCCGGGACCCGAGAAGTCGTAATTGGTGCGGGTATACTCGAACCGGGTGGTGATATTCTCGCTCAGCATCGTCTCAAGACCGATGCCGTAGGAGATGCCCTGACCCGATCCCGAGACGCCGGCTGCGGCCACGTCCCAGTCCGTCCAGCCATAGCCCAGGGAGCCGTAGAGCATCGAGTTGCCGAAGGCATAGCCACCGCGGCCACGCAGGTTGATGTTGTTTTCCAGGTCCAGCCCGGTGCCCATCACCGTATAGTCCAGCTTGCTGTCATAACCCAGTTCGGCGCCCAACACGAAGTTGGGGGCAACAGCGTAATTGTAGCCGCCGAACACACCGGCGTTGATTTCGGGGTCGATCCCGACAGGAACGCCCGAGATACCGAGATTCTGCATATTGACCCGGCCGCCGGCGTAGAAGCCTTCCCATTTCTCGGCGTCCTGGGCGATAGCGGTGGTAGTGATGGCCGCGGACAGGGTTGCGGCGGCGGTCAGGGATTTAAAGATCGTTTTCATTTTATACCTCATGTCTAAGCGCGACCCAGGACAATCCCGGGGCTCGGACATAGGTCGCGGCGACAGGAGGAACGGTTCAAAGCGGTCGTCAAAAAAATTTACGACCTGACTTTGTTCCTGATTTTTAAGGGCTTAAACGAGGCGCGAGGTTTCCACGGCCGCCCGCACGAAATCCGCGAACAGCGGGTGCGGCTTGAACGGTTTCGATTTCAGCTCGGGGTGAAACTGCACACCTATGAACCACGGATGATCGTTCCACTCGACGATTTCCGGCAAACGGCCGTCGGGCGACATTCCGGAAAAGACAAGCCCGCATTCCTCGAGCTGTTTGCGGTACTCGATGTCCACTTCATAGCGGTGGCGGTGACGCTCGTCGATGGCGGTGCCGCCATAGACCTCGGCCACTTTGGACCCTTCCTTGAGTACAGCGTCATAGGCGCCAAGACGCATCGTGCCGCCCTTGTCGTCGGTGACCTTGCGCTTGACCTTCTCGTTGCCCTGCACCCATTCCTTGAGGTGATAGACAACCGGGGTGAAGCGTTTTTTGCCGGCCTCATGGTCGAACTCTTCAGAGCCTGCGTCTTTCAAACCCGCCTTGTTGCGCGCGGCCTCGATCACCGCCATTTGCATGCCAAGGCAGATGCCCAGATACGGAATCTTGCGTTCGCGGGCGAATTGCGCGGCCTTGATCTTGCCCTCGGTGCCGCGCTCGCCAAAGCCGCCGGGCACGAGGATCGCGTGGTAGCCCTCGAGGTGCGGCGCGGCGTCTTCGCGGTCGAACACCTCGGCATCGACCCATTCGACGTTGACCTTGACCCGGTTCGCCATGCCGCCATGGGTCAGCGCCTCCTTGATGGACTTGTAGGCGTCTTCCAGCTGCGTGTACTTGCCGACGATGGCGATGTTGACCGCCCCGTCGGTGTTGTGGATGCGGTCGCCCACGTCCTGCCAGGTCGTCAGGTCCGGGCGCGGCGCGGGAGAGATGTTGAACGCATCCAGAACGGCCTGATCCAGCCCCTCGTGATGATAGGCGAGCGGGGCCTCGTAGATCGAATTGAGGTCATAAGCCGCGACCACGGCCTCCTTGCGGACGTTGCAGAAAAGCGCGATCTTCTCGCGCTCTTTTTCCGGGATCGGCTGTTCCGAGCGGCAGACGAGGATATCGGGCGCGATCCCGATGGATTGAAGTTCCTTCACGCTATGCTGCGTCGGCTTCGTCTTCAATTCGCCGCTGGCGGCGAGGTACGGCAGAAGCGTCAGATGCATGAAGATGCATTGCCCACGCGGGCGATCATGGCTGAACTGGCGGATCGCCTCGAAGAAGGGCAGGCCTTCGATGTCGCCCACGGTGCCGCCGATCTCGCACAGCATGAAATCCACCTCGTCATCGCCGATGCCGATGAAGTCCTTGATCTCGTTGGTGACGTGAGGGACGACCTGAATGGTCTTGCCGAGGTAGTCGCCGCGGCGCTCGCGTTCCAGTACGTTGGAATAGATGCGGCCCGAGCTGACCGAATCAGTCATGCGGGCGGGGACGCCGGTGAAGCGTTCGTAGTGACCAAGGTCGAGGTCGGTTTCGGCACCGTCATCGGTGACGAAGACCTCGCCATGTTCGAACGGCGACATCGTACCGGGATCGACGTTCAGGTACGGGTCCAGCTTGCGCAGACGGACCGAAAAGCCGCGCGCCTGCAAAAGTGCGCCGAGTGCCGCAGAGGCAAGACCCTTGCCGAGAGAGGAAACAACGCCGCCGGTAATGAAAATATAACGTGCCATGCGCTGGCAATCCCCCGTGATTGCGGCGTTTTACGCCTATTAGATGCGGTCGAATCGACGCCTCGCGCACCGCATTACCACGGGACTCGAGCCTTAAAGGATTCGGATGAAAGGCGCAATATGCTGTGACACGCGTATGCGCGTCCGCAAGCCTTAGTGGTGTTTCTGGATCAGTCCGCGGTAGGTGTCAAAGGAGCGTCATCGCCCGCCGACGGCGGCAGAAGTCCATCACCGCTGTCGTCCAGCGCAGGATCGCTTTCCTCGGCCGCGGGCCTGTCGTCGGTGATCCGGTCCAGAACCGAGGATCCGCCAGCGTTCTGTGCCGCGATGACCGTCAGGGTCAGCGTGGTGGCGAAGATCGACAGGCCGAGCACCCATGTCAGCTTGCCGAGCGCCGTGGTGCCGGACCGACCTGTGGACACGTTGCCGCCCCCGCCGCCCATGCCAAGGCCGCCGCCTTCGGAGCGCTGCAACAGCACGACACCGATCAGCGCGAGCGCCAGCAGCAGGTGAACAAGCAGGATGACATTTTCCATAAGACGTGGTCCCTCGGGTTCGGATGGGCGGTATCTAAGCAATTCGGGCGTCCCCCGCAACCCGCCGTTTTCAACCCTGATTGCATGGCCGAAGGTTCGGTTGGAAAGGCCGCGTCGGCAAGGGCCTACTCGTCCACGTCATCCATGTCGGATTGTCCCGACAGGCGGCGGCGCACGTGGCTCCAGCTGAGGCCGATGCCCAGGACCAGCGAAAGCGCCACAAGTCCCAGCCAGAGGTTCCGCGTCGGATCGTCGAGGTCGAGGAAGCCATAGTCTGCGAGCACCCACGCCAAGGCTGCTGCGATGGCGAGGATCAAGCCCATGCCGAACGCCCCGATTGAGCGCAGCGTGGCGCGCAGGTAAATGATGTAGCCCACCAGAAGCAGCAGCGCGAAGAGTACGGTCAGCGGCATTTGCGCGTCCCAGTTTTCCTTCGCCCAAGCGATGAAATTGTACGGTGTCGGGTTGTACGTCGCAGCCAGCAGGATGAAGGCCAATGCCCACCTCAGGATAAATCCGGTCATCTGTGCTCTCTTGGCTTGTGTCGCACAAGATGTGCCCGGCGCAGACGACAGTGTCCAGCCCGCGCGCGAAATTCCGGTTTCGCACGGCTGGCGGTGTGGGTATACGGGCGCGGGGTTCAACCACCGCCTGAGAGGTTTTCATGGCAAATGTCGTCGTTGTAGGCGCCCAGTGGGGTGACGAGGGTAAAGGCAAAATCGTTGATTGGCTCAGCGAGCGCGCGGACGTGATCGCGCGGTTCCAGGGCGGGCACAACGCGGGCCATACGCTGGTGATAGACGGCAAGGTCTACAAGCTGAACGCATTGCCGTCCGGCGTGGTGCGTGGTGGCAAGCTGAGCGTGATTGGCAATGGCGTGGTGCTGGATCCGTGGCATCTGGTCAACGAAATCGCCTCGATCCGCGAGCAGGGGGTCGAGATCAGCCCCGAAACACTGATGATCGCCGAGAACACGCCACTGATCCTGCCGATTCACGGCGAGCTTGACCGTGCCCGCGAAGAAGCGGCGAGCAAGGGCACCAAGATCGGCACCACCGGACGCGGAATCGGCCCGGCCTACGAAGACAAGGTCGGCCGCCGTTCGGTCCGCGTGGCGGACCTGGCCGACGACGCCACGCTGGAGGCGCGTGTGGACCGCGCTTTGCAGCACCACGATCCTTTGCGCAAAGGGTTGGGCATTGAGCCGGTGGATCGCGACAAGCTGGTGGCGCAGCTGAAATCCATCGCGCAGGAGCTTCTGCCCTATGCCGCGCCGGTCTGGAAAGTGCTGAACGATCAGCGCAAGGCGGGCAAGCGCATCTTGTTCGAGGGCGCGCAAGGGGCGCTGCTGGATATCGATTTCGGCACCTATCCGTTCGTGACGTCCTCGAATGTCATCGCCGGGCAGGCCGCTACGGGCGTCGGCATGGGGCCGGGCGCGATCGATTACGTGTTGGGGATCGTCAAGGCCTACACGACCCGCGTGGGCGAAGGTCCGTTTCCGAGCGAGTTGCAGGATGACGATGGTCAGCGATTGGGGGAACGGGGTCGCGAGTTCGGCACCGTGACGGGTCGCCAGCGGCGCTGCGGCTGGTTCGATGCGGCGCTGGTGCGCCAGACCTGTGCAACCTCTGGCGTGACCGGGATTTCGCTGACCAAGCTGGATGTGCTTGACGGGTTCGACACGCTGAAGATCTGCGTGGGGTACGAACTGGACGGAAAGCAGCTGGATTATCTGCCCACGGCGACTGATCAGCAATGGCGCTGCAAGCCCATCTACGAGGAAATGCAGGGCTGGTCGGAGACCACGGAAGGCGCGCGCAGCTGGGCCGATCTGCCCGCCAATGCCATCAAGTACGTGCGCCGGGTCGAGGAGTTGATCCAGTGTCCCGTCGCTCTACTGTCAACATCGCCGGAGCGGGAAGACACGATCCTCGTGACCGACCCCTTCGCCGACTGAGACCTACAGACCGTTAGAGAACCGCATGGCCCTGAGTTACAAAGCCCGCCGCCGCTGGTCGCTGGTGATCCTGCTGATCGCCCTGCCGCTTTACATCGTGGTGGCGGTCAACCTGACGGATTGGCTGCGGGTCCGGTATGATGTGGGCTTCCTGACCGAGCTGGTCGTGTTCATCGTGCTGGGTGTCGCCTGGATCCTGCCGCTGAAGCCCGTGTTTCGCGGGGTTGGGCAGCCGGACCCGGACGCACGGGACTAGGCTAAAGCAGGTGCCCTGACTTCGCGGCCTTGGTGGCAAGATAGGCGCTGTTGTGCGCCCCTTCGCCGACCTTGAGCGGCACGCGTTCCACCACGTCGATGCCGCAGCTTTTCATCATGTCGATCTTGGCGGGGTTGTTGGTCAGCAGACGCACCGCGCCGAAGCCCATGTTGCGCAGGATGTCGGCGCCGATGCGGAAATCACGCTCGTCATCCTCGAAGCCGAGCCGGTGATTGGCCTCGACCGTATCAAAGCCCTGATCCTGCAAGGCGTAGGCGCGCATCTTGTTGGCAAGGCCGATGCCGCGCCCTTCTTGGTTAAGATAGAGCAGCACGCCCGCGCCCTCGGTCCCCATTTGCGCCAGAGCCGCCCGAAGCTGGGGACCGCAATCGCATTTCAGGCTGCCCAGAAGGTCACCGGTGAAACAGGCGGAATGCAGACGCGACAAGACCGGTTCGTGCCGTGCGGGGCTGCCGATTTCTATGGCGTAATGTTCTTCGCCGCCGTCCTCTGGTCGCCAGATGTGCAGGCGTCCGGCCTCGGACACTTCGAGGGGCAGTCGGGCGCTGACCACCTTGTGCATGGGGCTGGCTTCTTTCAGATGCGCGGTGATGTCGGCCACGTTGAGCAATGTCAATGCAGTGTCCAGCGTATCGGGCGGGATCGCCATGACAATCGCGGCAGGCAAAAGGCGCGCGGACTTGACCAGCAACAGAGCCGCGCGATGGGTGTCGGCCTTGCCCTCGCGCGCCGAGGTGAGCGGGCCCTTCATCGGGCTCCGAAGGTCGTCTGCGGGGTCTGCCACGGCCTGCACCCATGACAGGGGGGCCTCTTTTGGAACGACGACACGCGCGAGATCGCCGTCATAAGCGCGGGCCTTCAGCGTTGCGGCGCGGCGCGCCGAGATGGTGAGATGCAGTTCCAGACCTGCCGACTGCAACGCGTCGAGACGGGCCGGATCGCAGGTTTCCGCCGCCGCGACAATGGCAAGCGCGTTGCCATCGCGCAAGACCACCGGCACACCCATGCGAAGATCTGCGCGAGCCCGCGCGAGGAGTTCCGTCTTGTCGGGGCCAAGCTGCATCACGCGCCCTTCCTGTTCAGTGAAGTTACTTCGAGCGACTCGATTACAGGCTTTTGTAACCGAATGAAACATTTCACGCTCTGCCATAACTAGCCCGTGATTGACCTGTCACAGATCTTGTCCGGCGCGGCGTGGTGGCACAAGTAGTCTGCAAGCAACGAGGAACAACACGATGGCTCAGCTGAAGAAAATTCTGCTTGTGGACGATGACGAGGACCTGCGCGAGGCCTTGAGTGAGCAACTGGTGATGACCGAGGATTTTGACGTCCTCGAGGCCGGAAACGGGTCGGAGGCCATGGCGCATGCAAAGGACGGGATCTATGACATGGTGATCCTTGACGTGGGCCTGCCCGATACGGACGGGCGTGAGCTTTGCCGGTTGATGCGCAAGCAGGGCGTGAAAGCGCCGATCGTGATGCTGACGGGCCATGACGGGGATGCCGACACGATCCTGGGGCTTGATGCCGGGGCGAACGACTATATCACCAAGCCGTTCAAGTTTCCCGTTCTGTTGGCGCGTATCCGCGCCCAGCTTCGCCAGCACGAACAGTCCGAAGACGCGATTTTCCAGCTTGGACCCTACACGTTCAAGCCAGCCATGAAGATGCTGATCACCGATGAGGACCGGAAGATCCGTCTGACGGAAAAGGAGACCAATATCCTGAAATTCCTGTATCGTTCGCCCGAGGGCGTGGTCGCTCGCGACGTGCTTCTGCACGAGGTTTGGGGCTACAACGCCGGGGTAACGACGCATACTTTGGAAACCCATATCTACCGCCTGCGTCAAAAAATTGAACCAGATCCTGCCAACGCGCGTTTGCTGGTGACAGAGTCGGGAGGCTATCGCCTCCTCGCCTGATCCGGGGCAAGGCGTGCGTCCCGCGCCGCCCGGTATTATGACGACCAACCCGCCGCATACGGGCCTAAATCTATGCACCTCCCTGTTGGACTGACCCCGGCTTGGCCGGGGTCTTTTTTTGTCTGCGTCCATGAGGGTCAGGTTTTGCTGACCTTGTGAACCGGCCGCGACTGCATAGCCTTGGAAGCGGGAGGACCAGGGATGCGGTTCATAATCAAGACCCTCGTGAGCCTATTGGTTCTGGTTTCCGCCGTGCTGATCGCGGCGCGGCTGGCGGCGCATATGCGCGAGACCGAACCGCTGGAGGCCGTGGTTCCACAAGAGGGGCGGCTGATCGAAACAGCGTTGGGTGGCGTCTTCGTGCTTGAAGAGGGGGACGGGGATGCGCCTGTTGTGCTTTTCGCCCATGGCACGGCGGCCTGGTCTGGCCTGTGGCAGCCGGTGCTGAAAGAGATCGGTGCGGATGGGTGGCGAGCGGTGGCGTTCGACATGCCGCCTTTCGGCTTTTCCGAGCGGGCCAGGGATGGCGACTACAGCCGGACGCGGCAGGCGGAGCGGATCCTGGCGCTGGTCGAGGCGCTGGGAACCCGGCCGATACTGGTGGCGCATTCCATCGGTGCGGGGCCGGGAGTGGAGGCTGTCATGCAACGGCCCGATGCCTTTGCCGGGCTTGTTGTGGTGGATGGGGCGCTTGGCCTGAACAGCCATGAGAGCAGGAAGGACCTGCCGTTTCCACTGCGGTTCGGGCCGCTGCGCGAGGCGGTGACGGCGCTGACCATGAACAATCCGTTGTTGACGGGCACTTTCCTGCGCCAGTTGATACACGTGGATGAGGCGGCGACGGACGAGGTTCTGACCGTTCTGAAAGCGCCATTCGTCCGGCAGGGCACAACGGCAAGCTATGCCGACTGGGTGCCCAGCCTGCTAGTTTCGCCGCAGGATGCGCTGAGCACGCGTCCCGCGAACTACGCCGCGTTGTCCCTGCCCTTGGTCTATATATGGGGCGAAGAGGACACCGTGACGCCGCTGGCTCAGGGCGAGGCGTTGGCCCGGTCGACGCCCGGCGCACGTCTGCTGATGATCCCGGACAGCGGTCATATCCCACAGATCGAGACGCCCGACACCTTCCTGCTTGTGCTACGCGATGCGCTGGGTTTTATATCCCCGGGACCCGATACGCCGAACTGACAGGAGCCTCATGTCCTTCACGCTTGCCACCTGGAACATCAACTCGGTCCGCCTGCGCGAGCCGATCGTGCTGAAGCTTTTGCAGGAGGAGGCTCCGGATATCCTGTGCCTGCAGGAGTGCAAGTCGCCGGTCGAGAAGATCCCGTTGGAGGGGTTCGCGGCGCTGGGCTACACCCACGTGATCGCGCGGGGGCAGAAGGGATATAACGGCGTGGCGATCCTGTCGAAGCTGCCGATCAGGGACGTGGGCGACATGGATTTCGCGGCGCTTGGTCATGCGCGGCACGTGGCGGGCGAGCTGGAGAACGGTGCGGTGATCCATAACTTCTATGTTCCCGCGGGCGGTGATGTGCCGGACCGCGAGGTGAACGTGAAATTCGGGCAGAAGCTGGATTACCTGGCAGAGATGCGCGATTGGTTCCGCGAGGACAAGCCCGGGAAATCCATTCTTGTCGGTGACCTGAACATTGCCCCGCGCGAGGACGACGTCTGGAGCCACAAGCAGCTTCTGAAAGTGGTCAGCCACACGCCTGTCGAAGTGGAACATCTGGGCGATGCACAGGAGGCCGGAAACTGGACCGATGTCACCCGTGCCGACATTCCGGAGGGGCAGCTTTACAGTTGGTGGTCCTACCGGGCCAAGGACTGGGATGCGGCGGACAAGGGGCGGCGGCTGGATCACATCTGGGCCAGTGACGACATCAAGTCGGCGGCGCATTCCAGCCGGATCCTGAGGGCTGCGAGAGGCTGGGAGAAGCCGTCGGACCATGCGCCGGTCTTCGCGACCTTCGACCTTTAGTCAGGCAAGAAATCGCGGATTCTTTGGGCCAGAATTCCTCGAAAGCCCTGGTGCCTGCGTGATGGTAAGAGATGCGATCCTGCCGGAAGCTTGTGCGTTTCCAAGGCGTTGCATGTCCGGGTATGGAAAACCGGACCTATGATTTCCCCTCGTTCCACCAAACATGAGATATTGGGGGAGCGGATAAGGAAATCTCATGCGCAAATTGTCCAGACGCGCGGTGTTGTTCGGGGGCGGGGCCCTTGTGGGCGGCGTCCTGACGTCCCGCCTGAGCGCGGACCTGCCGGGCTATGAAGGTGTGTCGTGGACGAGGCCCGAAGGTGCGGCGGGCACGCTGAACGACGCGAGCGGGCTGAGCGAGACGCCAGTGCACAAGCACCTCGTGATCGAGAAGGGGCGGGGCGATGCACTGGTCAGGGCGATCCGCGCCGAGATCAAGGAGGCGCGAGCCGCGGGCCGACCGGTCAACGTGGGGGCTGCGCGGCATTCCATGGGCGGGCAGTCCATACCGCGCGACGGGCATGCGGTGACCTATCAAGGCGGCTTTGTGGAGCCTGACACCGAGGCTGGCACCTACCGTGTGCAGGCCGGCACACGCTGGTCGGAGGTGATCGCGGCGCTGGACCCGATCGGGTATGGTCCCAAGGTGATGCAATCGAACAATGATTTCGGCGTCGCCGCCACCTTCTGCGTCAACGCGCATGGCTGGCCGGTCAAGCTGGGGCCGATGGGGGCCACTGTGCGCAGCTTTGACATGGTGCTGTCCGATGGGGAGTTGCTGACCTGTTCGCGGGAGAAGAACGTCGACCTTTTCGGGCAGACGATGGGCGGCTATGGCCTGACCGGGGCGATCACCGAGATGGTGGTGGAGATGGCGCCGAACCGGCGGCTGGTGCCGCAGTTCGAGGAGATGCGGGCCGAGGAGTTCGGGACGCGGTTCACCGAGGCGTTGACCGATCAGACCGTCAACATGGCCTATGGACGGCTGAACGTGGAGCGGGCGTCGTTCTTCGGCAAGGCGCTGATGATCACCTATCGGCCCGCCGAAGATCAGGAGGGACTGGAGCCTGCGGGTGGGTCGAACATGGCGGCGCATGTCGCGGCGCGGGTCTATCGCTGGCAGTTGGGGAACGAGCCGTTCAAGTCGCTGCGTTGGTGGTTCGAAACCGAACTGGGCCCGGCGCTGGGCGGCGGGGCGGTGACGCGCAATGCGTTGATGAACGAGCCGGTGATCACGCTGGATGACCGCGACCCGAACCGGACGGATATCCTGCATGAGTACTTCGTGGCGCCCGAGCGGTTTGCCGAGTTCGTGGCGCTCTGCCGCGAGGTGATCCCGGCGTCCTACCAGGAGTTTCTGAACGTTACGCTGCGCTTTGTCGACCGGGACCCGGTGAGCGTGCTGGCCTATGCGAGCGTGCCGCGGATCGCCGCCGTCATGTCCTTCAGCCAAGAGATGACGGAGCGGGCCGAGGCGGACATGGCGCGGATGACCCGTGCTCTGATCGACGGGGTGACGGGGATCGGCGGGAGTTATTACCTGCCGTATCGGCCCCATGCCACGCCCGCGCAGATGGTGCGGGCCTATCCGCGGGCGGCGGCGTTCGCGGCCGCGAAGCGTGCGCTGGACCCGGACCTGACATTCCGCAACAACCTTTGGGACACGTATCTGGATAAGCTATGACATTGCTTCGTAAAATCTGTTTCTTCTACACGGCGGCGCTGCTGGCAGCGGCCTCGATCAATTACATTCCCGGGCTGACCGATGAGAACGGGTTGGCCTTCGGTATCTTCGCGCTCGATCCGTTCGACGATGCGCTGCATTTGGTTTCGGCGCTCTGGGCGCTGGCGGCGGGGATGATCAGCCACCGGTCGGCGAAAATTTTCCTGATTATTTTCGGCGCGCTGTACCTGGCCGACGGGATCTTCGGGATTTTCACAGCCTATGGCTTCCTCGATTTCGGAATCCTTACCAACCCGTCCGAGGGCGTTTCACTGTCCGTGCCGCGCATCCTTGCGAACCTGCCGCATATCGGGCTGGGGGGCTTTGCGCTATTTGCCGGAACTGTTCTGGACCGAGGGGACCGCGCCTGATGCGGCGCTTTTTGAAATGGCTGCTGCGGCTGGGGCTGGTCGCGGTCGTGCTGACCGCGGGGCTGCTGTCGCCTGTGGCCTACAACGAACTGGTCTGTATCCCGCAGGCCAAGCCCGAAACCTATGAGCCGATCCTGCCGCCCGAGCATCGGCGCGACGAGTCGCGGACGCTGATGACCTATCCGGAATGGCATATCGTGCATGCCTACGACGATTATGCGCAGGTGATCAGCGCGGGTGATCCGCATGAATTCGGGTACATGCAAGCGATCGGTGGCTTCTGGTCGAGCCTGTGTGCGCTAAGCCATGAGAGTGCGGAGCACGGCGGGTTCACCAGTGAGAGCAAGCAGACGATCTATGTGATCGGGGTAAGTTTCACCGCCGAGCTGCTGGCCAAGGCGTCGTATGAGGAAACATTGGGGCGGCTGGCCGCGTGGTGGCGTGGGCCGGAACGCGCGCCGCTGGATGATCTGTCAGGGGATCAAGCGCGGGCCTATGCACAGTTCCTGCAACAGGTGCCGTGGTACAAATGGGATTTCGACGGCGACCGAGAGGACCTTGCTACCAACGCCACCGACAGCCTGCGCGACCGCGAGCGGCGGTTTGCGCTTGGGGTCGAGTACGGCGCGAAGGCGGCGTATGCGCGGGTGATCGAGGATGCGGTGGCGCAGGTGGGGGCGGACGAATTGACCCTGCGGATGATCGTGGCCGGTATATCCGAGGACGCGTTGCGGACCATGGGCACGGTCGAGGTGATCGGGCCGGTGAAAGGCGGGCTCGAGATCGAGACGCCGCGCTATCGCGAACTGACGCATATCCTGCAGCAGATGGCCGAAGCCGGCGCGGAATTCGTGGAGATCGCGGGCAACGACGAGATCATGTTCACCGCGCTGTCGCAGGCCGAGGAGGTGGGCGGGGCGATCCATTCCTTTGCGCGGCAGGGCTATGGGGATTCGCGCCACCTGATAATGGTTAACGTGACCGACCTGGCCGAAAAGTTGCGGCAGATGCAGGCCGCGACGGGCGTGGATCGTTTGCGGCTGGAACATATCCATGACTATTAAGCGCTGGGCGTTGGCGTTGGTCTGCGTGGTGGCGGGTTGGGTCGGGACGTTGATGCTGGTGATGGTGGCGACGGATGCGGCGCCGGGCGCTATCGTGCTGTTTCCAAATGATGATTTCGTAGCCAGCCTGCCCGATGGCGCGGCGGTGGTCGGCGGCGGCGGGGCCTGGGTGGCGGTGCGGGGCGACATGCCGGGGCTTGGATTGGCGCTTTACCGGGCCGGGGGGCGAGTGGTTTTGCCCGCCGGATTGCCGGGGTGTCTGCCGCTGCCCGAGGGGCCGCGTTAACCGATTCGACGGCCTGGAATGCGACGTCGGTATTGCGTCGGTATTTGGGTGGTATTGCATCGGTGGCATTTCTCGTCCCGGACCAAGCCCCGGTTCATGAACCCGTCGCGCGCACAGGTAACGTCGGCAACGGTGCCGCCCCTTGCAACATGGGACCGCGTGCGCCATTTAGACGGCAACTTACATGCCCACGCGATGCGGAGGAACCGATGCTTGAACTTGGCGGCCAGACCCAACCCCAAACCGACCTGATCAAGGACGTCACCGAGGCGGACTTCATGACCGAGGTCGTCGAGGCCTCGCAGAGTGTGCCGGTGATCGTCGATTTCTGGGCGCCGTGGTGTGGGCCGTGCAAGACGCTTGGCCCGCAACTGGAGGCGGCCGTCACCAAGGCGAACGGTGCCGTGAAAATGGCCAAGGTCAACGTGGACGAGAACCAGATGATCGCGCAGCAGTTGCGGGTGCAGTCGATCCCGATGGTCTATGCCTTCTGGCAGGGCCAGCCGATCGACGGATTCCAGGGCGCGGTGCCAGGATCGGAGATCGACGCCTTCGTGAGCCGCGTGGTGCAGGCCGCCGGTGGCGAGGCGGGCGACTCGGGCCTGGAAGAGGCGATTGCGGCGGCGCAGGAGATGCTGGAGCAGGGCGCGGCGACGGATGCGGCGCAGACCTTTGCCGCGATCCTGCAGGAGGACGACAAGAACGCCACCGCCTATGCCGGGCTGGTGTCGAGCCATATCGCGATGGATGATCTGGACCAGGCCGAGGCGATCCTGAACGGCGCGCCGGCGGAGATTTCCAAGGCGCCGGAACTGGAAGCGGCGGCGGCGCAGCTGGCGCTGGCGCGGCAGGCCGCCGATGCGGGGCCGGTGAGCGAATTGCGCGCAAAGGTCGAGGCCGACCCGGACGACCACCAGGCGCGGTTCGACCTAGCGCAGGCGCTGCACGCGTCGGGCCAGACGCAGGAGGCGGTGGACGAGTTGCTGGAGCTTTTCCGGCGCGACCGGGAGTGGAATGACGCGGCCGCGAAGACGCAGCTGTTCACCATCTTCGACGCGCTGAAACCGGGCGATCCGGTGGCCCAGGCGGGGCGGCGCAAATTGAGCTCGATGATATTTGCCTGACGCGTCGCGCGGGCTACGTCCCTGAACATGATATTACAGGGTGATCTGCCGGAGGTAATCCCGGTCTTTCCGTTGCCGGGTGCGCTGCTTTTGCCGCGCTCGCGACTGCCGTTGCACCTCTTCGAGCCGCGCTATCTTGCGATGCTCGACGATGCGCTGAAAGCGCCGCATCGCCTGATCGGTATGGTGCAGCCGGACCCCGGCGCGCTTGCGGGCGAGCACGGGCTGCACCGGATCGGCTGTGCGGGCAAGGTGACGCAATTCTCGGAAACCGAGGACGGGCGCTACATGATCACGCTGTCGGGTGTTTCGCGCTTTCGCGTGTCGTCGGAGGTGGAGGGGTTCACCCCTTATCGCCGGGCGCAGGTCACTTGGGACGGGTTCGAGCAGGACCTGGAGCCCGGCGACAGCGACCCAGGCTTCAACCGGGAGTCCTTCATGGACCTTCTGTCGCGCTATTTCGATGCGCGGGAGCTGTCGACCGACTGGGAGTCGCTGAAGGAAGCCGAGGATGAGTTGCTGATCAACTCGCTGTCGATGCTGTTGGGGTTCGAGCCCGAGGACAAGCAGGCGCTACTGGAGGCGCCGAGCCTGTCGACGCGGCGCGAGACCTTGGTGACGCTGATCGAATACGATCTGCGCGGCGGCGACGAAAAGGAGATGATGCAATGAGTGACGCGGACATCACGGCACCTGAGTTCGACCGGCACATGCTGGAGGCGCTGATCTGCCCGCAGACGCATTCGGTGCTGGAATACGATGCAGAGGCGCATGAACTGGTCAGCCGCAACGCGGGGCTGGCCTTTCCGATCCGGTCGGGCATTCCGATCCTGTTGATCGACGAGGCGCGCAGGTTGGACTAAGGCGCTTCGCCTTTAACCTGAGGTATCAGATGAAGGCGAAACGCGCGCAACGATCGAGTGTCGCGCGGCGTGTCACGGGTAATCTGCACATCAAGGTTGTCGCGAAACGCTTTGGCGGAGTGCGCGCGAGGCGCGCACGCTTGATGTCTCGGCGTCGGCCGGGGGCCGCCGCCTCGGGGCGAGCGACGACGTGACGCTTTGCCCATGTCGCTGCGTGGGTGGCGCCGTCGGAGCCTCCGGCGGGGATGTTTTGGGCCAGGGGAAGACGGGGTTGGCGCGGTTCGGCGTCACTTTCTCTTGTGCGCGCGGGTGGCCATCACGTCGCGGCCAAGGGTTAGGGTGTAGGCCTCGAGCCGGTGCAGGGCGGTGTCGGCGGCGGTGGCATCCTCGCGCTCGAGCGCGTCTGCGAGTGCGGTGTGCAGGCTGACGATTTCCTCGCGCGAGCGGGCGGTGAAGGTGATCATGTTCATCAGGGGCTGCATCGCCTCGACCGCGCCGGCCAATTGGTAGCTGAGCACGGGATTTCCCGCCGCGTCGACGAGGGCGCGGTGCAGGGCCACGTCGGAGGCGCAGAAGGCTTCATCCGAGAGGTCGGGTTGCGACTGGCGCGCGATCTCGGCGCGCATTGTGGCAAGGCTGTCGTCGGTGCGGCGCCGGGCGGCGAGGGGGGCGCAGGCGCGTTCGAGGGTGTAGCGCGCCTCGCAGGCGGTCTCGAAACTGACGGCGTTCATCGACAAGAGCAGCGTGGAGGTCGTGATCTGCTGGCTGTAGGCGTCGGTGTAGCTGAGCCGGTTGACGAAGGCGCCGCCGAAGGCCCCGCGCTGGGTGCGGATGAGGGATTGGGCGGCCAGCCGTTTGAGCGCCTCGCGCACGGTGGAGCGGGAGACGCCGAATTGCTCGGACAGCTCGGCCTCGGAGGGCAGGCGTTCATCGACGATCATCCGGCCCTCGACGATGGCAGTGCGGACCGCCTCTGCGATCTGGGCAGAGAGGTCCTGGCGGGGTTCGGCAGAGCTGGCGGTTTTCATTTGTCAGACCTTTAATTGTCTGACATTCATAAGGGCAATCGTGACTCGAACCAAGGGTGTTCTTCGGCATGTCGGCTCTTTCCTTGCGATCCTTTGCCTGGCTGGCGTTTTTCGCGGCGATCCTGGCGGCGTGGGTGGTGATGTACCTGATGGCGACGGGGATGGACCTGGACCTCATCGGCCGGCCCGGGCCGATGGGGGAGAAGATGCGGGCCATGCAACCCGGCATGGAGATGGGCATGGGCGGCGGTATGGCGATGGACCGGTTCGGGCCGCTGTTCGCCATGTGGGCGATCATGATGGCGGCGATGATGCTGCCGACCATGGTGCCGACGTTGCGCTGTTACGATGACCTCATTCGCAGCGCCGATGGCACGACCGCCGGGTGGCTGGGCGTGCTGGCGGGGTATTCCATCGCCTGGCTCGGGTTCGCGGCGGTGATCGCGGGGGTGCAGGTGGCGCTGCTTTATGGCGGTGTGATCGATATGCTGGGGATCGCGAAGTCATCCGTGATTGCCGGGGGGCTGTTGATCGTCGTGGGGGCGTTCCAGTTCACCCGCGCCAAGGAAGTCTGTCACGGGGTGTGCCACAGTCCGATGACCTATTTCCTGGGGCATTGGCGCACCGGCTTTGGCGGCGGCGTGCGCATGGGGCTTGGGTTGGGCGCGTTCTGCGTGGGCTGTTGCTGGGGCTTCATGACGCTGGGCTTCGTGGGCGGCGTGATGAGCCTGCTTTGGATGGGCCTTGCCACGCTATTCATGGTATTGGAGAAACTGCCGCAGGTCGGGCACCGGGTGATCCGGCCGATGGGTGTGGCGCTGATCGCGGGCGGGGTGGCGGTTCTGGCCGCGCCGCTGGTAACAGGAGGATAGAGCATGGCTTTGACACGCCGGAAAGACGCCGACAAGCTGCCGGTGTCGCAGCGCATCGACAACCGGATGGCCAACCCCAAGCGGCGCAAGATGACGCCGACCGACTGGGCCATCAAGGGCGAGCTGTTCCTGAACTGCTCTTGCACCGTGTTCTGTCCCTGCGTCGTGAGCCTTGGGGCGCACCCGCCCACCGAAGGGCATTGTCATGCATGGATGGCGATTGCGATCGACGAGGGCCATTATGAGGGCGAGGACCTGTCGGGTCTGAATGTCGGCCTTCTGGTGGATATCCCCGGGCGCATGGGCGAGGGCAACTGGAAGGTGGCGGCCTATGTGGACGAGCGCGCCAGCGGCAAGGCCTATAACGGGATCCTGCAGATTTTCAGTGGCGCGGCGGGGGGCACGACGGGCCTCTTCACAATGCTGGTGAGCGAGATCATCGGGGCGGAGCGCGAGAAGGTCGAGATCGTGCGCGACGGCAAGAAGCGCGGGCTTTACATCGGGCGCAAGATCCAGGGCGAGATCGAGATGATCGACGGGGCGAGCCCGGATCATCCTGTGATGGTGACGAACTCGAAATACTGGATGGGGCCGGACATCATCGCCGCGAAGGGCACGAAAAGCCGGGTGCGGGATTATGGCCGGGTCTGGGATTTCGGCGGCATGTCGGCGGAGGTGTGTCCGATCGACTGGAAAGGTCCGAAGTAGGGGCGCCTGCGATGATCACACCCGAATATTGCCGCATGATGGCGCGGTACAACGCATGGCAGAACCGGCAACTGACCGAGTCGCTGGACGCACAGCCGCTGGAGGTGCTGACCGAGGATCGCGGGGCGTTTTTTGGCTCGATCCTGGGCACGCTGAACCATTTGCTGTGGGGTGACCGAATGTGGATGGCGCGGTTCGATCCCTCGGTGGAGGCGCCGAAGGTCGGCGTGAAGAGGAGCGTGGAGATGCATCCGACGCTGGGGGCGTGGAGTGCGGAGCGGTATCAGGTGGACGGCAAGATCGGGCATTGGGCCAATGCGTTGCGGGCGATGGACCTGACCGGCGACCTGCGGTGGTATTCCGGCACGCTGGGGCGGGACATGGTGACGCCGCGCGCCTTGTGCGTCACGCACATGTTCAACCACCAGACCCATCACCGGGGGCAGGTGCATGCGATGATGACCGCCGCCGGGCTGGAGGCGCCGGTGAGCGACCTGTTCCTGATGCCCGGGGAGGGCTGAGCCGATGCTGGCCTTTGTCCTGGCGCTGGTGGTTATCGTGGCCGTCGCCTTTAGCCTGGGGCGGGGGCGCATGGGTGGACGCCTCGGCGGACCCGGGAATAAGCCCGCCAAACGCGCGTGCAAGTGGAGCGAGACCGGCAACAGCAATGGCCGGTTCGTCGAGTATCGCTGTGCGGCCTGCGGGGTCGCGGCCTATTCCGCCACCGGCGAAGCGCCGGTGATCTGCAAAAGCAACCTGAAGGGATCTGTCTGATGCCGATGATTTCCCTGTCGCGCCGGTTGCGGCGCACGCCTTTTTCCGAGGGGGTCGAGGCCGCCGGGGTGAAAGGTTACACGGTTTACAACCACATGCTGTTGCCGACGGTCTTTCGGTCGGTCGAGGAGGATTACCGTCACCTGAAGGACGCGGTGCAGGTCTGGGACGTGGCCTGCGAGCGGCAGGTGGAGTTGCGCGGCCCGGATGCGGGGCGACTGATGCAGATGCTGACGCCGCGCGACCTGCGGGGGATGACGGCGGGGCAGTGTTATTACGTCCCCATCGTGGACGAGACGGGGGGGATGCTGAATGACCCGGTGTCGGTGAAGTTGGCCGAGGATCGCTGGTGGATCTCGATTGCCGACAGTGACCTGCTTTACTGGGTGAAGGCCACGGCACATGGCTGGCGGCTGGACGTGCTGGTGGACGAGCCGGACGTGTCGCCCTTGGCCGTGCAGGGGCCGAAGGCGGAGGAACTGATGGCGCGGGTCTTTGGCGAGGGCATTCGCGACGTTCGGTTCTTCCGCTTTGGCGTGTTCGACTTCCAGGGACGGGACATGGTGATCGCGCGGTCGGGCTATTCCAAGCAGGGCGGCTTCGAGATCTATGTCGAGGGCGAAGATATCGGCATGCCGCTTTGGAATGCGCTGATGGAGGCGGGTCGCGATCTGGATGTGCATGCGGGCTGTCCCAATCTGATCGAGCGGGTCGAAAGCGGGCTGCTGAGCTATGGCAACGACATGACCGACGACAACACGCCGCATGAATGCGGGCTGGGGCGGTTCTGTAACACGCAGAGCGCCATTGGGTGTATCGGGCGTGACGCGCTGCTCAGGGTGTCGAAGGAAGGGCCGGTGCAGCAGATCTGTGCGATTGCCATCGACGGCCCGAAGGTGCCGCCCTGTGACAGGTGGTGGCCGGTCACGGCGAATGGCAAGCGGGTGGGGCGGGTGAGTTCCGCCGCGTGGAGCCCGGATTTCAACACCAACGTGGCCATCGGCATGGTGCGGATGACCCATTGGGATGCAGGCACCGAGGTGCAGGTGGAGGCGCCGGATCAGGTCCGGCGCGGGGTGGTGCAGGAAGGTTTCTGGAACTGAGCGAGATCTGACGGCGGAGCGAGGGGCCAGCCCCTCGCGCTCCCCGGAGTATTTCGCGAACAGTGAAAGCGGCGCGCGCCGGCCGGACCCAACATGCCTTGCGGGCGTTTTGCCTATGAGGCGGGAGATGTGCTCAAGCCCTGGGAGGCTTGGGTGTTTTTGGAACGATGAAAGCGGGGGAGCCTCGCTAAGCAAGACAGGAGATTGGACATGTTCAACGCATTGGTTGTCGAGAAGGACGAAGAGAGCGGCAAGACCTCGGCGGAGGTCAAGCAGATCGGGATCGACGACCTGCCAGAGGGCGAGGTGACGGTCGCGGTCGAGTATTCGACGGTGAATTACAAGGACGGGCTGTGTATCGGGCCGGGCGGCGGGCTGGTGCGCAAGTATCCGCACGTGCCGGGGATCGATTTTGCCGGGACGGTCGAGGAGAGCTCTGACGGCCGGTACAGCCCCGGTGACAAGGTGGTGCTGACCGGATGGCGCGTGGGCGAGGCGCATTGGGGCGGTTATGCCCAGAAGGCGCGGGTCAAGGCCGACTGGCTGGTGCCGCTGCCCGACGGCCTCGATACGCGGCAGGCGATGGCCGTGGGCACCGCCGGGTTCACCGCGATGCTGGCCGTCATGGCGCTGGAGGACCAGGGGCTGAAGAAAGGCCCCGTGTTGGTGACCGGGGCCGCCGGCGGCGTGGGCAGCGTTGCCACGGCGATCCTGGCTAAGCTGGGGCACGAGGTGGCGGCTGTCACCGGGCGACCGGAGCAGGAGGAGTACCTCAAGAGCCTTGGGGCCAGCCAGATCGTGCCGCGCGAGGAACTGACCGAGGTCACCAAGAAGCCGCTGGAGGCGGAAGCCTGGGGCGGTTGCGTCGACGCGGTGGCGGGTGCCATGCTGGGCCGGGTGCTGAAGCAGATGGAATACGGCAGCTCGGTCGCGGCCATCGGCCTTGCCGGGGGCGCGGCCATCGAAGGCGCGCTGATCACGCCGTTCATCCTGCGCGGTGTTAACCTCTTGGGGATCGACTCGGTCATGCAGCCTTATGACAACCGCCTGCGGGCTTGGGAGCGGATCGCCAGGGACCTGCCGATGGACAAGCTGGACGAGATGGTGCAGCCCGCGACCCTGTCGGACCTGCCGGGGCTGGGCCGCGACATCCTGAAAGGCCAGGTGAAGGGCCGCGTCGTCGTCGATGTCAACGCGTGACGACCTGACCATCCGGCTGGTGCGCGACGGCGATGCCGACGCGCTCTGGCCGATCCTGCGCGAGGTCGTGCGCGCGGGCGACACCTATGCCATCGAGCCGGACCTGTCGCAGGGCCGGCTGATGGATTACTGGTGCGAGGCCCCGCGCGCGACCTACGTGGCGGAGGCCGGGGGGCGGATCCTGGGCACGTACTACATCAAGACCAACCAGCCCGGCGGCGGCAGCCACGTGTGCAACTGCGGCTACATCACGGCCCCGGCGGCGCGGGGGCGGGGCGTGGCGCGGGCGATGTGCGAGCATTCGCAGGGTGTGGCGCGGGAGCTGGGTTACGAGGCGATGCAGTTCAATTTCGTCGTGACCAGCAACGAGGGCGCCATCGCGCTGTGGACGAAGCTGGGCTTCGAGACGGTGGGGCGGTTGCCGAAGGCGTTCCGGCATCCCAAGCAGGGGCTGGTGGATGCGCTGGTGATGTTCAAGTGGCTGGGGAGCTGAGGTGGCTTGCTCTCCGCGCGATCGGTGGAGAGGCGGCGGTTGACGATGAAGTGCTACTTGATTGAAGCAAATTACGGCACGCCGGATTTCCTGGACTACGTGTTCGCGCGTGCACCGGACTATGGTGAGCGGATCCACTATGACGATTATGAAGACGAGTGGGTCCCTGGCCGCGATATGAAGTACGAGCACGGCGGGCCATTGTCGTATGGGGCCACGGTCAAGGGTGGTAGGTTTACCGACAAGACCCGTGCCGAGTTCCAGAAGATCTGGTGCGTGAGCAGGCCCAAGGCAGAGCGAAGGTTTGACGTTATAAAGCCATTCGATGCAATCCTCGATTCCATCCCCTTGTTTTCAGAGCGTCTCAAGGACGCGATCGAGGCGGTCGATCCTGCTTTGTTCGAATTCGTGCGCATGGAGCGCACTTGGGATGATGTCCACAAGACGCCGATCGCGGGCGGACCGTTTTATCTGGCCAATCTTCTGGCCCGCCGGGACTGCTGGGATCAGGACCGCACGCGGATCGTGCCTCAGAAGCGTGGCGACGGCAGCTATTTCAATACGATTTCGGGGTCCGGGCGCGCTGTGCTGCGGTCTCGTGTGAAAGATGCGCTGATCTGGCGTGATACCCTGACCAAAACCGTCGTCTGCACCGATGCGTTCAAGGGGATGGTTGAAGCCGTTGGCTGCAAGGGCTGGTGGTTTCGGGAAATCGCCGTGACGGACGACAGGTAGGGCTGTTCCAAGGAGTCCAAGCCCGGTAGTTGGTGCGCGACGGGGGGGACGCAGGCGGGTTGCACCTGGAAGCGCGTGGGTTTTCACCCACCCTACGGCACGGATGGCGTTTCATTTCGGGAAATCATGGGACCGCCGGACCGGGATCCGGGAAATCATGGACCTATAGGCGGATTCGTGCGAATCGCGCCATGGAACCGCGCCGGATTCGGAGGTGGATTCGGTGAATCCGTACCCTGTGCTTCCGTATTTGGATCGCATTGGAAGAAAATTTTGGGAAAACGTGGGAAAAATGCGCTCGGGTAAGTTCATACCATATATTGTGTTGAGTTTTGTCAGTTCCGCTAGGTTGTGCGTCAAAATGGCTTTTATCGGCACATGATGTTGTTTGAGCGGGGGTTCAAAATCAATATCCTGTAGCTAAACGCGTCACTTTTTCATTGAGTTCCATAAAGTACCATGTCATACCTTTAACCACGATGAGGACGGACACAGGGGCACACAACGACCCCGAATAAAACAAAGACCAGAGCAGGTTTCATACAGGCACCCGCTTCATCAGAACGAAGAGATCCGGCGCGCGGGCGAGCAGACATCCCCCCAGGTGGCGCGCGCAGCTGGACACCCCGCGAGAGTGGGACGAGGGCGGCGGATTGGGCAGTGGCAGCAGCTCAATCCGCCGTTTCGTGTTTCGGACGGTACTTTTTTGAAACGCGGGGGGACGAGGGACGGGCCGGACAGTGGTTCTGAGCTTCAGAGGCGAGTTCAACCAGAAGGTTGACGGCAAGGGTCGGATGTCGATCCCTGCCGATTTTCGCGCTGTGCTGGCCGATGGCGATCCGCGCTGCCCCGAAGCCCCGTTGCCGCGTGTCGTCGTGCTGCACGGGCCGCATCTGAAAAATTGTCTTCACGCCTACACGATCGATGCCATGGCCGAGATCGAGGAAGGCATCCGCAAGCTGCCGCGCGGGTCGGATGCGCGCAAGCGCGCCAGCCGCATGATCCTTGGGAAATCCTGGGACACGGAAGTGGACAAGGATGGGCGTATCGTGCTGCCCCAGCGCCTGCGCCAGCAGATCGGGCTGGAAGGCGAGGCGGTGATGGTCGCGATGGGCGACTATTTCGAGATCTGGAACGCGGCCACCTATGACGAGGTCGAGGCGGCGGAAACCGCGGCCTTCCTGGAAGAGCAGGACGGCGATTTCGATCCGCTGACCCTGATCGATCCGCCCGGGGAGGACTGAACGATGGGGAGTGCTGCCGCAAACAATCCCCATGTTCCCGTTCTGATAGAGCCGATCCTGCGCGCCGTGGCGCCCGTGGCCGGCACGTGGCTGGATGGAACGCTGGGCGCGGGTGGCTATACCCGCCGCTTGCTGGAAGCCGGGGCCGACAGGGTGATCGGCGTGGACCGCGACCCGCTGGCGATTCAAATGGCGGCGGACTGGGCGGACGACCGGGTGGAACTGGTGCAGGGGACGTTCTCGAAGCTGGATGAGTATGGGCAGGACCTGGATGGCGTGGTGCTGGACCTTGGCGTGTCGTCGATGCAGCTGGACCGGGCCGAGCGGGGGTTTTCCTTCATGAAGGACGGGCCGCTGGACATGCGGATGAGCCAGGACGGGCCGAGTGCCGCGGATATGGTCAATTCCATGGAAGAGGCGGAGCTGGCGGACATCCTGTTTCTTTACGGCGAGGAGCGGGCCAGCCGGCGGATAGCAAAGGCCATCGTGAAGAAGCGCGAGGACGTGCCGATTGTCACGACGCTGCAACTGGCGGAAATCATCGAGGGATGCCTGCCGCGGCCCAAGCCGGGGCAGGTGCATCCGGCGACGCGCAGCTTCCAGGCGATCCGCATCGCGGTGAACGACGAGTATGGCGAGCTGGTCGAGGGGCTGGAGGCCGCCGAGCGCGCGCTGAAGCCGGGCGGGCATCTGGCCGTGGTGACGTTTCATTCCATCGAGGACCGTATGGTCAAACGCTTTTTGGCCGAGAAGACCGGGAACACCGGCGGCGGCAGCCGGCACGCGCCGGTGGTGGAGCGCGACCCGCCGACATTTCGGCAGGACACGCGCAAGGCCATCGGGCCGGATGACGCGGAGCTGGCCGAAAATCCGCGGGCGCGCAGTGCCAAGCTGCGCGTGGCGCAGCGCACGGAGGCCGCGGCGCGGCCGGTGGACAGGGGCAGCATCGGGATGCCGATGCTGAAGACGCATAATCGACGAGGGGACAGGTAATGCGCAGTTTCTTCTACGTTTTGACCGCCGTTATGGTCATCGGTCTGGCCTTCTGGGCCTACCGCGAGAACTATGAAACGCAGGCCGCGCAGTCGCGGTCGGAAGCCGTGCAGCAGAAGATTGCCGACCAGCGGCAACGCTTGCGGGTGCTGAACGCGGAATGGGCCTACCTGAACCGGCCGGACCGCCTGCGCGACCTGGTGGAGATCAATTTCGACCAGCTGGGGCTTTTGCCGTTCCAGCCCTACCAGTTCGGCAAGATCGACCAGGTGTCTTATCCGACCGAGGGCGAATTGCCGATTTCCAATGTCATCGACGTGATGGAACGGGAGCAGCAGCCATGATCCGCACCCCCCTGCGCCCGCTGGCGCGTATCCTCAAGGCCCGGGAAGCGGGCGAGAACCCCGATGCCATCGAGCGCGAGAACATCCGGCTGCGCCATGAAGAGATGCGTGACCGGGCCCGGATGCGGGCCGAAGGGCGGCTGTTGGTCATGGGGGCGTTCTTTGTCTGCGCCTTTGCCGTGATCGGCGGGCGGATGGGCGTGCTGGCCAATTCCGAGCCGGCCGAGCCGCGCACCGGGATCGCCGGTGCCGATATCCTGGCGCAGCGGGCCGATATCGTGGACCGCGAGGGGCGTATCCTGGCGACGAATTTCGAGACCTACAGTCTGTATGCGCAACCCCAGCAGATGGTCGAGCCCGAGCGCGCCGCCGAGGAACTGGCCGCGATTTTCCCCGACCTGAAAATCGAGCGCCTGAAGAAGGATTTCACCGGCAAGCGCAAGTTCCTTTGGGTGAAGAAGAAACTGAGCCCCGAGCAGCGCCAGGCGGTGCATGACATCGGCGAGCCGGGGCTGCTGTTCGGCCCGCGCGAGATGCGGCTTTATCCCAATGGCAAACTGGCGGCACATCTGCTGGGCGGCGCGAGCTTCGGGCGTGAAGGCGTGCACGCCGCCGAGGTGATCGGCGTTGCGGGTGTCGAGAAATATTATGACAAGCGACTGCGCGACCCGAGTATGGGCCACAAGCCGTTGCAACTGTCTATCGACCTGTCGGTGCAGTCCGCGGTCGAGCGGGTATTGCAGGGCGGCATGATGCTGATGAATGCCAAGGGCGCGGCGGCTGTGCTGATGGAAGTGCAGACCGGCGAGGTCGTGGCGCTGGCCAGCTTGCCGGACTTCGACCCCAATGACCGTCCGCGCCCGCCGATCAAGGGCGAAAAGCCGGGCGACAGCCCGCTGTTCAATCGGGCGGTGCAGGGGGTGTACGAGCTGGGCTCGGTCTTCAAGGCGTTCACTATCGCGCAGGCGTTGGACCTTGGGCTGGTGAACCCCGCGACGATGATCGACACCAAGGGGCCGCTGCGGTTCGGCAAGTACCGGATCCGGGATTTCCGCAATTACGGCAGCGAGTTGGACGTGAAGACGGTATTGGTCAAGTCGTCGAACATCGGCACCGCGCGGATCGCGCAGATGATCGGGATCGACCGGCAGCAGGATTTCCTCAAGTCGCTTGGCTTTTTCGAGCCGACGCCGTTCGAGATCGTCGAGGCAGAGAGCGGCAAACCGCTGTTGCCCAGCAAATGGACGGACCTGTCGCTGATGACGATTTCCTACGGGCACGGGCTGTCGTCGAGCCCGCTGCACCTGGCGGCGGGTTATGCCACGATTGCCAATGGCGGCCGGCTGGTGAAGCCGACACTGATCAAGCAGCCCAAGGGCCAGATGGCGCCGCGGGTGATGTCGGAACGGGCCGCGGGACAGACGATGCAGATGCTGCGCAGCGTGGTGACCGAGGGCACGGCGTCTTTCGCCGAGGTCGATGGCTACGCGGTGGGCGGCAAGACCGGCACGGCTGACAAGCCCAAGCCCAGCGGCGGGTATTACGAGGACAAGGTGATCGCCACCTTTGCCAGCGTGTTTCCCGCGCACGATCCGCGCTACGTGCTGGTCGTGACGCTGGACGAGCCGGTGGAGACGACGGGGTCCGAGCCGCGCCGCACGGCGGGCTGGACCGCGGTGCCGGTGGCGGCAGAAATCACACGTCGCGTTGCACCGCTTCTGGGGCTGCGACCCGAGATTGAACCCGCGCCATTAACAGGTATAACGCTGACATCGAATTGACGGGTTGAGACAAAGGCCGACGGCGTGGGGCAGAGCAAATCCTTGGCAGAGCTGGGCTTGACCGCCCAGGGGGGCCGGCGGGCCGAGATCAGCGGGCTGGCGGCGGACAGTCGCGAGGTAAGGGACGGGTTCCTGTTCGCCGCGCTGCCCGGCAGCCGCGTGCATGGCGGCGAGTTCATTTCCTACGCGCTGCGGATGGGGGCGGGGGCGATCCTGACCGATCCGGAGGGCGTTGCGCTGGCGGCCGAGGAGCTGGCGGCAAGCGAGGCGGCGCTTGTGGTGGCCGAGGACCCGCGCCAGACGCTGTCTTTCGCGGCGGCCCTGTGGTTCGGCGCGCAGCCCGAGACGATGGTGGCTGTCACGGGGACCAACGGCAAGACATCGGTGGCGAGTTTCACGCGGCAGATCTGGATGGCGCTGGGGCTGGAGGCAGTCAACCTTGGCACCACGGGGGTCGAAGGCGCGTGGGAGGCCCCGTTGGCGCATACCACGCCCGAGCCGATCACGCTGCACCGAGTGTTGGCCGAGGCCGAGGCGCAGGGCATCACCCATGCCGCTATGGAAGCGTCGAGCCACGGGCTGGCGCAGCGGCGGCTGGACGGCGTGCGGCTGGTGGCGGCGGGGTTCACGAACCTCAGCCAGGATCACCTAGATTACCACGCCGACTTTGACGACTACTTCAACGCCAAGGCCGGGCTGTTCGAGCGGGTGCTGCCCGAGGACGGCGTGGCCGTAATCAATGTGGATGATCCGCGCGGGCCGGGCATGGCTGACGTGGCTTACGGCCGGGGGCAGGATGTGCTGGCCGTGGGCCGGGCCGAAGGGGCGGACCTGCGGATCCTGAACCGGGTGTTTTCGCCCACGGGGCAGACCTTGCGGTTTTCGTGGCGGGGGCAGGTGCACCAGGTGGAATTGAACCTGATCGGCGGCTTTCAGACCGACAACGTGATGCTGGCCGCGGGGCTGGCCATCGGCGCAGGGGCGGACCCGGACCGGGTGTTCGCGACGCTGCCGGTGATGCGCACGGTGCGGGGCCGGATGCAGCTGGCGGCGACGCGCTCCAGCGGGGCGGCGGTGTTCGTGGATTACGCGCATACGCCCGAGGCGGTGTCGACCGCGCTTTACGCGCTGCGCCCGCATGTGCTGGGCCGGATGGTGGCTATCGTGGGCGCGGGCGGCGACCGGGACCGGGGCAAGCGCCCCCTGATGGGCCGGGCGGCGGCGGAAAATGCCGACGCGGTGATCGTGACCGACGACAACCCGCGCAGCGAGGCGCCGGGCGACATTCGCGCCGCCGTGATGGAAGGCGTACGCCAGGCGGGGGGCGAGGACCGGGCCATAGAAGTGGGCGACCGGGCCGAGGCGATTCTGCGCGGCGTCGACATGCTGGGGCCGGGCGATGCGCTGCTCATTTGCGGCAAGGGGCACGAGACCGGGCAGGTCGTGGGCGACGATATCTTTCCCTTCGACGATTGCGAACAGGCCAGCGTGGCGGTCTCGGCCCTGGACGGGGGCGTGGCGTGAGCGACTTGTGGACAGCGCAGGAGGCCGCGGCGGCCACGGGCGGGCGCAGCACCTGCGACTGGACCGCGACGGGCGTGTCGATCGACACCCGGACACTGGCGCCGGGCGATCTGTTCGTGGCGCTTAAGGATGTGCGCGACGGGCATGACTTCGTGGCGCAGGCGCTGGAAAAGGGCGCGGCGGCGGCGCTGGTCGACCGTGTGCCTGAGGGCGTGGCCTTAAACGCGCCGCTCTTGATCGTGGACGAGGTTTTGCCGGCGTTGGAGGATCTGGGCCGAGCGGGTCGGGCGCGCACCGACGCGAAGGTCGTGGCGATCACCGGGTCCGTGGGCAAGACCTCGACCAAGGAGATGATGCGCGCGGCCCTCAAGGGGCAGGGGCGGACCCATGCCGCGGAGGCCAGTTACAATAATCACTGGGGCGTGCCGCTGACGCTGGCGCGGATGCCGCGCGACACCGAGTTCGCGGTGATCGAGATCGGGATGAACCACCCAGGCGAAATCTCTCCGCTGGCCGTGATGGCGCGCCCGCATGTTGCGCTGATCACCACCATTGCGGCGGCGCATCTGGAGGCGTTCGAGAATATCGAGGGGATCGCCAGGGAAAAAGCCGCGATCTTCGACGGGTTGGAGCCGGGCGGTACAGCGGTGATCAATGCCGATGTGGGCACGGCGGATATCCTGTTTCAGGCCGCGAAGGCCAAGGCGGGCACGATCGTGCGGTTCGGCACCGCGGAGGCGGCCGAGTTGCGGCTGACTGACGTGACAGTTCATGACGCCGCCACGGTGGGCAAGGCAGAGGCCGTGGGCGAAGACATCCTGTTCAAGGTCGGCACGCCGGGACGGCATTTCGCGCTGAACGCGCTGGCGGTGATCGCGGCGGCCGAGGCGATGGGGGCGGACCGCGACGTGGCGGTCTGCGACCTTGGGCTGTGGCGACCCTTCGAGGGGCGCGGCACGCGCGAGACGCTGGTTCTGGACGCGGTCGAGGAGGCGATGTCGATCGAGCTGATCGACGACGCGTTCAACGCAAACCCCACCTCGATGGCCGCGGCGCTGGAAGTTTTGGCGGCTGCCCGTGTGAAAGATGACATCGGCCGGGTGGCTGCGGGGCGCAGGATCGCCATTCTGGGCGACATGCTGGAACTGGGCCCGGACGAGGCGCGGATGCACCGCGAGATTGCCGACCTGCCGTTCGTCAGGGATGTGCAGGTCATCCATTGTGTCGGCCCGCGCATGAAAACGCTTTACGAGGCGTTGCCGGAGGCGCAAAGGGGCCGCTGGACGGAAACCGCCGCGGAGCTTGCGGCAGAGGTGCACCGGCTGGTGGATGCGGGCGACGTGATCCTGGTGAAAGGCTCGAAGGGCAGCCGCGTCAGCGAAGTTGTCACCGCGCTGCGCCGTCTGGCGCAGGCCGTCGCGGAAAAAGAGGACGTTTGAATGCTCTACTGGTTAACCGAATTGTCGGATGGCGGCGATGTCTTCAACCTCTTTCGCTACATCACTTTCCGGTCGGGCGGGGCGTTCCTGACGGCGCTGGTATTCGGTTTCATCTTCGGGCGACCGCTGATCAACGTGCTGCGCAAGACCCAGGGCAAGGGCCAGCCCATTCGCAATGACGGGCCAGAGGGGCACCTGGCGAAGTCGGGCACGCCCACCATGGGGGGCTTGCTGATCGTGGGGGCGCTGCTGACCTCGACCCTGTTCTGGGCACGGTTGGACAACCCGTTCGTGTGGCTGGTGCTGTTCGTGACCATGTCCTTCGGCCTGATCGGGTTCTGGGACGATTACGCCAAGGTCAGCAAGCAGAACCACAAGGGCGTGCCGGGCAAGGTGCGGCTGGGGCTGGGTTTTCTGATCGCAGGCATCGCAGCCTATTGGGCCAGCATGTATCACCCAAGCGAGTTGCAGTATCAACTGGCACTGCCGGTGTTCAAGGACACGCTGATCAACATGGGGCTGTTCTTCATCCCCTTCGCGATGTTCGTGATCGTCGGCGCGGCCAACGCGGTGAACCTGACCGATGGCCTCGATGGGCTGGCGATCATGCCGGTGATGATCGCGGCCGTGACGCTGGGGATCATCGCCTATGCGGTGGGGCGCGTGGACTTCACCGAGTACCTGGACGTGCATTACGTGCCGGGAACGGGCGAGATCCTGGTTTTCGTGGCGGGGCTGGCCGGGGGGGGGCTCGGGTTCCTGTGGTATAATGCGCCACCGGCCGCCGTCTTCATGGGCGACACCGGGTCGCTGGCCCTGGGCGGGGCGCTGGGGGCCATCGCGGTGGCGGCCAAGCACGAGATCGTGCTGGGCATCGTCGGCGGCATCTTCGTGGTCGAGGCGCTGTCGGTCATCATCCAGGTGTTGTATTTCAAGCGGACGGGCAAGCGGGTGTTCCTGATGGCGCCGATCCACCATCACTACGAGAAGAAGGGCTGGGCCGAGCCGCAGATCGTGATCCGGTTCTGGATCATCGCGATCATCCTCGCGATGATCGGTCTGGCGACGCTGAAGGTGCGGTGATGGCGAAGGTCCGTGGCACTACTGCGATGATCGCCGGGATGGCGCCGGTGTGCGACCCCGAGACATGGCATTTCTGCACGACGGACGACCGGGAGTTGGCGGCACGGGCGCGGCCCCATGCGCTGGCGGTGTTTGGCGAGGAGGAGGGCACCTCGCTGATCCTGCCGGACGAGGCGGCGCGGGACCTGGGCTTTGCGGTGGAAATGCCGATGAGCCGGATAACGCTGTCGGTGCATTCGGCATTGGATGGCGTTGGGCTGACGGCGGCTGTGGCGACTGCGCTGGCCGCGGCGCATATCCCCTGCAACGTGGTGGCGGCCTATCACCACGATCATGTCTTTGTGCCCGAGGAATTGGCCGAGGACGCGGTGGCGATCCTGCGGGATGTGGCGCGGGGCGCCGAGTGATCGCGGAATTCTGGCCAAGGGGCGCGGGATCGGGTAGCGAAAGGCAGACACCAATCAGGAGGCGTGCGGCGTGATTCCGGTTCGGGGAGTGGAAGGGCAATGCGTGGCGGTGCTGGGCCTCGGGCGGTCGGGCCTGTCGGCGGCACGGGCGCTGAAGGCGGGCGGCGCGGGCGTGTTGTGCTGGGACGACAATCCGGCGGCGCGGGAAGGCGCCGCCGAGGAAGGGTTCGACATCCGGCAGTTCCGGTCGGCCGCGGATTTTGCCGATGTGGGCAGCCTGATTGTCAGCCCGGGCATTCCGCATCTCTACCCTGAGCCGAACAAGGTGGTGGCCGCAGCCCAGGAGGCGGGCGTGCCGGTGGACAACGATATCGGCCTGTTCTTCCAGTCGCTCGCGACCAAGGAGTGGGACAGCTTCGACACGCCGCCGCGGGTGATCGCGGTGACCGGGTCGAACGGGAAATCGACGACCTCGGCCTTGATCCACCACATTTTGCAGGAGGCGGGGCGCGAGGTGCAGCTGGCCGGGAATATCGGGCGCGGCGTGCTGGATATCGACCCGCCGGGGGATGGTGGCGTGGTGGTGCTGGAACTGTCGAGCTACCAGACCGAGCTTGCCCGGGCGCTGACGCCGGACGTGGCGGTGTTTACCAACCTCAGCCCCGATCACCTGGACCGGCATGGCGGGCTGGGCGGCTATTTCGCGGCCAAGCGGCGGCTGTTTGCCGAAGGCGGGCCGGATCGCGCCGTGATTGGCGTGGACGAACCGGAGGGGCTGTTCCTGGCCGGGCAACTGGCGGAAGGGCCGGGCGATGACCGGGTGATCCGGGTTTCGGTGGACCGCAAACTGACCGGGCCGGGATGGCAGGTCTTTGCCCGCAAGGGGTTTCTGTCGGAATACCGCAAGGCGCGGCAGGTGGCGTCGATCGACCTGCGCCGGATCAAGGGCCTGCCGGGGGCGCATAACCACCAGAATGCCTGTTGCGCCTTTGCCGCGTGCCGGACGCTGGGGCTGAGCCCCAAGGTGATCGAGGCCGCGATGCAGAGCTTTGCGGGCCTGCCGCATCGCAGCCAGCTGGTGGCCGAGAAGAACGGTGTGAGTTTCGTCAACGACAGCAAGGCGACCAACGTGGATGCGGCGCTGATGGCGCTTTTGGCGTTTGACCGGATCCGCTGGATCTGCGGCGGGCTGGAGAAAGAGGGCGGGTTGGCCGGATTGAAGGACGGTCTGCCCAATGTCGCGAAGGCTTATGTCATCGGGCGCGAGGCGGCGGGGTTCGCGCTGCAACTCGGTGATGTCGAGGCGGAGGTCTGCACGACGATGAGCCATGCGGTGATGCGGGCGATGGAGGATGCGCAGCCCGGTGAGATCGTGTTGCTGGCCCCGGCGGCGGCGAGTTTCGATCAATATGACAGCTTTGAGCGGCGGGGCGAGGATTTCATCGCCGAGGTCAAGGCGCGGCTTTGACAGGACGCCCCGAGAGGGAGGTCCCCCGGGTCAAGCCCGGGGCAGGCAGGGCCGCCCGGGACGGGGTGGTTCTGGTGTGAGCGTCGCGCCGGCGAGGGGCCAGCCCCTCGCGCTCCCCGGGATATTTTTGGCCAGAAGAAGAGCGCGTCAGGTGGCGGCGGCGATGGCGGTGCCGGCGGCCCAGCCCGAGGACCAGGCCCATTGAAAGTTGTAGCCGCCGAGCCAGCCGGTGACGTCGACGGCCTCGCCGATCATGTAGAGGCCCGGAACGTCGCGGCTTTGCATGGTTTTCGATGAAATGCGGTCGGTGGCGACGCCGCCAAGGGTGACTTCGGCGGTGCGATAGCCTTCGGAGCCGGTGGGCTTGAGCTGCCATTGGCGCAGGGCGTCGGTGATTTCAGTAAGACGCGCGTCGGACTGGTCCGCGAGATTGCCGTTGAGGGCGAGCGCGGGGGCGAGGTGGTCGATCAGGCGGGTGGGCAGGTGACGGGCAAGCTCGGTGGTGAGAGCGCGGCGGCCCTCGGTCTTGCGCTGGGTGCGCAGGGTGTCATAGAGCGTCGCGTCGGGGTCGAGGTCGACGATGATGGCATCGCCTTCGTGCCAGTAGGAGGAGGCTTGCAGGACCGCGGGCCCTGAGAGGCCGCGATGGGTGAAGAGGACGGCCTCGGTGAAGGCGGTGTCGCCTGCTGTGACGCGGGCAGGCGCCGCGACGCCGGAGATGGGGGCGAAGCGCTGGTCGGATAAGGTGAGCGGGACGAGGGCGGGGCGCGTGTCGGTCACGGCGTGGCCGAATTGGCGTGCGATATCGTAGGCGAGGCCGGTGGCGCCCATGGCGGGGATCGACTTGCCGCCCGTGGCCAGCACGAGGTTGCGCGCGGTGACGCTGTGGCGCGTGCCCTCGCGGTCGAGGGTGACGGTGAAGCGGGCGCCGTCATGGGAGATTTCGCCCACGGCGGTTTGCAGCCAGAGATCGGCGCCCGCCGCGGTCATCTCGTCCCGCAGCATCTGGATGATCTGGGGGGATTTGCCGTCGCAGAAAAGCTGGCCCAGCGTCTTTTCGTGCCAGGTGATGCCGTGGCGGGCGACGAGGTCGATGAAATCCCACTGGGTGTAGCGGCTGAGTGCGGATTTGTGGAAATGCGGGTTTGCCCCGAGGAAATTGCCTGGCGCGGTGTGCAGGTTGGTGAAATTGCAGCGCCCGCCGCCGGAGATGCGGATCTTTTCGCCCGGCGCCTTGGCGTGGTCGACGACCAGCGTGTCGGGGCCGGCATGGGCCGCGCACATCATGCCGGCGGCGCCGGCGCCGAGGATGAGGGTTTTGACGTTCATTTTGTTCCCGTGCCCCAGCGGGGGGCGGGCGTCAAGGTGGCGGTGCTGGGTACGGTTCCTGTCATTGGAACGCCGCGCGCTCGGGGGGTGTTGACGTCTCGCAACCCAAGACAAACGGAGGAGTCACATGAACATCCAGACACGACACGATATGCTGACTGCTCAGGACGAGTATCCGACCCGTGTGCCGGGCGAGGAACGACTGAGCCAGCGCAAGGACCCTGTCCTGTGGTCGGACTGGTCCGAAGACGCGCCGATCGGCAAGGACGAGGCGGAGCATTATGCCGGGAACGGTTACCTGGTGCGCCGCGACATGTTCGACGCGGATGAGCTGAAGGTGCTGACCGAGACCGCGGACATGCTGCGCGAGGGCGGCGGGGACATTCCCGACGACGACCTGATCCGCGAACCCGACAGCGAAGCGGTGCGCACCGTCTTTCGTCTCGACGAGCATTCCAAGGCATTCCGCCGTCTGGCCTGCGATCGCCGCCTGGCTGGCGTGGCCGAGTTCCTTCTGGGCGACGCGGTGTACTTGCACCAGTCGCGGCTGAACTACAAACCGGGGTTCGCCGGGAAGGAGTTCTACTGGCATTCGGATTTCGAGACCTGGCACGCGGAGGACGGGATGCCGCGGATGCGCGCGGTGTCGGCCTCGGTTTTGCTGACGCCGAACGGGCCGCATAATGGCCCGCTGCTGCTGGTGCCGGGCTCGCAGGACGTGTTCATCAGCTGCGTGGGCGAGACGCCCGAGGATAATCATGCCACCTCGCTGAAGGAGCAGAAGGTGGGCGTGCCGCAGCCCGGCACGATCGACCGGATGGCGCAGGAGGCGGGCGGCATTGCCTCGGCGCAGGGGGACACCGGCACGGTGATCTTCTTTGACTGCAACACGCTGCACGGCTCGAACGGGAACATCACGCCCGATCCGCGGGCCAACGCGTTCTTCGTCTATAACGCGATGTCGAACGCGCTGACCCGGCCCTATGCGGCCCGCGGTCCCCGGCCCGATTTCCTGGCCAACCGCGAGACGCCCGAAGCGATCCGCACGGTTTCGGGCAAACTGACCGGCTAAAGACGGCCCGGTGGGGTGCAGAACGCTTCCCACCGGGCAAAACTGCTGCTATACTGGACAGAACGCCCCCGGTCTAAAGAGGGGCAAGAGGCAGTGTTCGGCGGATTCAAATGACAGAAATGGTGTATGGTGCGGCCCCCGTGCAGGGTGGCGAACCGATCCTCCCCAAATGGTGGCGGACCCTCGACAAGTGGTCGATCTCCTGCGTGCTGATCCTGTTCGGGATCGGGCTTTTGCTGGCGCTGGCGGCGTCGGTGCCGCTGGCCGAGAAAAACGGGTTCGAGCAGTTTCATTACGTCAAGCGGCAGGCGGCGTTCGGCTTCATGGCGCTGGCGGTGATGCTGCTGACGTCGATGATGAGCCCGCTTCTGGTGCGGCGCCTGGCGGTGCTGGGCTTTGTCTTGGCGTTCGCGGCGATGGCGATGCTGCCGTTTTTCGGCACGGATTTCGGCAAGGGCGCGGTGCGTTGGTACAGCCTTGGGTTCGCCAGCCTGCAGCCATCGGAATTTCTGAAGCCCGGTTTCGTGGTGGTGGCCGCGTGGATGATGGCGGCCAGCAAGGAGATCAACGGCCCGCCGGGGATACGGCTGAGCTTTGTGCTGGCGGTGCTTATCGTGCTGATGCTGGCGATGCAGCCGGATTTCGGGCAGGCCTGCCTGGTGCTGTTCGGCTGGGGCGTGATGTATTTCGTGGCCGGGGCGCCGATCCTGTTGCTGGTGCTGATCGCGGGCGTCGTGGTGTGCGCGGGCTCGCTGGCCTATTCCAACTCGGAACACTTCGCGCGGCGGATCGACGGGTTCCTGAGCCCGGACGTGGACCCCAACACGCAGCTTGGCTTTGCCACCAACGCGATCCGCGAGGGCGGGTTCTTTGGCGTGGGCGTGGGCGAGGGGTCAGTCAAGTGGTCGCTGCCCGACGCGCATACGGATTTCATCATTGCCGTGGCGGCCGAGGAGTATGGCCTGATCCTGGTGCTGGCGATCATCGCGCTTTACGGCAGCATCGTCGTGCGGTCGTTGAGCCGCCTGATGCGGGAGCGTGATCCGTTCATCCGGCTGGCCGGGGCGGGCCTTGTGGCGATGTTCGGCGTGCAGGCGATGATCAACATGGGCGTGGCGGTGCGGCTGTTGCCGGCAAAAGGCATGACGCTGCCCTTTGTCAGCTACGGCGGGTCGTCGCTGATCGCCACCGGCATCGCGGTGGGGATGCTGTTCGCCTTTACCCGCAGCCGGCCGCAGGGCGAGATCAACGACATCCTGAGAGGCCGTCCGAGATGAGCGAACGGCAACCCCTTCTGGTCATTGCCGCGGGCGGCACGGGCGGGCACATGTTTCCCGCGCAAAGCCTGGCCGAGGCGATGCTGCGGCGGGGGTGGCGTGTGAAGCTGTCGACCGATCCGCGTGGCGCGCGCTATACCGGCGGGTTCCCGCATTCGGTTCAGATCGAGCAGGTGGCGAGTGCGACCTTTGCCCGGGGCGGCATATTCAACAAGCTGGTGGCGCCGTTTCACATTCTTGGCGGGGTGCTGGGCGCGACGCTGCGCATGATGCGCGACACGCCGGACGTGGTGGTGGGATTCGGCGGGTATCCGACGATCCCGGCGCTGAGTGCGGCGATCCTTCTGCGGCGGCCGCGGATGATCCATGAACAGAACGGCGTTCTGGGGCGGGTGAACAAGCTGTTGGCCAAGCGCGTCGACAAGGTGCTGTGCGGCACGTGGCCGACGGCCTTGCCCGAGGGCGTGGAGGGCACCCATGTAGGCAACCCGGTGCGGCTGGCCGTGCATGAACGCGCGGGCGCGGGATACATTCCGCCGGGGGATTACCCGATGTCGATCCTGGTGATCGGCGGCAGCCAGGGCGCGCGCATCCTGAGCGACGTGGTGCCGCCCGCGATAGCGAACCTGCCGATGGAGGTGCTGCGCAACATCCGCGTCAGCCACCAGGCGCGCGACGAGGATGGCGAGCGGGTGGCGAAGCTTTATGCCGAGAACGGGATCGACGCCGATGTGCAGCCATTTTTCCGCGACGTGCCCGCGCGGATGTCCGAGGCGCAACTGGTGATAAGCCGGGCGGGGGCGAGCAGCGTGGCCGATATCTCGGTCATCGGGCGGCCCGCGATCCTGATCCCCTTTGCCGCCGCCACGGAAGACCACCAGACAGCGAACGCCAAAGGCCTGTCCAAGGCCGGCGGCGCGATCGTGATCCCGGAATCTCGGCTTGAGGTCGACGCGCTTTCGGAGCAGATAGCCTCGGTGCTGACGAATCCCCAAGGGGCGAGCCAGATGGCACAGGCGGCGTTGAGCGTTGGCATGCCCGACGCGGCGCAGGCGCTGGCGGATATAACAGAAGAACTGGCACGGAGCAGACAGTCATGAGGGACCTTTCATTCGAAGGAGCCAAACCGATGAACGCGGCATTGAAACTTCCCGGCGACGTGGGGCCCATTCATTTCGTGGGTATCGGGGGTATCGGCATGTCGGGCATCGCCGAGGTGCTCTTGAACCATGGCTATACCGTGCAAGGCTCGGACCTGAAGACATCCAAGATCACCGACCGGCTGGAGAAGGCCGGCGCGACAATCTTCGAAGGGCAGGAGGCGGCGAACCTCGACGCGGCGCAGGTCGTGGTGATCTCGTCCGCGATCAAGCCGGGCAATGCCGAGCTGGACGAGGCGCGGCGGCGCGGGTTGCCGGTGGTGCGCCGGGCCGAGATGCTGGCCGAGTTGATGCGGCTGAAATCGAACGTCGCGGTGGCCGGGACGCATGGCAAGACGACCACGACGACGATGGTCGCGGCGCTGCTGGATCATGGGAAATACGACCCCACGGTGATCAATGGCGGGATCATCCACGCTTACGGCAGCAATGCGCGCGTGGGGCAAGGCGAATGGATGGTCGTGGAGGCCGACGAGAGCGACGGCACCTTCAACCGGCTGCCGGCCACGATTGCCATCGTGACCAATATCGACCCCGAGCACATGGAGCATTGGGGCACCGAAGAGGCGCTGCACCAGGGGTTCCTGGATTTCGTCTCGAACATTCCGTTTTATGGCCTGGCGATCTGTTGCACCGATGACCCGGATGTACAAACGCTGGTGGGCAAGATCAGCGACCGGCGTGTGATCACCTTCGGGTTCAACGCGCAGGCCGACGTGCGGGCGATGAACCTGACCTACGAGGCCGGCGTGGCGCATTTCGACATCGCGTTGCAGGCCGAGGGCACGGTGATCGAAGGCTGCAGCCTGCCGATGCCGGGGGACCATAACGTGTCGAACGCTTTGAGTGCCGTGGCGGTGGCGCGCAGCCTGGGGATGAAAACCGACGAGATCCGCGAGGCGCTGGCGTCCTTCGGCGGCGTGAATCGCCGCTTTACCCGCGTGGGCGAGGTGGACGGCGTGACCATCATCGACGATTACGGACATCACCCGGTAGAGATTGCCGCGGTGCTGAAAGCCGCGCGGCAGGCCACCAAGGGCCGGATCATCGCGGTGCATCAGCCGCACCGGTATAGCCGCTTGCATTCGCTGTTCGACGATTTCTGCGCGTGCTTCAACGATGCGGACGTGGTGGCCATTGCCGAGGTATACGGCGCCGGCGAAGACCCGATCGAGGGCGCCAGCCGCGACGATCTCGTGGCGGGGCTGATTGCCCATGGCCATCGACACGCGCGGGCAATCCTGGGCGAGGATGACCTGGTGCGGTTGGTGCGCGAGCAGGCGAAACCGGGCGACATGGTGGTCTGTCTTGGCGCCGGTACGATCAGCACCTGGGCGAACGGGTTGCCGGAGAAGCTGAAAGGGTAGCGGGCTGGTGACCGGAATTTTTCGAAAATTCCGGAATAGAAAATATGCATTTTCTATTCCGTTTTCTGCGCAGAAAACGGTCGTGACTCCAGGCGGGAGGCATTGAGATGGCAGAGGCCCTGAAACGCCGGATCGGGTTGGGTCTGCTGACCGCCTATGGCGTGGGCGTCATGGTGGGGGCGGGCATCTACGTGCTTGTCGGCGCCGTCGCCGCCGATGCTGGGGTTTGGGCGCCGCTGGCGTTTCTGGTCGCCGGGATCGTGGCCGCGCCGACCGCTTTGTCCTATGCAGAGTTCTCGACCCGCCTGCCGGAAGCGGCGGGGGAGGCGGTTTTCGTCGAAAAGGGGCTGGGCGTGGGCGCGCTCGGAATCGTGGTCGGGCTGGCAATCGTGGCCGCCGGGATCGTTTCCGCCGGGGCGGTGTTGCGCGGTGGCACAGGTTACCTCACGTCGATCACCGGATTGCCGTTCGGGGCGACGGTGGCGGTGATGGGTCTGACGCTGGTCGCGGTGGCGGTCATCGGCGTTCTGGAAAGCCTCGCGCTGGCGGCGGTGTTCACGGCGGTCGAGCTTTTCGGGTTGGGGCTGGTGATCTTCGCGGGCGCCACGGCAGAGCCCGTCGTGAGCTTTTCCGCCGCGCCGCCGGTCGTCTGGTCGGGCGTGGCGGCGGGGGCTGTGCTGGCCTTTTTCGCCTTTATCGGGTTCGAGGACATCGTGAACATGGCCGAGGAAGTGCGCGATCCGCACCGGACCCTGCCGCGGGCGATCCTGTTGTCGCTGCTGATCACCAGCCTGCTTTACGCGCTGGTATCCTTTGCCGCCGTGCGGGCCGTGCCGCTGGAACGGTTGGCTGTGTCGGAGCAACCGCTGGCGCTGGTCTGGCAGGAGGCACGGGGCGGAAGTGCCGCGTTCCTGTCGGTGATCGCGGTGGCGGCGGCCCTCAACGGTGTGCTGGCGCAGATCGTGATGGCGGCTCGGGTCCTTTTCGGGATGGGCAAGCGGCACGGGGCGCTGGCGATGTTCCACCGCGCGCATCCGCGGCTGGGCACGCCGGTTCTGGCGACGTTGCTGGTGGGCGCAGGTGTGATCGCGGGGGCGCTGGCCCTGCCGGTCGCCGATCTGGCCGAAGTGACCTCGGCCATCCTGCTGTCGGTGTTCGTGCTCGTCAACGCGGCGCTGATCGCGATGAAGTTCAAGAGCCCCGAGGCGCCGTTCCGGGTGCCGATGGCCGTGCCGGTCTTCGGGCTGGTCGCGGCGCTGGCCGCCTTTGGCGTGACGATTGGAGGTGTCGTGTGACCGTAGTCTTGCTGGCCTGTCTGTGGGTGGTTGCGGGATCGCTCGTGGCGTTTCTGCCGATGCGCCATCAATACGCGCCGGGGATCGCGCTTTTGGTGCTTGCCCCGGTGTTGATCTGGATGGTCGGGCAGGAGTATGGCGTCGTACCCGCCGCGCTGGCGGTGCTGGCGTTTGTGTCGATGTTTCGCAATCCGCTGCGCTATTTCGCGCGGCGCCTCGGAGGTGAAAGACCGGAGATACCGAAATGAGCCTGTCCCTTGTTCTTGCCTGTATCTGGGCCGTGGCGGCCAATCTTCTGGCGATGATCCCGAGCCGGGACAATCACTGGCGGCGGGCCTATCTGTTGGTCGCCGTGGGTATCCCGATCCTGGGCTATGTCACCTGGCAGAACGGGCCCTGGGTCGGTCTGTTCGTGCTGGCGGCGGGCATGAGCCTGTTGCGCTGGCCGGTGATCTATCTTGGCCGCTGGGCCCGGCGGGCTGTCGGCGGGGACGTGGCCCGCGATGGGGATTGAGTATTTTCGGCAAGAAAAAGCGCGGTTGGTCTTTTATCCCGGAACAGGGTGAGGCAATAGCTGGCGCATGAGCGATTTTCCCGAGGTACGTGGCCGGTTGAGCGAGAAGCGGATGCTGGCCGATCTGACCTGGCTGCGTGTGGGCGGGCCGGCGGACTGGTTGTTTCAGCCGGCCGATCTTGACGATCTGGCGGCGTTCCTGCGCGATCTGTCGCCAGGCGTGACGGTCTTTCCCATGGGGGTTGGCAGCAACCTGATCGTGCGGGACGGTGGCTTGCGCGCCGTGGTGATCCGGCTGGGACGCGGGTTCAATTCCATCGAGGTCGAGGGCACGCGCGTGACCGCCGGGGCGGCGGCGCTGGATGCGCACGTGGCCCGCCGGGCCGGCGAGGCGGGGGTCGACCTGACCTTTCTGCGGACCATTCCCGGCGCCATTGGCGGGGCCGTGCGCATGAATGCAGGGTGTTACGGCAGTTACGTGGCCGATCATTTCGTCGAGGCGCAGGCGGTCAGCCGCGCGGGCGAGGTGGTGACGCTGAGCGCCGATGATCTGAAGTTCCAATATAGACAGACCGATCTGCCCGAGGGCTGGGTCATCACGCGGGCGACGTTCGATGGCGTTGCGGGCGATCCTGAGGACCTGGCCATGCGAATGGAAGCGCAGCTGAAGAAGCGCGACGAGACGCAGCCGACCAAGGATCGCACGGCCGGAAGCACGTTTCGCAATCCGGCCGGGTTCAGCAGCACCGGGCGGGCCGACGACACCCATGACCTGAAGGCGTGGAAGGTGATCGACAACGCCGGGATGCGCGGCGCCACGCGGGGCGGGGCGCAGATGAGCGAGAAGCATTCCAACTTCCTGATCAATACCGGGGGCGCCACGGCGGCGGACCTGGAAGGTTTGGGCGAGGAAGTGCGAAAAAAGGTTTTCCAAGACAGCGGAATAGAGTTACATTGGGAAATCATGAGGGTCGGCGAAACGGCCCCTTCCGCGGATTGAGGCGGACACAATAAAACAAGGGTCGATAACGACCCGGGACATTGAGGCAGTAAGGTGGTTTCTTCGAGCGGAAACGCCCCGACTGTTGCGGTGATAATGGGTGGCCCCTCGGCCGAACGCGAGGTGTCCCTCTCGTCAGGACAGGAATGCGCCGCAGCACTCCGGGAGGCAGGCTATGAGGTGGTCGAGGTCGATGCCGGCCGCGACCTTGCCGTGGTTCTGGCGGATCTCGAACCCGACGTGGTGTTCAACGCCCTGCATGGCCGCTGGGGCGAGGATGGCTGCGTGCAGGGTTTGCTGGAATGGATGCAGATCCCCTATACGCATTCGGGCGTTCTGTCCTCGGCGCTGGCGCTGGACAAGCAGCGCACCAAGGCGGTGTACCGGGCCGCGGGCCTGCCGGTGGTCAACAGCATCATCGTGGACAAGGACGAGGTGGCCAAGGCGCATGTGATGCCGCCGCCCTACGTGGTGAAGCCAAATAACGAAGGCTCGTCCGTGGGCGTCTACATCGTGCACGAAGCCGCGAACGCGCCGCCGCAGCTGTCCGAGGACATGCCGCGATCGGTCATGGTGGAGGCGTTCGCGCCCGGGCGGGAACTGACGACCTCGGTGATCGGCGACCGGGCGCTGGGGGTGACGGATATCATCACCGATGGCTGGTACGATTATCATGCGAAATATGCCGCCGGTGGGTCGCGCCACGTGATCCCGGCGGACATTCCGCAGGAAATTGCCGAGGCCTGCGAGGATTACGCGCTGCGGGCGCATGAGGTGCTGGGCTGTCGCGGTTTGAGCCGCACGGATTTCCGCTGGGACGAGGCGAAAGGGCTGGACGGCCTGATCCTGCTGGAGACCAACACCCAGCCCGGAATGACCCCCACATCGCTGAGCCCCGAGCAGGCGCAGGCGGCGGGCATGAGTTTTCCGCAATTGTGCGACTGGCTGGTGAAGGACGCGTCATGCAACAGGTGAAACGACTGGAGCCCAAGGCCGATCCCGCGCCGTCGCGTTGGTCCTATCGCTATCAGCGGCTGATGCTGACGCCGCTGTTTCGTAAGCTTCTGCGGGTGGGGGTGCCGTTCTGCCTGGCCTTCGGTCTGGGCACTGCGTATTTTTCGGACCCCGAGCGGCAGGAGGCAATCGCGCTGGCGGTGGCCGATATCCGCGAGCAGATCGAGACGCGGCCCGAATTCATGGTGAACCTGCTGGCCGTGGAAGGCGCCAGCGGCACGGTCGAGGAGGATATTCGCGAGATTTTCCCGCATGACCTGCCGGCCAGTTCCTTTGACATCGACCTTGACGCGGTGCGCGTGTCGATCACCGGGCTTCCGGCTGTGGCCAACGCATCTGTCCGCGTGCGGCAGGGCGGTGTGCTGGTGGCGCAGGTGGAAGAGCGCCAGCCGGTGGCGATCTGGCGGTCGCGCGATGGACTGGGCGTGGTGGACGTCGAAGGCGTGGTGATCGGCGATATCGCGCAGCGGGCGGACCGCGCCGACCTGCCGGTGATCGCCGGCACGGGCGCGAGCGAGGCGGTGCCCGAGGCGCTGGAGATCCTGAAGGCGGCGGCGCCGCTGCGGTCGCGGCTGCGCGGGCTGGTGCGCATGGGCGAGCGGCGCTGGGACGTGGTGCTGGATCGTGACCAGCGCATCCTCTTGCCGGAAACCGATCCGGTGCGCGCGTTGGAGCGCGTGATCGTTCTGGCCGAAGTGCAGGACATGCTGGAGCGGGATGTTGCGGCGGTGGACATGCGCCTTGCGTCCCGGCCGACCATAAGAATGAACGAAAACGCGGTGTCCGAGTGGTGGCGCGTGACAAACATGACCGTAGGGGCGGAATAAGATGATCGAGCTTTATGAATCGCAAAGGGCGATGCGGAACATGCGCCGGGCGGCGATGCAGCGCGGTGTCGTGGCGGTTCTGGACGTCGGGACCTCGAAGATCGCCTGCCTCGTGCTGCGTTTCGACGGCAGCGACCGGCTGCGCGAGACCGAGGGTGTGGGTGCTCTGGCCGGTCAGGCCGGGTTCCGGGTGATCGGGGCCGCGACGACGCGGTCGCGCGGCGTGCGATACGGCGAGATCACGACGATGGCCGAGACCGAGCGGGCCATCCGCACGGCCCTGCAGGCGGCGCAGAAGATGGCCAATATCCGCGTCGACCACGTGATTGCCTGTTTCTCGGGGGCCGAGCCGCGCAGCTATGGCCTGGCGGGCCAGGTGGAACTGGAAGCCAGCACCGTGTCCGAGCAGGACATCAGCCGGGTGCTGTCGTCCTGTGACGTGCCCGATTTCGGCGAAGGGCGCGAGGTGCTGCATGCCCAGCCGGTGAATTTCGCGCTGGACCACCGCTCGGGACTCAATGATCCGCGCGGGCAGCTGGGACAGGACCTGGCGGTGGACATGCACATGCTGACGGTCGATGGCGCGGCGGTCCAGAACCTGGCGCATTGCGTGAAACGCTGCGACCTGGAACTGGCGGGGCTGGCAAGCTCGGCCTACGTCTCGGGGATTTCGTCGCTGGTCGAGGACGAGCAGGAGTTGGGCGCGGCCTGCATCGACATGGGCGGCGGCAGCGCCGGCGTGTCGATCTTCATGAAAAAACACATGATCTATGCCGACACGGTGCGGATCGGGGGCGAACATGTCACCGGCGACATCTCGATGGGGCTGCAGGTGCCGCATGCCACGGCGGAGCGGATCAAGACCTTCTATGGCGGCGTCGTCGCCACGGGCATGGACGACCGCGAGATGATCGAAATCGGCGGCGAGACCGGCGATTGGGAGCATGACCGGCGCACGGTGAGCCGTGCCGAACTGATCGGCATCATGCGGCCTCGGGTCGAGGAGATCCTGGAGGAAGTGCGCGCGCGGCTGGACGCCGCCGGGTTCCAGCATTTGCAGAGCCAGCAGATCGTGCTGACCGGCGGCGGCAGCCAGATCCCCGGCCTTGACGGGCTGGCGACGCGCATCCTGGGACAACAGGTGCGGCTGGGCCGGCCGTTGCGGGTGCACGGGTTGCCACAGGCGGCGACCGGGGCGGGGTTTGCCAGCGCGGTGGGTATGTGCCTGTTCGCGGCGAATCCCCAGGACGAATGGTGGGACTTTGAAATTCCGGTGGATCGCTACCCGGCGCGGTCCCTCAAGCGGGCGGTAAAATGGTTCAAGGACAACTGGTGATCGCAAAATCTGGGGGTTTCGGCGAAATCCCGCGTGAAAGCGTGAAAAAACACCCATATTTTGTGGCATTTCCTTGTTTTTTGGGTGACGTAACGGCGACGGGACGGTACTGTTAATACAATTTAGGCGGATTAAGCCTGCGCAAGGCGGGCACAACAGCAGGCAAAGAAGGCGGAGCAATGACACTTAATCTCAGCATGCCAGGTCAGGGACAGGACCATGAACTCAAGCCGCGCATCACCGTTTTCGGTGTCGGCGGGGCAGGCGGCAACGCCGTCAACAACATGATCGAGAAGCAGCTGGAAGGCGTCGATTTCGTCGTCGCCAACACCGATGCGCAGGCGCTGTCCCAGAGCAACGCGCCGAACCGCATCCAGCTGGGTGTGAAAGTCACCGAAGGTCTTGGCGCCGGCGCGAAAGCCGCCGTGGGTGCAGCGGCCGCAGAAGAGAATATCGAACAGATCGTCGACCAGCTGGCGGGGGCGCACATGTGCTTCATCACCGCCGGCATGGGCGGCGGCACGGGCACCGGCGCGGCCCCGATCATCGCTCAGGCAGCGCGTGAACTTGGCGTGCTAACCGTCGGCGTCGTCACGAAACCTTTCCAGTTCGAAGGCGCCAAGCGGATGCGCCAGGCCGAGGAAGGCGTGGACATGCTGCAGAAGATGGTCGACACGCTGATCATCATCCCGAACCAGAACCTTTTCCGTCTGGCGAACGAGAAAACGACCTTCACCGAGGCGTTCTCGTTGGCCGATGACGTTCTTTACCAGGGTGTGAAGGGTGTGACCGACCTGATGGTGCGCCCGGGCCTGATCAACCTCGACTTTGCCGACGTGCGCGCGGTGATGGACGAGATGGGCAAGGCGATGATGGGAACCGGCGAGGACGACAGCGAAGAGCGCGCGATCCAGGCTGCCGAGAAGGCCATAGCGAACCCGCTGCTGGACGAAATCAGCCTGCGCGGGGCGAAGGGTGTCCTGATCAACATCACCGGCGGGCACGACCTGACGCTGTTCGAGCTGGACGAAGCGGCCAACCGCATCCGCGAGGAAGTGGACGCCGACGCCAACATCATCGTGGGCAGCACGATGGATCCGACGATGGAAGGCTTCATGCGCGTCTCCGTCGTGGCCACCGGCATCGACGCCAGCGACGAGAGCAAGGAAATCCCGGTGCCGCGTCGCTCGCTTGCAGAGCCGCTTAAGCCGGTTGAAGACGTCGAGGTCGAGGCGATCGAGGCCTACGAGGAAAAAGTCGAGCCGGTAGCGGAGCCCGCCGTGGCGGCGAGCACCGAAACGGCCGAAGAGCAGATGGAAGACATCTTCGAGGCCGAGAGCGGCGAGCGCGACTTGCCGCCGCCGGCCTATACGCCGCGCCCCGAGCCCGAAACTTTCGTGGCGCAGGCGGAAGAACCCGAGACCTTCGTGGCGCCCAAGGCCCCCGCGCCGGGCACCCCGTCGCAGGACGCTCTGGCCCGGCTTCAGGCCGCGGTGCATCACCGTGGCGGCGAAACCCGCCAGCCAGCGCAAGAAGCGCCCGCAGCTGCACAGGGGCAGGGTCCGGCACATGCCGCCGAGAAGCCGCGTTTCGGGATCAACTCGCTGATCAACCGGATGACGGGTCATGGCATGGAAGGGCAGCCGCAGCAGCCGCAGCGCCCGGTGCGCCAGCAGCCGCCGATGCAGGCCACGGCGCCGCAGCCGGAGGTGCGCGACGAGCGTGAGGAAGAGGACGACCAGATCGAAATTCCCGCATTCCTGCGCCGCCAGGCGAACTGATCCGAACAATAAATCACTATGCTAAGGGGCCGCGAAGAGCGGCCCTTTTTCGTTGTGGTGCAAGGAGTTGGCCGGTTGTGCGGCAGAGTTGGCAAAAAACCGCCAAGCCTTGCAACATCGATGTTTCAGCGCGTTGCAAAGAGTGAATTGAGGATTTCTTCGGAGCGAAATAGGTGTGGCTGAGTTAATTAAAATATGCCGATCTTCGGCCTGAGGTAAGCACGTGCAAAATACGGTCAAAACCCCGGTATCTTTCGATGGCCTCGGCCTGCACTCGGGTGCGCCCGCGCGCCTGACCATCCTGCCGGCGCCGGCGAACCGCGGAATCGTCTTTCGCCGGATCGACGGCGATTTGCGTGACTGCGAAATCCCGGCGCGCTGGGACATGGTGAACCAGTCGCCGCTTTGCACCCTTCTGGAAAACGCGGCGGGCGTCAGTATTTCGACGGTCGAGCACATCATGGCGGCCCTGTCGGGATGCGGTGTGCACAACGCGGTGATCGAGGTCAACGGACCGGAGGTGCCCATCCTGGATGGCAGCTCGGCCCCGTTCGTGCATGGCATCCTGTCCACCGGGCTGCGCCGGCAGCACGCGCCGGTACGCGCGCTGAAGGTTCTGAAGCCTGTCGAGGTGGCCAAGGGTGACGCAAAGGCCCGGCTGGTGCCGCATGACACGCTGCTGCTGGAATTCGTGATCGAGTTCGATGATGCGGCGATCGGGCGGCAGAAAAAGCTTCTGAATATGTCGAACGGCAGTTTCGTGCGCGAATTGTCGACCGCGCGCACCTTCTGCCGCAAGGCGGACGTGGACGCGATGCGCGCCAACGGTTTGGCCCTGGGTGGCAATCCCGGAGAGAACGCGGTGGTCTTCGACGGGGACCGTGTGCTGAGCCCAGGCGGGCTGCGCCAGCCGGATGAACCGGTGCGGCACAAGATGCTGGATGCGCTTGGCGACCTGGCGCTGGCCGGTCTGCCGATCCTGGGCCATTACAGCGGCCTGCGCGCCGGTCATGCGGTCACCAACGACCTGCTGCGCGCGATGTTCGCCCAGCCCGATACGTTCGAGATCGTGACCTGCGACGCCGAGACCGCCGCCCGGCTGCCCGGCGCGGGCGTGCATTGGGCCGAGGTGCCTGAGGTCGCCTGACCACAGGTTAGTGCTTTGTGACCTGCAATCGGGTCTAAGGCGTTTTGCACCGGAAAATTATGTGCTAGGACGCCGTTGATATTGCAGATATGATCCTGCGACATCACGCGGCCTTAAGGCCTGAACACGAGTTTAGCACAGGGCTTTTGGGGGTACGTGCGAGCATGACAGGCGGCAGAATCGGGATCGGTTTGGCAGCGGCCCTCGTGGCCTCGACACTCCTTGCAAGCTGTGGTGGCGTCAACTCGCGCATTTCGCGCGGTGAAGTCGACTACGAACAGTTCACGGCGGAACAGATTTTCGGCCGGGCCGAGTACGACTTGGCAAGCGGTGACCCCGAACAGGCGGCGGAACTCTTCGCCGAGGTCGAGCGGCTGTATCCCTATTCGGAGTGGGCCAAGCGCGCCGTGATCATGCAGGCCTTTGCCTATCACAAGGACGAGGATTACGAGAACAGCCGGTCCGCCGCGCAGAGGTATCTCGATTTCTATCCCGCCGATGGCGATGCGGCCTATGCGCAATACCTGCTGGCGCTCAGCTATTACGATCAGATCGACGAGGTGGGCCGCGATCAAGGGCTGACGTTCCAGGCGCTGCAATCGCTGCGACAGGTGATCGAACAGTATCCCGACAGCGAATATACCAGCTCGGCGATCCTGAAGTTCGACCTGGCCTTCGACCACCTGGCGGCCAAGGAAATGGAGATCGGGCGCTATTACCTGCGGCGCGATCACTTCACGTCGGCCATCAACCGCTTTCGCGTCGTGGTCGAGGATTTCCAGACCACGACCCACACCGCCGAGGCGCTGCACCGGCTGGTCGAGGCGTACCTGTCGCTGGGCCTGACGAACGAGGCACGCACGGCAGGCGCGATCCTGGGCCACAACTTCAAGAGCACCGAATGGTACGAGGACAGTTACAAGCTGTTGACCGGGCAGGGGCTGACACTGGAAGCGGTGGGCGACAGCTGGCTGCGGCAGGTCTATCGGCAAACGATCCTCGGACGCTGGTTGTAACCGCCCGGGGGGCCTGATGCTCCGCGCGTTGGAGATTCGTGACATTCTGATCATCGACCGGCTGGACCTGGCGTTTCAGCCCGGTCTGAACGTGCTGACCGGCGAGACCGGGGCCGGCAAGTCGATCCTGCTGGACTCGCTGGGCTTCGTGCTGGGCTGGCGCGGACGGGCCGAACTGGTGCGGCAGGGGGCCGAGCAGGGCGAGGTGGTGGCCGAGTTCGATCTGCCCGAAGGGCACGCGGCACGGGCGGTACTGGAAGAGGCGGGGCTGCCGGTGGAGGACACGCTGCTGCTGCGGCGCGTGAACACCGGCGACGGGCGCAAGACGGCCTGGGTCAATGACCGCCGCTGCTCGGGTGACGTGCTGCGGGCGCTGTCGGACACGCTGGTGGAACTGCATGGGCAGCATGACGACCGGGGCCTGCTGGACCCCAAGGGGCACCGGGACCTGCTCGATGAGTTTGGCGGGCTGTCGGGACTGCGCGAAAAGGTGCGCGGCGCGTGGAAGGCGCGCAGCGCGGCGCGCAAGGCGTTGCGCGAGGCCGAAGCGAAGCTGGCCGAGATGCGCGCCGAGGAAGAATTCCTGCGCCACGCGGTCGAGGAACTGGACGCGTTGTCGCCCCAGCCGGGCGAGGAGGCGGAGCTGGACACGCGCCGCCGCCTGATGCAGCAGTCCGAACGCATCCGCGAGGATATCGCCAAGGCGCAGGCCGCCCTGCGCGATGGCGCCGAAGGGCAGGCGCAGGATGCGCTGCGCTGGCTGGAAGGGGCTGCCGACAAGGCCGAGGGCCGGTTAGAGGAGGCGCTGGCCGCCCTTGGCCGCGCCATGGTCGAACTGGACGAGGCCGCGAGCGGCGTCGAGGATTGCCTTGAGGCGCTGACCTTCAATCCGCTGGAATTGGAAGAGACCGAAGAGCGGCTTTTCGCGATCCGGGCGCTGGCCCGCAAGCATGGCGTGGCGCCGGATGACCTGGCCGGGTTTGCCGAGGGCGTGCGCGACCAGGTTGCGACCCTGGAACAGGGCGATGCGGACCTCAAGGCGTTGCAGGCGGCGGTCACGGAGGCGGATGCGGCCTATGCCGAGGCCGCCGGGACGCTGAGTGATGCGCGAACCAAGGCGGCGGGCAAGCTGGACAAGGCCGTGATGGCCGAACTGGCGCCGCTGAAAATGGATCGCGCGGTCTTTGCGACGCAAGTGACCCAAGCCGATCCCGGAGAAACGGGACAGGACGCGGTGACCTTTACCGTGGCCACCAATCCCGGCGCGCCGGCAGGCCCCTTGGGCAAGATCGCCTCGGGCGGGGAGTTGAGCCGGTTCCTGCTGGCGCTCAAGGTCTGCCTGACCGGCGGGCAAAGCGGCCTCACGCTGATATTCGACGAAATTGACCGGGGCGTGGGCGGGGCCACCGCCGATGCCGTGGGCCGGCGGCTGGCGGGGCTGGCGTCGGACAACCAGGTTCTGGTGGTCACCCATTCGCCGCAGGTTGCGGCAAGAGGCGCGCACCACTGGCGCGTCGAAAAGCGCGTGGCCAAGGGGCAGACGCTGTCGACGGTCACGGCGCTGGATGCAGGGGCGCGCACCGACGAGATCGCGCGGATGTTGTCGGGCGAAACCATTACCGAGGAGGCTCGCGCCGCCGCCGAGGCGCTGATGGCGGGCTGACCCCCGGCATTTCCTCTGGCCATAATTATCCCGGCGAAGCGGCGAAACCGCAGGTTCGCCGTCGGGGGCAGCGCCCCCTCTTCGAGGCGTCACACGCGCCGCGCGGTCAGTTGCGGGGCGGCACGAGTTTGCCGGGGTTCATGATGTTGTCTGGGTCAAGCGCCTGCTTGATCGTACCCATGAGGCCCCAGGCGGGACCATGTTCGCGTTCCATGTAGCCCAGCTTGCCCACGCCGATGCCATGCTCGCCCGTGGCGGTACCGCCGAGCGACAGCGCCAGCTCGACCAGATGCTCGGAGGCTTTCAGCACGCGGGCCTTGTCGGCGGCATCCTCGGGGTCGAATTGCAGGATGGCGTGGAAATTGCCGTCGCCCACATGTCCCAGGATCGGGCCTTCGATGCCTTGCGCATCGAGGTCGCGCCGCGTCTCTTCAATGGCGCGGGCCAGGTTCGAGATCGGCACGCAGATATCGGTGACCAGCGCCTTGGTTCCGGGACGGTGAGCGACGATGGCGTGATAGGCGGCGTGGCGCATGGCCCAGAGCGCGGAGCGTTCCTCGGTCTTGCGGGCCCAGTCGAAGCCCTTGCCGCCGAACTCCTGTGCCAATTCACCGAACATCCGCGCCTGTTCCGCGACGCCCGCGTCCGAGCCATGGAATTCCAGCAGCAAATGCGGGCAGGCGGGCAGGGCGGCGCCGGAATAGGCATTCACCGCTGCGACGCTTTGGGTGTCCATCAGCTCGATCCGGGCGAGCGGCAGGCCCATCTGCACAGAGGCCATGACCGCCTCGACCGCGTCGCCCACGGCGTCAAAGGCGCAGACGGCGGCAGATATGGCCTCGGGCGTGCCCTGCAGGCGCAGCGTGATCTCGGTGATCAGGCCCAGCGTGCCCTCGGAGCCGACGAACAGCGCGGTCAGGTCGTAGCCCGCCGAGGATTTGCGGGCGCGGGTGCCGGTGCGGATGACGTCGCCCGTGGCAGTGACCACTTCGAGCCCCAGCACGTTGTCGCGCATGGTGCCATAGCGCACCGCTGTCGTGCCGCTGGCGCGGGTCGAGGTCATGCCGCCGATCGAGGCGTTGGCGCCGGGGTCGACGGGAAAGAAAAGGCCCGTGGCGCGCAATTCCTCGTTCAGCGCCTCGCGGGTGACGCCGGGCTGCACGCGCACGTCCATGTCGCCCTGGGACACTTCGAGGATGCGGTTCATGCGCTGGAAGTCGACGCAGATGCCGCCCGAGAACGCCTGCGCCTGCCCTTCGAGCGAGGTGCCGGTGCCCCAGCCGTTGACCGGCACGCCGTGGCGGGCGCAGGCCTGCACGATCCGGCGCACCTCGTCTGTGTTTTCGGGATAGGCGACGGCATCGGGCGGCGCGTCCGCGAAATGCGTCTCGCTCCGGCCATGCTCTTGCAGATCGGACTTGGACAGGCTGAGCCGTTGCCCTAAAACGGGCGATAACTCTGAAATGGCGTCACGAATACCCATGTCGAACCCCTGCATTCCCCTGAAACCGCACAGTATGCGAAGCGGTTCCGACAGGGAAGCGCCCTGCGTCACAAGGCCGGGGGCAGGCGGTTGACCGATACCGAGACAGCGCAGGGCGAGGACAGCCCGGGCCGATTGCGGCGCGGATGGCAGCGGATCGACACGTTCGGCCGCAACGCGTGGCGGGTGCTTCGCGACAAGGGGCCGAGCCAGTTCCAGTTCTGGCTGATCGCGCTTTGCATCGGGATCGCGGCAGGCTTCGCGGCGCTGTTCTTTCGCAAGGGAATCAACGCGCTACAACTGCTGCTTTACGGGTCCGAGGACCCGTCTCTGATGCACAGCTGGGTATCGAACCTGCCGTGGTACTGGGTTCTGGTGATCCCGGTGGGCGGCGGGCTGGTGGTGGGGGCGATCCTGCACCGCTTCACCCCCGATGGTCGGGCGCGGTCGGTGGCCGACGTGATCGAGGGGGCCGCGCTCAACGAGGGCCGGGTCGAGACGCGGGCCGGTGTGGCCTCGGCGCTGGCGTCGATGATCACGCTGGGCACGGGCGGCTCGTCGGGCCGGGAGGGGCCGGTGGTGCATATGGCCGGCGTCATCTCGACCTGGGTCAGCAACCGGATCAACGCCGACGGGATCACCGGCCGCGACCTTTTGGGCTGCGCCGTGGCGGCGGCGGTGTCGGCGTCGTTCAACGCGCCCATCGCGGGTGCCCTGTTCGCGCTGGAGGTGGTGCTGCGCCATTTCGCGCTGCACGCCTTTGCGCCCATCGTGATCGCGTCGGTGGCGGGCACGGTGATCAACCGGCTGGAATTCGGCGATGTGACCGAGTTCGAGTTGCCCATGGCGAGCATGCTGGAATTCTACGTGGAATTGCCCGCCTTCCTGATCCTGGGGTTGATGTGCGGGGCGGTGGCCGTCGTGCTGATGCGCGGAATTTTCTTTGCCGAGGGATTCGCGGATCGGGTGCAGGCGCGCACCGGGTTGCCGCGCTGGCTGCGGCCCGGTGTGGCGGGGCTGATGCTAGGCGTGCTGGCAATCGGATTTCCGCACATCATCGGCGTGGGCTATGAGACCACGTCGAAGGCGTTGACCGGCAAGCTGCTCTGGAATGAGGCGGTGATGTTCTGCATCCTGAAGGTCATCGCGGTGGCGATCACCATCGGCGGGCGTATGGGCGGCGGGGTCTTTTCGCCCTCGCTGATGGTGGGGGCGCTGACGGGGCTGGCCTTCGGGCTGACGGCGACGGCGCTGTTGCCGCAATGGTCGGGGGCGCCGACGCTTTACGCGCTGGCGGGGATGGGGGCCGTGGCCGCCGCGGTGCTGGGCGCACCCATATCGACCACGCTGATCGTATTCGAACTGACGGGGGACTGGCAGACCGGGTTGGCGGTGATGGTGGCGGTGTCGATGTCCACGGCGTTGTCGTCAAAGCTGGTGCGCCACTCGTTCTTCCTGACGCAGCTGGATCGGCGGGGTGTCAGGCTGGCGGCGGGGCCGCATGCCTATCTGCTCACCATGTATCGCGTTGCGCGGGTGATGCGGGAGAAGGGGGCCGAGCGCAGCGCCAACGAAGAGACCTGCTGGGAGTTGATCGAGGACGGGGTCTATATCGACGCGAATGCGACGCTGGACGTGGCGATGCCGATCTTCGAGCGCACGGGCGTCGCGTTCATCCCGGTGGTGACGCTGACGGGCGAGGATTCCACGCCCGAATTGCAGGGCGCGCTGTTCCATGTCGATGCGCTGAAGGCCTATAACCGCGCGCTGACGGCGGTGTCGGCGGAAGAGCATAGCTGAGCGGCGAGCGCCTATTTGGGTCGCCTAAGCGCGGTAGCGCTTCAAACTATGTTGATGTCGCGAAAAGCGTATGTACCGGGCGTAGCGCTTTCGATAGCCTCGCGAAACACATCATCGCAGAACCATACCGAGGTCGCCGCATCCCGAACGAGGTGATGGCCCTCGAAGCTCTCTTTGCGGACAAACATTTTGTTCAAGCTTCGCGAAGCTGGGGAAAATGGGTGTCCCATTTTAGGGTTCGTGACCTCTCGCACTTCGGTTTTGTCCAAGTCGATAACGGGCGCGGCGTTGTAGACATTGGCCACAAAGTAAGGCTCTGTTACTTCTGCATCGTCTTTCAAGGACCAGAGTTTCTTGATCGGCACGATCTGGCAGTTGCCTTCCGAATACATCTCGAACACGTCACAGATATATCTGCGGGCAAACGGGGCGCCGGTGAAATGCGCCGACTTAAGTCGACCGATGGTATCGGGAGGGGGATCCATTTTTCCTAGGCTTAGAGCCCAGTGCGCATCTATCTCTGCCAGAATTTCTTGGGGAAAAGGTCCAAGCGGGGCTCGATCAGCGTCCGTTGCAAACCAGCGTTCAAGGTTACGCGCGGGTTTTCGAGGTTTTGTCGTTTCCGACCAATCAACCCCGCCTGCGACAGCATCAGTATGCGTTTGCAGCCAATAAATCGACATACTACCCCTGCCTATTCTCGCCTCTTTCTTTCGGCCCTCCCACAAACCCGCTGCCGGACGATTTCAGCTCGCTCGAAGCGGGAGAGGATTTCGAGACGGTTTTTGCCACGAAAGTTCGTCACTTGACAGGCCGGTTGAAGGCGGTGTCGGTGGAAGAGCATAGTTGATCCGGCAGAACCGCGGCTTTGGTCCGGGGCGAGGTGAGACCCGGTAAGGAGCACAACTAAAGGCGGTTGTACGAAAAGTGATTTCTTGTTTAAAGTGTTTTTCGTGCTCTCACCTCATCGCGGGGGGATGCCATTTTTCAATTGTTTCACATCAAAGGATTTCCGACCATGCTGACCTTTCTTCAAGGCGAGTCCACCCTACCGCCAACGATCACCGACATCCCCTGGGCCGACGCTTACAAGATCGGCGGCGGTGTGGATGCCGTCACCGGCGACACGTTCGACGGCTCGGCGCTGACCTCGACCGACACGACACCGGCCAAGGTCGGGGAGGGGCAGATTTCGATCAAGATCATTTCGACCGAAGCGGAGATGGAGCGCGAGATCGACGTGGGCGCGTCGGGGTCCTACAACACCGGCGCGGTCGAGATCTCGGCCGAGGCGTCATACCTCAACAGTGTCAGCTACTCGGCCACGTCCCTGACCGTTCTGGCGCAGGTCGAGATCAGCGATACGGACTATGCGACGATCAAGGACCCGGCGCTGAAGGCGAAGGCGAAGAGCTTGCTGGACAGCGACCAGGCGAAGTTCAAGAAAACCCATGGCGACTATTTCATCAGCGGGGTCAAGTCCGGCAGCCTGCTGAGCGTGGTGTTGCGGATCACGGCGGAGTCCGAGTCGCGGCTGGATGATTTCAAGTCCAAGTTCTCGGGTTCGAAAGGAAACCTCTTTTCCGCGTCGGGCTACGCCAATTTCAAGCAGGCGGTGTCGAGCAGCAAGACGACGTTCGAACAGACGGTCGTGCATTTCGGCACCAAGACCGGGGCGGTGCCGCCCAAGGCCGACGACCCCGAGGAATTGCTGGCGTGGTTCAAGGACAATCTTCAGGCGGCGCAGATGCGGGCCTACCTGACCAGCTATTCCTCGCTCGATCCGAATTTCGACCGGACCGTGCCGGTGGCCCCGGCGGTCTTCGGGGAGATCACCGCGCTATACAAGCAGGTCTGGCTGGTCGAGAGCCGGTTCAAGACCTGTCCGGGCGATTACGCCGACGCCTACGCCCATACGTTCGACACGCTGACGGGCGAGATTCGCGCGGCGCGTGAGGAACTGGCCTCGGAGCCGTCGAAAATTGCTGAGTACGCTAGCCAGCTTGCCTCGCTGAAGACCGAGCTGGATGAGATCTATGCCCGCTACGCGCTTTACATGAGCGTGAAGGGAGCAAAGTCCAGCGTGCCGAAGAAGGACAAGGAACACGAGTCGGGCGATACCAATATCTGGCATTACGGTTACGACACCTGGCCCGGGATCGCGACACAGATCTCGACCACCGAACAAAGCTATAGCGAGAAATGGCAAATCGGCCACCGCACCCACACGTTCGACTGGGGCGGCAGTTCCAAGTACATGCTGGTGGGCTTCACGGTTGACAGCGTCCGGCATTCGCATAACGGGTCATGGAAGCTGACGACGAGCGATCCTCTGTTGAAGGATACCGCCAGCATCTACGTGTCGTCGGAATACGACCGGGGCACGAACTGGAAGGTCAAGTGGCACTACGTCGAGGCCAAGGAATATCAGTTCGATTGAAGCGCGACACGCGAGGCCGGGGCGGAATTTTTTGAAAATTCTTGGTGCGCCTAGCGGACCAGTTGCGCTTTCATCCCCGGTTCGGGAAAGCAGGTGGCGGGCTGGCCTGTCGCCTCTTGCCAGCGGCCGATGGAGCGGCGGGTCTTGAAGCCCGGCAATCCATCGGCACCGCCGACGTCGTGGCCCATGCCTTCAAGGCTGCGCTGCATGGCGGCGATGTCGGAGCGGTACATCTTGCCGACAGCCCCCCAGGGTGCCGCGAAGTCGCCGACGCCGTACTGGATGCGGTCGCCGACATGGCCCACGTAAAGCGCGTAGAGGTCGGACATGTTGTAGTCCTTGAGCACGTAGAAATTGGGCGTGACAACGAAGGCCGGGCCGTTGCGCCCGGCGGGCATCATCAGGAAGCCTTCGCCGTTTCGTTCATGATCAGGGAAGGGGCGGCCCGAGACGCGGGTGATCCCCATGGCTTCCCATTCGGTGATTGGACGGCCCTGGTCGGGGCCTTCGAGGGAACAGGAGACGGAGGATGGTACGGTGACCTCGAAGCCCCAGTCGCGGCCCGCGACCCAGCCGTGGCGGGCGAGGTAATTGGCGATGGAGGCCAGCGTGTCGGGCACCGAGCCCCAGATATCGGCACGCCCGTCACCGTCGCCATCGGAAGCGTATTGCAGGAAGCTGGAGGGCATGAATTGCGGCTGGCCGAGCGCGCCGGCCCAGGAGCTGCGCAGGGGGCCGCTTGTGTGGCCGGCCTCGGCGATTTGCAGGGCGGCGATGAGTTCCTCGCGGAAATAGGGCGCGCGGGTGGCCATGAAGCCCTTGGTGCCCAGAACCTCGAACACGTTGTGCGGGATCTTGGCGCGGCCATAGGCGCTTTCGCGGCCCCAGATGCCCAGCAGGATGCGACCGGGCACGCCGGTCTGCTGTTCGATCCGGGCGAGGGTGGATGCGTGGCGGCTGGCCAGTTGGCGGCCGATGGCGGCGTCGCCCGAGACGCCGCGGAAATAGCGGCCCGGGGCGCCGAATTCGGACTGGGTCTGGCGCTTGGGCGTGGTGGCTTTCGATCCCGGCGGGACGAGGTCGGGCAGGTCCCAGTTGAGGTGCACGCCGCCCATTGCGCCGTCGAATGTCGCGCGGGAGACGCCCTTGGCCCGGGCGGCGGGCCAGACGTCTTGTTGTAGCCAAGACTGGAATTGGCGCTCGATAGCGGCGCGGTCCTGTGCAAGGGCAGGAATGGCGACGAGGATTGTAACGATCGTCAGTACAAAGCGGATCATGGGCGAAACGGTTTCATATTGCCCGGTTGGAGACAAGATGTGGTGGCAGGCGGGATGAAATCCCGCCCTACACAGGGCGCTTCGGTTCGGTTCACGTCCGGGTCAGACGTAAACGCATCACCCCAGGCTGACGCTCGCCGCGCTTTCGGGCAGTTCCTCGTCGAAGCAGCGCTGGTAGAACTCGGCCACGGTCTGGCGTTCGAGTTCGTCGCATTTGTTGAGGAACGTCAGGCGGAAGGCATAGCCAACGTCGCGGAAGATGCGGCTGTTCTGGGCCCAGTTGATCACCGTCCGGGGGCTCATGACGGTCGACAGGTCGCCGTTCATGAAAGCGGTCCGGGTGAGGTCGGCGACAGTGACCATCTGGCTGATCGTCTTGCGCCCGGCCTCGGTGTTCATCTGGGGGGTCTTGGCGATGACGATGGCGGTTTCGGCGTCGTGGCTGAGGTAGTTCAGCGTTGCGACGAGCGACCAGCGGTCCATCTGCGCCTGGTTGATCTGCTGCACGCCGTGATAAAGACCGGTCGTGTCGCCCAGGCCCACGGTGTTGGCCGTGGCGAAAAGGCGGAAACAGGGATGGGGCGTGATGATCTCGTTCTGGTCCAGCAGGGTCAGCTTGCCGTCATGTTCCAGCACCCGCTGGATGACGAACATCACGTCGGCGCGGCCCGCATCGTATTCGTCGAACACGATGGCGACGGGGTTGCGCAGCGCCCAGGGCAGGATGCCTTCGTGGAATTCGGTCACCTGCACGCCCTCGCGCAGCTTGATCGCGTCCTTGCCGATCAGGTCGATCCGGCTGATGTGGCTGTCGAGGTTTACGCGCACTGCGGGCCAGTTGAGGCGGGCGGCGACCTGTTCGATATGGGTCGACTTGCCGGTGCCGTGATAGCCCTGCACCATGACGCGGCGGTTGTGGGAAAACCCGGCCAGGATCGCCAGCGTCGTGTCGGGGTCGAACTTGTAGGTCGAATCGATATCCGGCACGCGTTCGCTTCTGTCGGCGAAGCCCTTGATGACCATGTCGGTGTCGATCCCGAAAACATCGCGGACCGAAAGCTCCTCGGTCGGTTTCATGTCGTGATCCATGTTCCCGTCGGCCATCTGCCTTGATCCTTCAATCGTCGTTTTTTCGTTCGCCCTTCCGTGCAACATATCGCCGGGAAGGGCAAGGGAAAGGGAAAGAATTACTGGCACTCGCCATGTGCCTGCCCTAGGTTCCGATTTCGAAAGGGATGCGCGTTCCATGAAAGACCTCGACGCTATCGAACACATGATCGGTCGATGCGCCCTGAACGACAGGGCCGCGTTTTCCGAACTTTATTCCGCGACTTCGGCGAAACTATTCGGCGTGATCCTGCGTGTGTTGGGTAACCGGGCCGAGGCCGAGGAGGTGCTGCAAGAGGTCTACGTGAAGATCTGGCGCAATGCCGACCGGTACAGCACGGGCGGGTTCAGCCCCATGACGTGGCTGATCACGATCGCGCGGAACGCAGCCATCGACATGCTGCGCAAGCGCAAGGGGGCGGGCGAGCAGATGCCGGAAGGACTGGCTGAAGCGATGCCGGATGCCGCACCGGGGCCGGAGGCGCAAGCCGTTCAGGCGTCGGAGCGGGAAAAGTTGGACGGGTGCTTCGACGAGTTGGAGGCCGATCGCGCGCAGGCCGTGCGCGGGGCTTACCTTGACGGAGAGACCTATGCCGATCTGGCGGCGCGGTTTGACGTGCCGCTGAACACGATGCGAACCTGGCTGCGCCGCAGCCTGCTGAAACTGAGGGAGTGCCTGTCGCGATGAGCGAGGTGCCGGAAAAAGACGACGACGTGGTCCTGGCGGGTGAATACGCGCTGGGATTGCTGTCGGCTGCGGAGGCCGCGGCCTTCGAGTCGCGTCTTGGCGCCGAGCCCGAATTGCGGGCGCTTTACGCGCAATGGGCCGAGGATTTCGCCGTGCTGGCGGATGAGATCCCCGAAGAGGCCCCTCCGGCACGGGTGAAAGCGGCGCTGTACCGCCGCCTGTTCGCTGACGAGCGCCCGGCGCGGCGCGGCCTGTTCGAGCGGTTCGGACTGACCGGATTGGCAGCAGCGGCGCTGGTCGTGGCGCTGTTCTTCGTCGTGGACCTGCCGGGGTCGGGCGTGCAACCGCCGGAGAGCCCGGTCTACCATGCTGACCTGCGGGCCGAGGGTGAGGAAGAGATCATCCTGGCGGCGGGGTATGACGCGACCACGCAGGAAATGTATGTCGAGCGGCGCGGGATGCAGGACCGGCCTGACCGCGATATCGAGATGTGGCTGATCGCCGGGGACAACCCGCCGGTGTCGCTGGGCGTGCTGCCGGAAAACGAGCGGCTGCGCCTGCCGATGACGCCGGAGCAGATCGCGGTGTTGCAAGGCGCGACGCTGGCGATTTCGGACGAACCCGAGGGCGGCTCGCCCACCGGGGCGCCCACGGGCGACATCCTGGCCACTGGCCCGCTCGAAGACGTCTGAAAAATTTCCCGAAACAGCTGAAACTTTCGGTTCGCACCTCCCGTGGCTGCGTATGGGTTGGGCAACAAGGCCCGGCTTTTGTGCATTAAGTTAGGGAGTAGAGATATGTTTAACGTGAAATCAATGACCGCCGCCGTGGCCCTCGCAGCGACTGCGAGCGTTGCCTATGCCGACAATCCGATGGTCGGCGGTGCGGCGATGTATGCCGACAAGAACATTGTTGAAAATGCCGTGAACTCGGCCGATCACACGACGCTGGTGACCGCCGTGAAGGCCGCGGACCTTGTCGACACGCTGTCGAGCGAAGGGCCGTTCACCGTGTTCGCGCCGACCAACGCCGCCTTTGGCGAGCTGCGCGAAGGCGCGGTCGAGGCACTGCTGCAGCCCGCGGCTAAGAAACAGCTGACCGAGATCCTGACCTGCCACGTGGTATCGGCCGACGCGATGTCGACGGCGATCAAGGGCATGGTCGACGATGACGGTGGCGCGCACATGGTGCCGACCGTGGGCGGCTGCATGTTGAAGGCCACTTACCAAGGCAACAGCATCATGCTGGAAGACGAGCGTGGCCGCGTGGCCAACGTGACCATCGCAGATGTCGAGCAATCGAACGGCGTGATTCACGTGATCGACACGGTGATGCTGCCGGCCAAGCAGTAACAAGCTCGTAAGCTGCGGAACGGGGGCGTTCGTCCCCCGTTCTATCCTCGAATGACAAACGCAGGAGGCTGAAGATGCTACGACGCACATTCATACTGTCGGCCCTGTCCGGGGGCACTTTTCTGACCGCGCTGCCGGGATTTGCCGCGCCGGGCACTTTCGAGGTGACACGCACCGAGGCGGAATGGCGCGAGATGCTGACCGATCTGGAATATGAGGTCATGCGCGAGGAAGGCACCGAGCGCGCCTTTAGCAGCCCTTTGCATGATCTATACAAGCCGGGGACGTATCATTGCCGCGGCTGCGACCTGCCGCTTTATTCGTCCGAGACCAAGTATGACAGCGAGACCGGCTGGCCCAGTTTCTGGAAGGCGATGGACAATGCCATCGGCACCAAGCCGGATCATTCGCTTTTCGCGACGCGGACCGAATGTCACTGCCGCCGCTGCGGCAGCCACCTTGGCCATATTTTCGATGACGGGCCACAGCCGACGGGCAAGCGCCATTGCCTGAACGGAGTCAGCCTGACATTCCGCGACGCCTGAATTCCGGGTCCGATCGCGCACCGGGTGGTTTCAGGACCCGGAACGGTACGAGTGACCCGGTGCGCCCTATTTTTCCAGCTTACTTGAAGTTGCGGCTCTGCTTGATCTGGTCCCAGGCCCAGACGACCTGTTGAAGCTGTTCTTCCTGGCTGCGGTCGCCGCCGTTGATGTCGGGGTGCAGCACCTTGATCAGCGCCTTGTAGGCCTTGCGGATCTCGGCCTTGGAGGCGTGTTCGTTTGCCTCAAGGATTTCGATGGCGCGGCGTTCGGTCGGGGGCAGCTTGCGCTGGCCGCCGCGGTTCTTGCCGGGGTTCTGCGTGGCATTGCCGCCCAGCACCTGGTGCGGGTCCTCGATGCCCAGCCGGGCCCAGGCACGCGCCTCGGGGTCGTTGAACGCCTTGGTCTTGCGCTCCCACACCTTGTCCGAGGACATCTGGGCGTTCATCTCGGCCTCGGTGGTGCCGTCGAAGAAGTTCCACTTGGTATTGTACTCGCGCACGTGGTCCTTGCAGAACCAGTAGAAGTCGTCGAGCACGTCCGGCGCCTTGGGCGCGCGGTACTTGCCGGGCTGGTTGCAGCCCTCGTGGTCGCAGACGCGCGTCGACGTTTCGGATGCCCCGGACATGCCCCGCCGACCGCGCGGGTTCTTCTTTTTCGCGGATGAAACGGACATGTCGAAACCAAACGGATCGGATTTAGCCATTGGCATTCCCTTTGCGACTCGAGGCCAAGAGTGTATGTGATTGCGCGGCAAATTGAAGAGGAAAGATCGGGAAAAAACCGCGCGGTCCCGAACTTCCTTGCACGGGTCAGTCCCGGGGTGGCAGATCGGGGCGCGGCGTGTCTTCGCCATCCCCGTTATCCGCGTCGTCATCTGGCGTATCGTCCTGATTATCCTCGATTTCGTCAGTCTCGGCGGCGGTTTCCAGCTCTTCCGCCTCGTGGTCGTCCCACGGCAGCGGCGGCGGGCTGTCGACGCCTTCCAGTTCCAGCGGGCGGCGGAAGACCAGCATGCTGCGATAGACCGTCTGCGACGAGGTCAGGCCCTGACGTTCCTCGCTGGGCAGGATGTCGGCGCGCAGGTATTCCCAGCCCTCGAGCGCCAGTTCGTTGATCACCGTTTCCAGCCCGTGGGCAAAGCGGCCTTCAGCGCCCTTGACGCCCGGGCCCTTGCGGCCCTTGGCGGGGGCGGGGATGACCTTGTACTCGTATTTCTGGATCACGAAGTGCACCTCTCAAAATTGGCAGGACATCGTAACGTCCTGAGGCTCGGGTGCAACATCAAACCGAAGAAGAAGCGGTCAGCCGCCGGACCAAAGATCCTCGTAGACCTGGGCGATGGTTTCGGCCTCTCGGGTGACGCTGAAATGGGTGCAGGCAATGGTGCGGGCGGCTTGGGACATGGCGGCGTGGCGGTCGGGGTCTGACAGGATGCAGGCGAGCGCATCGGCGGCATCGCCCGGATCGTCCGGCACGATAAGGCCGGTTTGGCCCTGGCTGGAAAAGCTGCGGTAATAGCCGGTCTCGGTGGCCACGAACGGCACGCCCGATGCCATCCCTTCAAGCGGGGTCATGCCATAACCTTCGTAGCGGGGCAGTTGCATCACGGCAGAGAGGGAACGTGTGAGGGTGGGCAGGGCGTCGGGGGAGACCTCGCCGGGGAAGAGGATGCGGTCACTGAGGCCCGCTGCCGCAATCTGCGCCTTGAGCTTGTCCAGGAAAGGCCGATCGGACTTGGCCGCGCGACCGATGACGAGAGCGGTCAGGCCGGGGTGCTGCGGCAAGAGGCGCAGCATGGCGGCGACGAAGCGGTCAGTGCCTTTCTCGGGGCGGATGCGCCCGATGGTGGCCACGCCGTGGGTGCCGGGATAGCCGGTGGCGGCCCACGCGGCGGGGCGGTCGGGGGCAGGCGTGAAACGGTCGGTGTCGACGCCGTGCGGGGCGACGGCGCGGACATGCGGGACGAACCCGGCTGCGGCCTCGGTCGTGGCTATGACGGCGTCCATGTGCGAAATGAGCCAGCGCGGAAAGGCCGAATGCCGCCGGATCGCGGCGGAGGTGAAGACGATGCGGATGGGGCGGCGCAGCACGTCGCGGACCCAGATGGCCGCGCGCATTTCGGGATTGCGGCGGACATGCCAGATGGTGAAGGGGTGGTCTTTGGGAGGGGTCTTGGAAAATGCCGCGGCTTGGGCCTTGGTGATTGGGTCCGGGCAGCCGGGCAGGGGGTGGCCCGCAAGCGCGAGGTCGTATTGCGACACCTGGCAGCGCACCACGCTGGCGGCGGTCGAGGAGACGCCGGTGAAGTTGCGGTTGAAATTGGTGACGATGAGGTCCGGCACGCGGGGCGGCTTTCCTTGGGGTTCTCGACAGGTGCTAGCGCAGGCCGAGCGACTTGGAAAGGGTGGTCGCGAAGTCGTCCAGCACGTCAGCCTGTACGGCGGCAAAAGCGCGGGTTCGGTCGCGCAGCGCGTCGAGGGCGGCGGGATCGTTAAGATAGGTGGTCAGCTTGGCGCCGAGGTCTTCGGCATCGGTGACCTCGATACAGGCCTCGTTGGCCTGCATCTCGGCATAGGCCTCGGCGAAATTGGCGTAGTGCGGGCCGTGGAGGACGGCGGAGCCGGCATGGGCGGGCTCGAACGGGTTGTGGCCGCCCACATCGGTGAAGCTGCCGCAGATGCAGGTCAGGGGGCTGAGCGCGTACCACAGGCCCATCTCGCCCAGTGTGTCGGCGAGATAGACGCGGGTCTGCCCGGTGATGGTCATGCCGGTGGAGCGGCGGGCGCCCTCGAAGCGGTGCTCGGCGATCATGCGCTCGATATCATGGGCGCGTTCGGGGTGGCGCGGTACGAGGATCAGGAGCGCGTCGGCATTGCCGCCGGTCATGGCGCGGTGGGCCCTGAGCACGACCTCGTCCTCGCCCGGATGGGTGGAGGCGGCGAGCCAGACCGGCCGGCCGGCGATGAGGCCCTGCATCCGGAGCAGTTCGTCCCGGTCGAAGGGGAGCGGGCCGGCGACGGATTTGAGGTTCATGCCGGCTTCGGCCTGTCTGAGGCCGAGGTCTTGTAGATGGCTCGCGGTGCGGCCGTCCTGGCAATGGATCAGGCGGAAATGATCCATCAGATGCCGCGCGGTGCGGGGGAACCGTTTCCAGTTGCGGGCGGATTTTTCGGAAATCCTGGCGTTGACCAGTGCCAGCGGGACGCCTGCGGCATGGGTCAGACGCAGCATCTGGGGCCAAAGCTCGCTTTCCACGAAGACTGCCGCCGAGGGGCGCCAATGGTCGAGGAAGCGCAGGACCACGCGGCGGGAATCGAGCGGCGCGAATTGATGCGTGGTGCGCGGCGGCAGGCGCTTGCCGACGATCTGCGCCGAGGTGGCGGTGCCGGAGGTTATGAGGAAGGACAGGTCGGGATGCGTGTCGCCCAGATGCTCGATCAGGCGCAGGACCGACAGGCTTTCGCCGACCGAGGCCGCGTGGAACCACATGAGGTCGCCGACGGGGCGCGGTGCGGTGGCATGGCCCTGCCGTTCGGGCAGGCGGTTTGCGGGAATGCCTTGGCGCGAGAGGTTTTCCGAGACGCGGCGATAGGCCAGCCGCTCAAGCAGATTTGCCGCCACGCCGTAAAGACGCACGGGCAGGGGCGCCGGATTGCGGGGCATCAGCCGCCGGTGTGGCTCATGTGGCGGGACATGCGCCCGTCCACGGTCTGACGGGAATAGTCGAAATCGTGGCCCTTGGGCTTGCGGGTGATGGCCTCGCGGATGGCGGCCTCGAGCGGGGCGTCATCGTTCGGCGTGTTGCGCAGGGGCGGGCGCAGGTCGGCCATGTCTTCCTGGCCGAGGCACATGTAAAGCTCGCCGGTGCAGGTGAGGCGCACGCGGTTGCAGCTTTCGCAGAAATTATGGGTGAGGGGCGTGATGAAGCCGATTTTCTGGCCGGTTTCTTCCAGCCGCACATAGCGGGCGGGGCCGCCGGTGCGTTCGGAAAGCTCGGTCAGGGTGTATTGCTCTGCCAGGGTCTGGCGCAGATCGGACAGTTTCCAGTATTGGTCCAGCCGGTCCTCGTTGCCGATATCGCCCATCGGCATGACCTCGATGAAGGTCAGGTCCATGTCGCGGGATTTGCACCATTCGACGATGTCGAAAAGCTCGTCCTCGTTGAAGCCCTTGAGAGCGACGACGTTGATCTTGATGCGCAGGCCGGCGGCCTGGGCGGCGTCGATCCCCTTGAGCACTTGCGGGAGGCGACCCCAGCGGGTGATGTCGGCGAATTTCTGTTCATCGAGCGTGTCGAGCGACACGTTCACCCGGCGCACGCCGGCGGCATAGAGGTCTTCGCTGAAGCGGGCGAGTTGCGAGCCGTTGGTGGTGAGCGTCAGTTCCTTGAGGTCGCCGCTGTCGAGGTGGCGTTTCATGCCGTGGAAGAAATGCATGATGTTGCGCCGCACAAGCGGTTCGCCGCCGGTGATCCGCAGCTTTTCCACGCCCATGCGCACGAAGGTGCTGCACATGCGGTCCAGTTCTTCCAGCGTCAGCAGTTCCTTCTTGGGCAGAAAGGTCATGTTCTCCGACATGCAATAGACGCAGCGGAAATCGCAGCGGTCGGTGACAGAGACGCGCAAATAGGAAATGGCGCGCTGGAACGGGTCGATCAAAGGTGCGGTCATGGGGCAGAACGTATGCAAACCGCCGATGAACGGCAAGGGGCATCTTGGGAATTGATGCCGGCGCGCAGGGGTCATAAGGTGAGTGTATGAAACGATTTGTATGCCTTGTCGCCTGTACCGTCGGCCTGTCGGCCTGTGATATTTTGCCCACCATGCAGCAGCAGACGCCGCCGCCTGACCCCGCGTCCGGGAGCGCCGAAGCCGAGGCGGAGGTGCAGACCGCGGGTGTCGCCCCGCCGGCCAATGCGCGGACCGCCGACGAGTTCGACACCACCACGGAAGAAGAGCGCGCGGCAGCGGTGCAATCTGCGCAGAGCGGCGGTGGCGACCGCGACCTGGGGATCACGGTCGCGTCGCTGGGTGCGGCGTCGGATCCGGGCATCTGGATGAAGACACCGCTTGTCGACAGCCCCGGAAAGGGCCGGGTGGAATACCCGGCGAAGGGCACGACGGTGGCGGTCGATCTTATCCCGCTGGACGCGGAGCCGGGATCGGGCAGCCAGCTGTCGCTGGCGGCGATGCGGCTCTTGGAGGCGGATCTGACGGGGCTGCCCGAAGTGCGGGTTTTCGCGACAGGCGGCTGACCTTAAAGGAACTTCTCGGCTTCCTTGCGGGCAAACGGCTTCATGTGGCGGCCGTTTGCGGCCATGAAGGCGCGCACGCGGTCCGGGTCGTGTTTGGACAGGTCACGCAGCCACCAGGCGACGGATTTCTGGATGAACCACTCGCTGTCCTGCACGTAAGCTGCGGCCCAGCCCAGCACGCGTTCGCGCGCCTCGGCCTCAGCCGGTTTGAGGTTGTTGAGCTTGGCGAGCGGCAGGGTGACGATCATCGCGGCGCGCCTGATCCAGTGACTGTCGGAGGTGGTCCAGGTCTCGACCTCGTCCATGCGGGTGAGGTCGGCCATCAGCCGTCGTTGCCCCGCCGTCATGGCGTGGTCGGCGATGGCCCAGCTGTCGAGGTCGGGCAGCCACGCGGTGATCAGTGCCCAGACGGCATCGTCGGGTGTGATCCGGGCCTGCGTCAGCAGCTTGGCCGCAGCGAGGCGGGCCTCGAAGATGTTCGTCCGCCAGAGTGCGTCGGCCAGCGTGACACGCTCTTCGACAGTGAGCGCGCGGCGCCATTCGGTCGTCAGGTCGTTGATCGCCGGGTTGGGCACGCCGAGATAGTCGCGGGGCACCTTGTGATAGTCCGCCATGCCTTCGGCCCGGCCGGGTTCGGCATGCGTGCGAATCTGATCGAGGGCAGTTTCGGGGGTCATGGGTGCAATCCTTTGAGAAGGTCTATAAAGGCCTGTCCCTCGACACCGCCGGAGCAGGACGCCTGAGCCTCGTCGAAGAGGCGTTCAACCTGATCGGCGGGCATGGATGACAGCGTTGCGCCTGCGTCGATCAGCATCGCGCCGCCCCTTGCGTTGCAGGTGCCGAAGACGGTTTCGAACAGTGGAGTCCGGTCGTAGGTGTTCAGGCCGTTCGGGTCTGCACCGTGTTCGAGCAAAATGGCGAGAAGCCGGTTGTCATCGCCGCCCGCCGCCTTGGACAGGGCGAGATCGCCGTGGGAATCAGGGCGCGAAAAATCCGCGCCGTACGCGCCCAGTATCTCGATCATGCGCAGGAAGTCGGGATGTTCTCGATCGTGTACGAAATTGATCGCATCGACAAAGGCGGGGGACCCGTATTTGTCCGAGGTGTTCGGATCGGCTCCGGCCTGCAGCATCAATTCCACTGCCTCCGGATCGGATCTGGAGACCACGATTTCGCGGAACGGCACGCGGCCATCCGCCAGCGGTGCCGAGAAATCGAACCCTGATTCGGCACAGGTCCTGATGGCAGATAGCGGTGACCCCGCGCCGAACCGCAGGACGCTGTCGGGAGACGTCTCGAACGGACAAGCCAGCGCGGCCGGCGCGGTCAGGATCAGGACGACGAGGCCGTGCGACAGGTAACGCACGTTTCTTATTCCACCGTCACGGACTTGGCGAGGTTGCGCGGCTGGTCCACGTCGGTGCCCTTGGCGACGGCGGTGTGATAGGCCAGAAGCTGGGCGGGGACAGCGTAGAGGATGGGCGACAGGACCGGGTCGACCTGGGGCAGGACCAGCGTCATCCAGGTGTCGTCGGCGGCCGCCTCGGCGCCGGGGGCGTCGGTGATCAGCATCACCTTGCCGCCGCGGGCCATGACCTCCTGCATGTTCGACACGGTCTTGTCGAACAGCGCATCGCGCGGTGCCATGACGATGACCGGCATCTTCTTGTCGATCAGCGCGATGGGGCCGTGCTTCAGCTCCCCCGAGGCATAGGCCTCGGCGTGGATATAGCTGATTTCCTTGAGTTTCAGAGCGCCTTCAAGGGCCAGTGGGTACATGACGCCGCGCCCGAGGAATAGCGCGTTGTCGGCCGTTGCCAAACGGTTGGCGGCCTTGTGAAAATCGGCGTTCAGTTCCAGCGTGTTGTTGATGGTCGAGGGTAGGCCGCGCAGGTGCGACAGCAGGTCCGAGATGCGCGCGGGGTCGAGCGTTTCGCGGTCGGAGGCGGCCTTGAGCGCCATCAGCAAGAGCACGGTCAGCTGACAGGTGAACGCCTTGGTTGAGGCCACGCCGATCTCGACGCCGGCATGGATCGGCAGGGCGAGGTCGCTTTCGCGGGCGATGGAGCTTTCGGGGACGTTGATGATCGACAGGATCTTCGCGGCCCGCCCCTCGCAGTAGCGCAAGGCGGCGAGCGTGTCCGCGGTTTCGCCCGACTGGCTGACGAAGATGGCGCCGGTCCTGGCGGGAACGGGAGGCTCGCGATAGCGGAACTCGGACGCGATATCGACGTCGACGGGCAGGCCGGCCAGTTGCTCGAACCAGTATTTCGCGGTGAGGCAGGCGTAATAGGCCGTGCCGCAGGCCACCAGCGTCAGGCGGTCGTATTGGGTGAAGTCCAGTTCCGGTTGGGGCAGGGTCAGGCCGCCCCCGGCCTCGGACAGGTAGTGGCGCAGGGTATCGCCGATCACGGCGGGCTGCTCGGCGATTTCCTTGGCCATGAAGTGCTTGTGCCCGCCCTTGTCGACATGGGTGCTGTCGATCTGGATGGTGCGGACGGCGCGGTTGGCGCGATTTCCTTGCGCGTCGATGATGTCGAGCGTGGTGCGGGTGACGACGGCGATGTCGCCTTCCTCCAGATAGGTGATCCGGTCGGTAAGGGGGGCGAGCGCGATGGCGTCGGAGCCGACATACATCTCGCCGTCGCCGTGGCCGATGGCCAGCGGGCTGCCCTTGCGGGCGGCGACGATCAGGTCATCCTCGCCATCGAAGAGAAAGCCGAGCGCATAGGCGCCTTCCAGCCGGGCGATGGCGGATTTGGCGGCCTCGACAGGGGTTTGACCCTGTTCCATCAGGTGATGGACCAGCATGGCGACGGTCTCGGTATCGGTGTCGGTCTCGTGCGCCAGCCCGGCTTGGGACAGTTCGCTGCGCAGCTCACGGAAATTCTCGATGATGCCGTTATGCACCACGGCCACCGGCCCGGCCTTGTGCGGGTGGGCGTTGACGGTGTTGGGCGCGCCGTGCGTGGCCCAGCGGGTGTGGCCGATGCCGGACTTGCCGCGCAGGGGCTCGTGCACCAGCAGGTCCGACAGGTTCACCAGCTTGCCGACGGCGCGGCGGCGGTCCAGTTGTTTGCCGTTGATCGTGGCGATGCCGGCGCTGTCATAGCCGCGATATTCGAGCCGTTTGAGCGCCTCGACAAGGATGGGCGCGGCTTCGTGCTTGCCTAGAACCCCTACAATTCCACACATTATCCTGCCTCTTTCGCTTGCTTGGCCTTCTTGGACTTTAGCATTTCGAGCAATTTGCGCGCCATGCCCGGCTTGTTGGCCTGCGGGCTGCGGGCAATGGCGAGCGCGCCGTCGGGGACGTCGCCGGTGATGACCGAGCCCGAGCCGGTCATGGATTCGTCGCCCAGTTTGACGGGGGCGACGAGCATGGTGTTGGAGCCCACGAAGACGCGCGCGCCGATCTCGGTGCGGTGTTTCATCACGCCGTCATAGTTGCAAGTGATCGTGCCCGCGCCGATATTGCTGGCCTCGCCCACGGACGCGTCGCCGATATAGCTGAGGTGATTGACCTTGGCGCCTTCGCCGATGAGGGCGTTCTTGACTTCGACGAAATTGCCGATGCGGGTGTCCTCGGCCAGTTCCGCGCCGGGGCGCAGGCGGGCATAGGGGCCGACGATCGCGCCGCGCGAGACGTGGCAGCCTTCGAGATGCGAGAACGCCTTGATATGCGCGCCGGATTCGACGGTGACGCCGGGGCCGAAGACCACGTTGGGTTCCACGATCGTGTCGCGGCCCAACACGGTGTCATAGGCGAAATGCACGGTCCCGGGGGCCGTGAGGGTGATGCCATCGTCGAGCGCGGTGGCGCGGGAGCGGGTCTGGAAGGCGGCCTCGGCCGCGGCCAGATCGGCGCGGGAGTTGATGCCCATGGTCTCGGCCTCGTCACAGGCGATGGCGGTGGCCGAGAGGCCCCGGTCGCGGGCGATGCCGATGATATCGGTGAGGTAGTACTCGCCCGCCGCGTTGTCGTTGGTGACGGCGCGGATGAGGTCGAAAAGGACGGGCGCAGAGGCGGCGATGACGCCGGAGTTGCAGAAGGTGATGGCGCGGGTGGCCTCGTCCGCGTCCTTGAATTCGACAATCTTTTCAAGCGTGTCGCCGGACATGACCAGCCGGCCATAGCGACCGGGATCGGCGGCCTCGAAACCCAGCACGACGACGTCATGTTGCGCGCGGGCCGCGACCATGCGGTGCAGCGTGTCCTCGGAGATGAAGGGCGTGTCGCCGTAAAGGACGATGGCGTCGCCCTCGTAGCCCGCGAGCGCGGGCTCGGCCTGCGCCACGGCGTGGCCGGTGCCGTCCTGCGTGGCCTGGTGGGCGGTCAGGATGTCGGGGTCATGGTCGTGCGCCGCCGCCGCGACGGCCTCGGACCCGTGGCCGGTCACGACGACGGTGCGGTCGGGGGACAGGGCCGATCCGGCCTGCAACGCATGGACCAGCATCGGCGCGCCTGCGATCTGGTGCAGCACCTTGGGCAGGTCCGATTTCATGCGGGTGCCCTGGCCCGCGGCCAGGACGATCAGGCTGATGCTCATATGGTTTCTCTTTCCTTCCTGACGTGCCCGTTTTATCCGGTTGCGCAAGCCGCGCAAGGCTGGGCCGTATCAAAGATGATTGCGGGATGTGACAGGGACGGGCGGAAAAGTGCCAACCGTTGCAGGATGACAAGAGGGACGAGTGACATGGGTGAACGGCTGGGCACGGTGGTGTTCGATCTGGACGGGACGCTGGCGGATACCAGCGGTGACCTGATCGCGGCTGCGAATGCCTGTTTCCGGGGGATGGGCGAGGGCGATCTGCTGGATCCGGTGGCGGATGCCGGCACGGCGCTGCGCGGCGGGCGTGCGATGCTGACGCTTGGCATGACACGACTGGGGCGGGCGGATGATTTTGCCGAGATCGACCGGCAATATCCAATTCTTTTAAAGGCTTACGGCGAGGCCATCGACACGCACACGGTGTTCTATCCCGGCGCGATGGACGCGGTGGAGAACCTGCGGCTGGCGGGGCATCCGGTGGCGATCTGCACCAACAAGCCCGAGGCGCTGGCGCTGAAGCTGATGACCTCGCTGGGCGTGCTGGACCGGTTCGGCGCACTGGTGGGGGCCGACACGCTGGCCGTGCGCAAGCCCGACCCCGAGCCGTTGCGCGAGGTCGTGCGGCGGGTGGGCGGCGACCCGGGCCGCTGTCTGCTGGTGGGAGATACGATAACGGACCGCGAGACGTCGAAGGCGGCGGGGGTGCCGTCGGTGCTGGTGACGTTCGGGCCGGGGGACGAGGACGTGCGGGCGCTGGAGCCGGAGGCCACGATCGACCATTTCGACGAGTTGCAGGGCGTGGTGCAAAGGCTCTTCGCCTGAAACCGGGTTTCGGGAAAGCGAAATGCCGCTTTTCCACAGGCGCTTCGCGATTGACCTGCGCCGCGCGGGGCCGCAATAAATGGCCATGAGCGAGGTTTTCACACGCAGTTTCACCCAGCAGGAGCCGATCCCCGAAGAGGGGATGCGCGCCGCGATGGAGGTGATGCAGAGCGGGCGGCTGCATCGGTATAACCTGTCGCCCGGAGAGCTGGGCGAAGTGGGCCTGCTGGAACAGGAATTCGCGGCCTATACGGGCGCGAAATACGCGCTGGCGGTCGCTTCGGGCGGGTACGCGATGGCCACGGCGTTGCGGGCGCTTGGGGTCCAGCCTGGCGAAAAAGTGTTAACGAATGCTTTCACACTCGCGCCGGTGCCGGGGGCGATTGCCAGCGTCGGCGCGGTGCCGGTCTTTGTCGGCGTGACGGAAAGCCTGACGATCGACCTTGAAGACCTGGTTAACAAGGCGGGCGAGGCGCGCATCCTGATGCTGAGCCATATGCGCGGGCACCTGTGCGACATGGACCGGCTGGTGGAGGTCGCCTGCGACCACGGCCTGACCATCATCGAGGATTGTGCCCACACGATGGGGGCGGCGTGGAACGGTATGCCCTCGGGGCGGCATGGGCTGATCGGGTGCTATTCGACGCAGACCTACAAGCACATGAATTCGGGCGAGGGCGGCCTGCTTGTGACGGACGATGCGGACGTCATGGCGAAGGCGGCGATTCTGTCGGGATCCTACATGCTGTACGGCCGGCACGGGACGGTACCGCCGGAGGAGGCCTTCGAGGCGATCAAGTACGACACGCCCAGTATCTCGGGCCGGATGGACCACCTGCGCGCCGCGATTTTACGCCCGCAACTCAAGGCGTTGGACGACCAATGCGCGAAATGGAACGCGCGGTACGCGGCGGTCGAGGACGGGCTGCGCGGCACGCCGGGGCTGACGGTGGTGGAGCGTCCCGAGGCAGAGCGTTACGTGGGCTCGTCGATCCAGTTTTTGTTGCTGGACTGGAGTGATGCGGCCATCGCGGAGGTAGTCGAACGGTGCGGCAGACGCGGCGTCGAACTGAAATGGTTCGGGGGCGCGGAGCCGGTGGGGTTCACCAGCCGCTACGACAGCTGGCGCTATGCGCCGATCGTGCCGATGCCCGCAAGCGATCGGGTGCTGAAGGGCATTCTGGACATGCGCCTGCCATTGACCTTCACCTTGGACGATTGCGCACTGATCGCGCGGATCATCCGGGCGGAGGTGGGGGCGGTGCAACAGGCCGCCGCGTCGTAAGGCGGAAAGGTTAATCGCGAATCGGGGCCTGAATACCGCGTCGGTATCGCGTCGGTATGTCCGACTGTATGGCGTCGGTGCCAGTGTCGGGCGCCCAAGGTGAAGGCATCGCGCGGGGAGTGTCCCGGAAATGGCGGGCAGTCGGCGTGATGGCAAGTGTCGGATCTTGAGTATTTTTGGAACAGTGAAAGCGGGTCGGGGGCTGTGCGGAAATCGGGGGCTCAGTCGGGCGCGGGGTCGGAGCGACTGTCGCCGGGAATCGGGACGGTGGAGATCGAGACCTTGGCCGAGCCTTGCGACAGCTCGCGCCCGTGCGAAATGTAGACCAGCGTCTGACGTTGCGCATCGTAGATGCGTTTCACCCGCAAGGTCTTGAAGATGATCGAACGGCTGGCGCGAAAGACGTCTTCGCCATCCTCGGAGCGGTCAATGTCGCCCAGAATGATCGGGCCGGTCTGCTGGCATTCGATGGCGCTGTTGGAGGGATCCTCGAACCAGTTGCCATTCGCCAGTCGGTCGATGAAGCCCCGCTCGAAATAGGCGAGGTGGCAGGTGACGCCCTGCACGTCCGGGTCTTCGATCGCCTCGACGATGATGTCGTTGCCGGCCCAGTCGACGCCGATCTCGCCCACCTGCTCGGCGCGGGCGGGCGAGATCATGGGGGCCACCAGCAAGGCGACCCCGAGAAGTGCGCGGCGCATCAGAACGTGACCGTGCCGTGGGTGCCAACATCGGGCGTGTCGCCCGAAAGGGAGGCGCGGGCAAATTCAAACAGCGACTTGGCATTGCCGTCAGTGGCCCAGACCACAGCCTTTTTCGGGCGCATGCAGACCAGCACGATGTCGTCGTCCTGGCGGCCATCCTCGAACCAGACGGCGGCCATGGGTGACCAGATCTCGTCCAGCTTGGCTTCGCTGGTCTCGACCGACAGCTCCCCGTCGATATCGGCATAAAGCTGCGCGCTGGGGCAGGCGGCGATGAACTTGCAGTTCTCCTTTTCGACTGCGGCGGCGGCGATATCGGTGCCCTTGGCGGTCACGAACCAGATCGCGTCGTCCTCGCCCGTGATCGTGGGGGCCATGGGGCGCGGCGGGGCGCCGGTGGTGGACAGCATCCCGGCCTGAAGGCTGTCGAGGCGCTTCCAAAGGGCTTCTTTCAGATCATCGGACATCGGGTGTCTCCTTTGCTAAACTGGGTGTCAGTGGGCCAACACGTGGTGCGCGGAATCGGTTCCGGGCCGGCGCGGCGGGATTGACGATACGCCGGAGCAGGCCTATAAATGAACAAGTGTTCAATAAATGCTGGGAGGGGTGCAGATGTTCGACGCGGTGATGAAGTTCGACCTAGGCGAGGACGTGCATGCCCTGCGCGAGATGGTGCATCGCTGGGCGCAGGAGCGGGTGAAGCCGTTGGCCGTCGAGATCGACCGGACGAACGATTTTCCCTCCGAGCTGTGGACCGAGATGGGTGAACTGGGCCTTCTGGGAATCACCGTGCCGGAGGAGCATGGCGGTGTCGGGATGGGATACCTTGCGCATGTGGTCGCGGTCGAAGAGGTGGCGCGGGCCTCGGCCAGCGTGTCGCTGTCCTATGGCGCGCATTCCAACCTGTGCGTGAACCAGATCAAGCTGAACGGCAGCGATGCGCAGCGGGCGAAATACCTGCCCGGGCTGATTTCGGGCGAGCATGTCGGCGCGCTGGCCATGTCCGAGGCGGGCGCGGGCAGTGACGTCGTGTCGATGAGCCTCAAGGCCGAAAAGCGCAATGATCACTATCGCCTGAACGGCAACAAGTACTGGATCACCAACGGGCCGGATGCCGATACGCTGGTGGTCTATGCCAAGACCGAGCCCGAGGCCGGGGCCAAGGGAATCACCGCGTTCCTGATCGAGAAGACGATGACCGGGTTCACGACCTCGGCGCATTTCGACAAGTTGGGGATGCGCGGGAGCAATACCGCCGAGCTGATCTTCGAGGATGTGGAGGTGCCGTTCGAGAACGTGCTGGGCGAGGAAGGCAAGGGGGTGAAGGTGCTGATGTCTGGGCTGGATTACGAGCGCGTTGTGCTGGCCGGGATCGGGTTGGGCATCATGGCGGCCTGCCTGGACGAGATCATGCCCTACATGGCCGAGCGCAAGCAGTTCGGGCAGCCCATCGGGAATTTCCAGCTGATGCAGGGCAAGATCGCGGACATGTACACGGCGATGAATTCGGCCCGGGCCTATGTCTACGAGGTGGCCAAGGCGTGTGACCGGGGCGAGGTGACGCGGCAGGATGCGGCGGCCTGCTGTCTTTACGCCAGCGAGCAGGCGATGGTGCAGGCGCATCAGGCGGTGCAGGCGATGGGCGGCGCGGGGTTCCTGAACGATGCGGCGGTGGCGCGGATCTTCCGCGATGCCAAGCTGATGGAGATCGGGGCGGGCACGTCCGAGATCAGGCGGATGCTGATCGGGCGCGAGTTGATGGGGGCGATGGCGTAGGCCATGCGGTTCGGGCGCGCTCCGTGGTTTTTCATCCCGCTTCTGGCGCTTGTCTGCCTGGGCGCGGTGGTCGCGCTGCTGCTGGGCGGACGGTCTGTGACCACGACCGAAACTGCGGTGATCGAGGCGGTGGCGGATCGCTACGTGGCCGAGACCGGGGCCGCGCGAACCGATTGCCACGCGACGCCGGCGCAGTCGGCCGGGCTGTGGCTGGTGGTGACCTGTGCGGGCGCGGACGGCGGACGGGTAGAGTATTTCATCGATCGGTTCGGCGATGTGACCGACCGGAAAGAGATGAAGGGAGGCGTGTAAGGTGCTGGAGCATAAAGATTATGATGCATTGAAGGCCACGTTTTCCTGGGACCTGCCGGCGCGGCTGAACATGGCGGCGCAGGCGTGTGACGACTGGGCGGCGCGCGCGCCGGACCGCGTGGCGATCAGGGACCTGGCGGAGATGGGCCGGGACCTGAGCTATGGCGATCTGCGGGACATGGCGGACCGGTTGGCGCATGCGCTGGTGGCGAAAGGCGTCGCGCGGGGCGACCGGGTGGGCGTGCTGCGCAGCCAGGGCGCCTGGTGTGCCGCGGCACATATCGCGATCTGGAAGATCGGGGCGGTGTCGATCCCGCTGTTCAAGCTGTTTCGCGAGGATGCGCTGACCAGCCGGGTGCGGGACGCGGGCGCGAAAATCGTCGTGACCGACGCGGAAGGCGTTGATATGTTGGCGGTTTTGGCCGAAGTCGAGGCCTTAGTGCCGGAGCAGGCGGAACTGCCGGAGCGCGGCGCGTTCAAGACCGCCGGCACCGGGCCCGAGGATCCGGCGGTGCTGATCTATACCAGCGGCACGACCGGCAGCCCGAAAGGCGCGCTGCACGGGCACCGGGTCCTGACCGGGCATTTGCCGGGGGTCGAGATGCCGCATGATTTCCTGGGCCAGCACGAGGGGGATTGCCTGTGGACGCCGGCCGATTGGGCCTGGATTGGTGGCCTCTTCAACATCCTGATGCCGGGGCTTGCCTTGGGCGTGCCGGTGGTGGCGGCAAGATTGCCGAAATTCAGCGTCGAGGAGTGCGTGAGGATCATCCGGCAAGGGGCTGTTCGGAATGTCTTTTTCCCGCCCACGGCATTGCGGATGCTGAAGGCCGCCGACGAGCGCATCGAGGGCCTGCGCACGGTGGCCAGCGGGGGTGAGCCGCTGGGCGCGGAGATGCTGGACTGGGGGCGCAAGGCGTTCGGGCTGACGATCAACGAGTTTTACGGGCAGACCGAGTGCAATCTGGTGGCCTGTTCCTGCCAGAGCCTGTTCGACCCGAAACCGGGCTGTATCGGCAAGGTGGTGCCGGGGCACGAGGTGGCGGTCTTGAACCCGGACGGAGAGCCCACGCAGGACGAGGGCGATGTCGCCGTAAAGCGCGGGTCGGCCAGCATGATGCTGGAATACTGGAACCGGCCCGAGCAGACCGCCGAAAAGTTCCGCGGCGACTGGATGCTGACCGGCGACCGGGGCGTGTGGGACGGGGAGTTCCTGCGCTTTGTGGGGCGCGAGGATGACGTGATCACCAGTTCCGGCTATCGGATCGGGCCGGCGGAGATCGAGGATTGCCTTTTGACCCATGACGCGGTGGCGACGGTGGGCGTGGTGGGCAAGCCCGACGCCCTGCGTACCGAGATCGTGAAGGCCTATGTGGTGGTGCGGGACGGAGTGACGGCGGATGACGCCTTGGCCGAGGCGTTGAAAACCCATGTGAAAGAACGGCTTGCGGGGTATTCCTATCCCAGGGAGGTGACGTTCCTGGATGCGCTGCCGATGACGGTGACGGGCAAGGTCATTCGCAAGGAGTTGAAGGCGCGGGCCGTGGCGGAAACGGAGGAAGAGGCATGATTGGACGCAGTCTTGCGATTGTCCTGATAGCGGCAGGCGCCGCGCAGGCGCAGGACCCGAGCGTGAACGAAAACACGGTCGCGGCGTGTTTCGACAGCGCCCCGCGGGAGGCGGGCGTGCCGGGCTGCGTGGCCGATGCGGCCAACCAGTGCCAGGCGCAGCCGGGCGGGTCCTCGACCATCGGCATTGTTGCGTGCCTGCAAGCCGAGACGGCGGTGTGGGACAGGTTCTTGAACCGGGAATACAAGGCGACACGGGCGCAGGTGGATCAGTTCGATTCCGGTCAACCGCCTGTTTCAGAGGCACTTTTGACGGCGCAGCGGGCGTGGATCGCCTTTCGCGACGCCGAATGCAGCCTGGCCTATGAGCGCAACCGGGGCGGCACAATCCGGTCGGTCGCGGCGGCGTCCTGCCTGATGCGGATGACGGCACAGCGGTCGTTGGAACTGCGCGACATGCGCGGAGGGCTGTAGGAATGGCATGGCGGCACAACCTGATCCTGCCGCTGGCCCAGGTGGCCCTGTGGCCCGCCATGGCGATGGCCGAGGAGGCGCCGCTGCCGGATTTCGAGACCTGCCTGCGCGGCGAGATCCTGCGCTATGAGCAGGCGGTCGATGCCTTTGCGCCGACCCCGGCGGAGAAGGCGGGCTATCCGCTGGCCAATGTGAACGGGGTGGAGTTTTGCGGCACGATCGGGATCGTGATCTGCGACCGGTCCGAGGAACCGCTGGGCTGTCAGAAGGCGCTGGCGGTGGAGCAGGATATCTGGCGGGCGCGGGTGCTGACCGAGTTGCCGGAGCCGAAAGACGCGGAAGGCGCGGAGGTGGAAAAGCCTTTTGCAGAAGTGCTTTACGAGCAGCTCTTCCACTTGGCGCATGGCATGTCGGCGGGGCAGGATTGTGCCGGGCACAGCCCGCGGATGGAGATGTGGTGCCGGGCGCGCGAGGCCAACGGGCGGCTGCGCGCCGCGGTGATCGCGTGGCAGGTGGCGCGGCACCAGGACATGGTGCCGCCTGCCTTCGAGGCGGGCTGGATCGCCGCGCCCGACCCGGTTCGGCCAAGGTCAAGGCCGGAAGAATGACCCGGGTGATGCTTGCCGCATACGAAAACGGGGCCGGCCCGATGGCCCGCCCCGCCTGTGTCCGGGTTCGCCGGGACGGTTCAGAACGTGTGGACGTAGGACACGCCGAAGACCCACGGGTTGATCTTGGCCTTGCCGATGTCCACGCCGTTCAGTTTCACGTCGCTTTCGATGTTCATCCAACGCACGTCTGTCCGCAGGGCACCATGCTCGGAGACCCTGTAGTCAAGGCCCGCGTGCAGGGCGAGCCCCCAGCTGTCGTCGAGGTCGAGGCTGTTGCCGGCGAGCGGGCCGACGGCCTTGTCCTCGGTGAAGGTGGTATAGTTGATGCCCGCGCCGATGAAGGGTGTGACGTTGCCTTTGTTGGTGAAGTGATATTGCAGCGAGAGCGTGGGCGGCAGGTGCTTGACCTCGCCGATCTTGACGCCGCCGGAGTCAATGTCATGGGCGAAGGGCCAGGCGGCCAGAAGTTCGATCCCGAGGTTGTCGGCGATGAAGTATTCGCCGGTCAGCGAGAGCGAGTAGCCGTTTTCGACGCTGATCGGCGTCGGGCCGGCGAGCACGCCGTTTCCGCTTTCGGGGATGACGCCGGCGAGGCCGACGCCGAGAGAGACGTCGCCACGCTCCTGCGCGAAGGCCGGAACCGCGCCGGCGACGAGTGCTGCGAGTGCGAGGGCGGTGAGATGTTTCATGGTCTTTCCACTTCTGAGTTGTTTGAGCGGAAGATGACGCGGGCCGGGCTAAACCGCCTTGATGTATGTCAAAATCGCAGCGAGCGCGCAGGGCGTTGCAAATATATCACTGTGCTTTGCGGTGCAGCGGGGGCGCGGCCCCAACAGATGAGTGCGAAAGGAGTGGCGGGATGAAGATTTCCTCTCAGATTCTGACCGGATCGGCGGAATTCCAGGCCAACCGGGAGGCGCATCTGGACGCGCTGGTGGTGGTGGAAGAGGCCGCGCGCGCCGCGGCCGAAGGTGGCGGCGAGGCCGCGCGGGAGCGCCACAAGAGCCGAGGCAAGATGCCGCCAAGGGAACGGGTGGCGAACCTGCTGGACCCGGGCAGCCCGTTCCTGGAGGTGGGCGCGGTGGCCGCACATGGGCTTTACGACGGGGCGGCGCCCTGTGCCGGGGTGATCGCGGGCGTGGGGCGCGTGCAGGGCCGCGACTGCATGGTGGTGTGCAACGACGCCACGGTGAAGGGTGGCACGTATTACCCGATGACGGTGAAAAAGCACCTGCGGGCGCAGGAGATCGCCGAGGAATGCTGCTTGCCCTGCATATACCTGGTGGATTCGGGCGGGGCGAACCTGCCCAACCAGGACGAGGTGTTTCCGGACCGGGATCATTTCGGGCGGATTTTCTACAACCAGGCGCGGATGAGCGCGAAGGGGATTGCGCAGATCGCTGTCGTCATGGGGTCGTGCACGGCAGGCGGGGCGTATGTGCCCGCGATGAGCGACGTGACGATCATCGTGCGGGACCAGGGGACGATTTTCCTGGCAGGGCCGCCGCTGGTGAAGGCGGCGACGGGCGAGGACGTGACCGCCGAGGACCTGGGCGGCGGGGATGTGCATACGCGGCTGAGCGGCGTGGCGGATTACCTGGCCGAGGATGATGCGCATGCGCTGGCCTTGGCGCGGCGGGCCGTGGGGTCGTTGGGCGGTGGGCTGTCACCCACCCTACGGATGGAGGCGCCGGAGGAACCGGCCTATGACCCCGAGGAGATATTGGGCGTGGTGCCGGGGGATCTGCGCACGCCCTATGACATCCGCGAAGTGATCGCGCGGCTGGTGGATGGCAGCCGGTTCGACGAGTTCAAGGCGCGGTTCGGCGAGACGCTGGTGACGGGGTTTGCCCTTGTGGAGGGGTGTCCGGTGGGGATTGTCGCCAACAACGGCGTGCTGTTTTCCGAAGCCGCCCAGAAAGGCGCGCATTTCATCGAGCTGTGCAGCCAGCGCAAAGTGCCGCTGGTGTTCCTGCAGAACATCACCGGGTTCATGGTGGGCCGCCGGTACGAGAACGAGGGGATCGCGCGGCACGGAGCCAAGATGGTGACGGCCGTGGCGACGACGAGCGTGCCCAAGGTGACGATGCTGGTGGGCGGGTCGTTCGGCGCCGGGAATTACGGCATGGCGGGGCGGGCCTATCAGCCGCGGTTCCTCTGGACATGGCCCAATTCCCGCATTTCCGTGATGGGCGGCGCGCAGGCGGCGGGCGTGCTGGCCACGGTGAAGCGTGACGCGATCGAGCGCAAGGGCGGGACCTGGAGCGCCGACGAGGAGGCGGCGTTCAAGCAGCCGACGATCGACATGTTCGAGGCGCAGAGCCATCCGCTTTATGCCAGCGCACGGCTTTGGGATGACGGGATCATTGATCCGAGGAAATCGCGGCAGGTCTTGTCGCTGAGCTTGCGGGCGGCGCTGAATGCGCCGGTGGAGGAGACGCGGTTTGGCCTGTTTCGGATGTGAGGCGCGCGGGTATCGTGTGGCGGCGTCGGAGTTTGAGTATTTTGGGAACGATGAATGTGGGCGTGGGGCGCGGATGCGCGTCCGGGCCCGGATGTGACGGAGGCGGGAGCCATGTTTGACACGATCCTGATTGCCAACCGGGGCGAGATCGCCTGCCGCGTGATGGAGACGACGCGGGCCATGGGGGTGCGCTGTGTCGCGGTCTATTCCGATGCCGACCGGGCGGCGCGGCATGTGGCGCTGGCGGATGCCGCTGTGCATATCGGCGGGGCGGCGCCGGCGGAGAGCTACCTGGATGGTGCGCGGATCATCGAAGCGGCAAAGGCGACGGGGGCGAAGGCGATCCATCCGGGCTATGGCTTTCTGAGCGAGAACCCGGATTTCGTGGAGGCGGTCGAGGCGGCGGGGCTGGTCTTTATCGGGCCGTCGGCCAAGGCGATCCGGGCGATGGGGCTGAAGGATGCGGCCAAGGCGTTGATGCACGATGCCGGGGTGCCGGTGGTGCCGGGCTATCATGGCGAGGAGCAGGATCCGGGGGTCTTGGCCGAAAAGGCCGGGGAGATCGGATATCCGGTGCTGATCAAGGCCGTGGCGGGCGGCGGCGGCAAGGGGATGCGGCTGGTAGAGGAGGCCAAGAGCTTTGCCGAAGCGCTGGAGAGTGCAAAAGCCGAAGCGAAGACGGCCTTTGGCAACGCCGCTGTCCTGATCGAGAAGTATATCCAGCAGCCGCGGCATATCGAGGTGCAGGTCTTTGGCGACGGGCAGAGCGCCGTGCATCTTTTCGAGCGGGATTGCTCGTTGCAGCGGCGGCACCAGAAGGTCATCGAGGAGGCGCCAGCGCCGGGGATGACCGAGGAGGTGCGCGAGGCCATGGGCGCGGCGGCGGTGCGTGCGGCGGAGGCGATCGGCTATGCCGGGGCGGGGACGGTGGAGTTCATCGTGGACGGTGCGGATGGGCTGCGCAGCGACGGCTTTTGGTTCATGGAGATGAACACCCGGCTGCAGGTGGAGCATCCGGTGACGGAAGAGATCACCGGCGTCGACCTGGTGGAGTGGCAGTTGCGCGTGGCCGCGGGCGAGGGGCTGCCGAAGCGGCAGGAGGACCTGTCGATCAATGGCCATGCGTTCGAGGCGCGGCTCTATGCGGAGGACGTGCCAAAAGGGTTTCTGCCTGCGACGGGGTGCTTGCGGCACCTGGTGTTTCCCGAGGGGGCGCGGGCGGATACCGGGGTTCGGGCGGGGGACGAGATCAGCCCGCATTACGACCCGATGATTGCCAAGCTGACGACGCATGGGCCGACGCGGGCGGTGGCGTTGCAGCGGCTGGGCGCTGCGCTGGAAGCCACGCAGGTGGCAGGGACGGTGACGAACCTGGCTTTCCTGGGGGCGCTGGCGCGGCACGAAGCGTTTGGCCGCGGCGAGGTGGATACCGGGCTGATCGCACGGGACCTGGAGGCGTTGAGCGCGGCGCCGGAGGTGAGTGATGCCACTGTGGCGCTGGCGGCGTTGGCGAGCCTTGGCCTGTTGGACGGTGGCGGGGCGGAGACCGGGTTTGTCCTGTGGCAGCCTTTGCGGCGGAGCGTGGTGCTGCGGCGCGAGGGGGAGGAGGTGCAGGCAAAGGTGCAAAGCCTGTCCGCGGAGGCGCATGACGTGGAGGTCGGCGACAGGCGGGTCGCGGCGCGGCGCGTGGGCGGGCGCTGGCAGCTGGACGGGGCGCTGGCGCCGGAGGTGGCGGTGACGGGCGACCTGGTGACGGTCTTTGCGGGCTACGGGATCGGGTTCGACATCCTCGACCCGCTGGAGCGGGGCGAGTTTGCCGCAGGCGACGCCAGCGTGATCGAGGCGCCGATGCCCGGCATGGTCAAGGCTGTCTTTGCCGAAGCCGGGCAGGAAGTGGCCAAGGGCGACCGGCTGGCCGTGCTGGAAGCGATGAAGATGGAGCACAGCCTGCTGGCCCCGCGCGACGGGGTGGTGGCCGAGGTGCTGGCCGATGCGGGCACACAGGTGGAGGCCGGGGCGGCGCTGATCCGGCTGGAGGAGGACGCGGAGGCGGCGGCGTGACGGATGGTTTGCGGCTGACGGGCTATCACTTTGGCGTCTGTATGCGCAGCGTGCGGATGGGGTTGGCGGCGAAGGGGTTGACGCACGACTTTGACGAGGGTGATCCTTTTGGAGAAGGCGCCGAGGCTTTGACCCGGCTGCAAACGTTTGGCCGGAGTCCCGTGTTGGAGGCGAGGGCGCTCCGGCGCATTGAAGCTGGCACAATGGCACCTGTGGCCGATGCTGGATTATTTTGACATGGTGCCGGGCAGGGAGGAGAGGATCGCCGCAGGATCCGCGTTGGCGGCGTGGTGCGGATGGATGCAAACCTGCCCCGCGGCGCAAGCGACGCGTCCGGTGCTGACCAAGGAGACGATGGCGTGATTGTCCTGCACCATGTGCCGCAAAGCCGCTCGATGCGGGTGTTGTGGCTGCTGAACGAGTTGGAAGGCGTCGAGTTTCGCGTGGTGACCCATGCGTTCGACAAGAGCCTGCGCCAGCCGGAATTCCTGAGCCTGTCGCCGGCGGGGCGCGTGCCCGCGCTGGAGATCGAGGGCGAGCGGATGTTCGAATCGGGCGCGATGATTGAATACCTGTGCGAGAAGTTTCCCGAGCGCGGGATGGGGCGGATGCCCGGCGACATGGACCGGATGGCCTATCTGGTCTGGTTGAATTTCGCCGAGACGGTGAGCCAGCATGTCGCGATCCTGACCCAGCAGCATATCGTGCTGCGCGAGGATCACATGCGCAGCCCGACGGTGATGCAGCTGGAGGCGGCGCGGCTGCGCAAATGCTATGGCGCCATCGAGGCGCGGCTGAGCACGCCGGTGGAGAACCGCGATTACCTGCTGACCGGGGGCTATTCGGCCTGCGATATCGCCGTGGGGCAGGCGGTGTACATGGCGCAGCATTTCGCCACGCTGGACGGCTTTCCCGAGACGGCGAAATGGTACGAAAGGCTGACCGAGCGGGCGGCGTTCCAGGCGGCGCTGCCCGAGGAGAGCGGCGCGCGGATATACGAGCAGGCGTTCTATGCGGCGCCGGAGGAGGACGCGGGTGTCTGAACGGGTCGAGATCTTCGAGGTCGGGCCGCGCGACGGGTTGCAGAACGAAAAGCGCGAGATATCCGTGGCCGAGAAGGTGGCGCTGATCGACTGCCTGAGCGGCGCGGGGTTTTCCCGGATCGAGGTGGCGAGTTTCGTCAGCCCCAAATGGGTGCCGCAGATGGCCGGCTCGGCCGAGGTGCTGGCGGGGATCACCCGTGTGCCGGGGGTGAGCTATGCCGCGCTGACGCCCAACATGCGTGGTTTCCAGGATGCGATGGCGGCGGCGGCGAACGAGGTGGCGATCTTCGGGTCCGCCTCGGAAGGGTTTTCCAAGGCCAATATCAACGCCACGATCGAGGAGAGCCTGGAGCGCTTTGCCCCGGTGGCCGAGGCCGCGCGGGAGGTGGGCGTGCCTTTGCGCGGCTATGTCTCCTGCGTGACGGATTGCCCTTATGATGGGCGCGTTGCGCCCGACCAGGTGGCCGAGGTGGCGGGGCGGCTTTACGAGATGGGGTGTTACGAGATCAGCCTGGGCGACACGGTCGGGCAGGGCACGCCGGAGAGCATCGGCGCCATGCTGCGGGCGGTGACGCAGGTGGTGCCGGCGGAGAAGCTGGCGGGGCATTACCATGATACCGCAGGCCGGGCGCTGGACAATATCGAGATGTCGCTGCAACACGGGGTACGCGTGTTCGACGCCGCCGTCGGAGGGCTGGGGGGCTGTCCCTATGCGCCGGGGGCCAAGGGGAACGTGGCGACCGAAAAGGTACATAACCGGCTGGTGTCGCTGGGATACGACACGGGGCTGGACCGGGATGTTCTGGCGCGGGCGGCGGAGATGGCGCGCGCGATGCGGACCGGGTGACAAGAATTTTCGAAAATTCTTGTCAAAATTCTTGGAAGAATTTTGGCGCGGGGAGAGGACGGATGTACGAAACGGTGAGGATCGAGCGGGACGACCGCGGCGTGGCGACGCTCTGGCTGGATCGGGCGGAGAAGCACAACGCTTTGTCTGCGCGGATGATCGCAGAGCTGCACGCGGCCGCACAGACGCTGGGCGCGGACGAGAGTGTGCGCGTGGTGGTGATGGCCGCGGAAGGCAAGACATTCTGTGCCGGGGGCGACCTTGGCTGGATGCGCGACCAGTTCGCGGCCGATCCCGAGACGCGGGCCGCGGAGGCGGGCAAGCTGGCCTACATGTTGCAGGCGCTCAACACGCTGCCCAAGCCGCTGATCGCGCGGGTGCATGGCAACGCGTTCGGCGGCGGGCTGGGCATGATCTCGGTCTGTGACGTCGCGGTGGGCGCGGACAGCGTGCAGATGGCCTGCACCGAGACGCGGCTGGGGCTGATCCCGGCCACCATCGGGCCTTATGTCGCGGCGCGGACGGGCGAGGCTAAGGCGCGCCGGTTTTTCATGTCGGGGCGGCGGTTCGATGCCGCCGAAGCGGTCCGGCTGGACCTTTTGGCCCGCGCGGTGCCGCAGGATGCGCTGGATCAGGCCATCGAGGAAGAGGTTGCGCCCTACCTGGACTGCGCGCCCGAGGCCGTGGCGCAGGCCAAGAGCCTGTTGCGTCGGCTGGGACCGAAGATCGACACGGACGTGATCGACGACACGATCGAGGCGCTCAGCGCCTGCTGGGCGGGCGCGGAGGCGCAGGCCGGTATCTCGGCGTTTTTCGACAAGCGGGAGCCGCCTTGGCGCGGCGGTGACTGACCGGCGAAAATACCGCCGAATTTAACGAAAAATCAACTTTTCTGCCGCCTTCTGAGCCCCGTGGGGCCGGAAAGGACGGTTATGAAGCGCATTCTGCAACGTCTCGGAGCTTTGGAAACGGCGATGCTGTGCGTCGCGCTGTGCTGGTTCTCGGCTGGTTTCGCCGCGACCGAGGAGGGTATTTACGCGACGGCGGACGGCCGATTGCGCGCCGATCTGCGCTATTCCGAACGGGTTTTCGACCGCCAGAACGACGTGACCAACAAGGTGGCGCGACTTCTGCGGGCCCGGGCCAAAGGACAGGTGCGGGAGGGATCGCTTACCTTTGGCGGGCGGCTGATCGCCACGCAGATTTCCGAGCGCACGGACACGCCCGGCAAGTTTCCCATCCTGTCGCGCCTGCCGCCGACGCATACGCGCGGCACGTCCGACAGCTATGGCGTGATCAACGAGATCTCGCTCAATGCCACGCTGGCGCTGCCGTGGGTGACGGGCTTTGTACAGGGCGAGTTCACCGAGGTCGAATATCCCGGGCAGGACGATGTGCAGCTGCGCAAGTACATGGTAATTTTCGGGGATCTGAACCGGTCGCCCTTTTACCTGGCGGTCGGGCGCAAGACGTTGAGTTTCGGTAATTTTGCCAGCTACGCACCGTTCACCCACACCCATTCCAGCCATTATTTCTGGGCCCAGAGCGAAGACCCGGTGATCGAACTCGGGTATGTCACCGACCGGTCCGAGTTCAGTTTTACCCTGATTCCGGCGCATCGCGGCAACCGGGTGATCAGCAGCCCGAGGAACGATGGCGCGCTGTCGAATTTCACGTTGAACGGATCGCATCGGTTCGGAACCGCGCCGGGACATGACCTGACGGTCGGGGGCGGCTTTTTACGCGGGTCGATCTATGACAGCACCATCGCGCATCACCCGCCGGGGCGGGGGATCAATCGCTTCTGGAACGAGCTGTGGGACGTCAACCTGACCTGGAGCGGGCCGCGATTCGACGTGCAGGCGGAGTTCACGCGCTCGATGCATGGCTGGCCCGCGACGGGGCACCACGTGCAGGCGACGACGCTGCAGGCGCGGTGGCACCGCGAACTGGCCGGCAACCCGATCACCTGGTCGGTTTCCGCCAGCCGGGGGGTGCAGGGCACCGACGGCACCGAATGGGAACGGATGGAGCAGGTGATCCTGGGCGTCGAGTACGAGGCCACGCGGCATGTCACGCTGGGGGCGGAGTACATGTACAACGCAGGCTTTGTGCCGCTGATCCTGCCGACAATCACCGGCGACAGGTCGGTTGAGTCGCACACGCTGATCGCCGGGCTGAAGCTGACGTTCTGACCGGGGCAGGCTGAAGGGGCGCGCGGCGCAGAGCGGTATGCGTCGCGATCCGGGCCTGTTTGTGCCCCCGAAGTGCCGGGGCGTTTCGCGCGCGAACCGGGACGCGTCAATTTGTCTGGTACACCAGAAACCACCTATTACCGATACAGCAGCGTATTCGCGGAATTTTTGGCGTCGAAGGGCGCGCGAAATCACGTCTCGCTTGGTTGACCCTGCCCCGGGGCAGCGGTAAACCCTCACGAGTACTGTACGCCAATCTTATGCGCGGTCCGCCTTGATGGCACGGCGCGCATGAAAGGAGCCACACGTGGAAGAGATGCTGAGGGAGTACCTCCCTGTTCTCGTTCTTCTGGGTATCGCCATCGGTCTCGGACTGGTCCTGATCCTCGCCGCGGTCGTTCTGGCCGTGCGGCACCCCGACCCGGAAAAGGTCAGTGCCTACGAATGCGGCTTCAACGCCTTCGACGACGCGCGGATGAAGTTCGATGTCCGATTTTACCTTGTCTCGATCCTGTTCATCATCTTCGATCTTGAGATTGCGATGTTGTTTCCCTGGGCGGTTGCCTTCGCGGATCTCAGCATGACGGCGTTCTGGTCGATGATGGTCTTCCTGGCGGTACTGACGGCCGGGTTTGCCTATGAATGGCGGAAAGGGGCGATGGAATGGCAGTAGAGGACAAGACCGCGCACACCGCCGATGACGAGATGGTCACCGAGGTGCAGAGCGAAGGGTACCAGTCTCCGCGGATCAAGACCGGGCCGTCGAGCCAGGTGCCGCTGGAGGCCTATGCCGACGACTACCAGCGCGACACCGCCACGCAGGCGCTGAACCGCGAATTGCAGGACAAGGGATTCCTCGTCACCTCGACCGAGGACATCATCAACTGGGCCCGCACCGGCAGCCTGCACTGGATGACTTTCGGTCTGGCCTGCTGTGCCGTCGAGATGATGCACACCTCGATGCCGCGCTATGACCTGGAACGGTTCGGCACGGCGCCGCGCGCCAGCCCGCGCCAGTCGGACCTGATGATCGTGGCCGGTACGCTGACCAACAAGATGGCGCCGGCGCTGCGCAAGGTCTATGACCAGATGCCCGAGCCGCGCTACGTGATCAGCATGGGCTCCTGCGCCAATGGCGGGGGATACTATCACTACAGCTATTCGGTGGTGCGCGGCTGTGACCGGATCGTGCCGGTGGATGTCTACGTGCCCGGTTGCCCGCCCACGGCGGAGGCGCTGGTCTATGGCATCATGCAGCTGCAACGCAAGATCCGGCGCACCGGGACGATCGTGCGCTGAGGCGCCTTTGGGGGATGCAAGATGACTGACGCGCTGACCGAACTTGGAACCCATATCGAAAGCCGCCGGCCCGATTGCGTGGCCGGCTGGTCGGTGGATCATGGCGAGCTGAACGTGACCGTGGCCTTGACCAGCATCAAGGGACTGGTGGAATTCCTGAAGACCGATCCGAACTGCCGCTTTTCGACGTTGGTGGACATCACGGCGGTGGATTACCCGGACCGGCCCAAGCGGTTCGACGTGGTCTACCATTTCCTGAGCATGTACCAGAACCAGCGCATCCGCCTGCGCGTTGCGGTGCGCGAAGAGGACATGGTGCCGTCGATCACCGATATCCACCCGTCGGCCAACTGGTTCGAACGCGAGGTGTTCGACATGTACGGCGTGCTGTTCAGCGGCCACCCGGACCTGCGGCGCATCCTGACCGACTATGGGTTCCGCGGCTTCCCGCTGCGCAAGGATTTTCCGACCACGGGCTATACGGAAGTGCGCTATGACGAAGTGCAGAAACGCGTGGTCTACGAGCCGGTGAACCTGACGCAGGAATACCGGCAGTTCGATTTCATGAGTCCGTGGGAGGGTGCCGACTATATCCTTCCGGGCGACGAGAAAACCGACGAGAAGGCCAAGTGAGCCGGGGCGGAATATGGGGCAGCCGACATGGTCTGGGTGATACTGTTCATGGCGGCGTTCGTGGTCCCGTTCTGGAAGCTGCTGCCGGGCTACGGCATCGCCAGCCCATGGGCGCTGGTGGCGATCTTTCCGCTGGGCGCACTGGCGCTTTTGTACCTGATGGCGTTCGGCCCGCGCGCGGACGATAGAGGATAAGGAGACCAAGGATGATGGACGGCTCCAACACGATGACGAAGGGCTTTGCCGACGCCGAGACCGGCGAGCAGAAGATCCGTAACTTCAACATCAACTTCGGCCCGCAGCACCCGGCGGCGCACGGCGTGTTGCGCCTTGTGCTGGAGCTGGACGGCGAGATCGTGGAACGCTGCGATCCCCACATTGGCTTGCTGCACCGTGGCACCGAGAAGCTGATGGAGAGCCGGACATACCTGCAGAACCTGCCCTATTTCGACCGGCTGGACTACGTGGCGCCGATGAACCAGGAGCACGCCTGGTGCCTGGCGATCGAGAAGCTGACCGGCGTCGAGGTGCCGCGCCGCGCGAGCCTGATCCGGGTGCTGTTTTCCGAGATCGGGCGAATCCTGAGCCACCTTCTGAACGTCACGACGCAGGCGATGGACGTGGGCGCGCTGACCCCGCCGCTGTGGGGCTTCGAGGAACGCGAGAAGCTGATGATCTTCTACGAGCGGGCCTGTGGCGCGCGGCTGCACGCGGCCTATTTCCGGCCCGGTGGCGTGCACCAGGACCTTCCGCCGGAGTTGCTGGACGATATCGAGACCTGGGCGCGGGACGAATTTCCGAAGTTCATGGACGATATCGACGGGCTGCTGACGGAGAACCGCATCTTCAAGCAGCGTAACGCCGATATCGGCGTCGTCAGCCAGCAGGAGGCGCTGGACTGGGGCTTTTCCGGCGTGATGGTCCGCGGCAGCGGGATGGCGTGGGACCTGCGCCGGTCGCAGCCCTATGAATGCTACGACGAGTTCGATTTCCAGATCCCCGTCGGCAAGAACGGCGACTGCTATGACCGCTATCTGATCCGGATGGAGGAGATGCGCCAGTCGGCGTCGATCATGCTGCAGGCGATCGAGAAGCTCCGCGTGCCCGAGGGGCAGGGCGATATCCTGTCCCGCGGCAAGGTCACGCCGCCCAAGCGGGGCGAGATGAAGACCTCGATGGAGGCCCTTATCCATCACTTCAAGCTGTATACCGAAGGCTTCCACGTGCCGGAGGGCGAGGTTTACGCCGCCGTCGAGGCGCCCAAGGGGGAATTCGGCGTCTACCTGGTGTCGGACGGCACCAACAAGCCCTATCGCGCCAAGCTGCGCGCGCCGGGCTACCTGCATTTGCAGGCGATGGACCATGTTGCGAGCGGGCACCAGCTGGCCGACGTGGCGGCGATCATCGGGACGATGGACGTGGTCTTTGGGGAGATCGACCGCTAGGCGGGACAACGGATATTGACCCTGTAGAAGAATAAGGCCGAAACAGGGGCGGCGAAGGTTCGGAGAGACGACAAGATGAAGACAAAATTCGGTTTGATGGGCGCCATTGCGGCGATGGGGATCGTCGCAGGCTGCACCGCGCCGCCCGAGGGGACGGGCGAGCAGGACGTGGCCAAGTTCCAGGTGGCGGTGGCCAGCATTGGCTGCACCCTGAAGACCGAGGGGGATTACCTGCCGGTCGAATTGCAGACCGGCCTGACCCGCGAGCAATCGACCCAGATGGCCGCCTACATGGTCACCACCGAACGCGCCGTGCGCCTTGAGGGCGGCGGCATCCGAATGACGACAGGAGCGTGCGCAGCCTGATGCTGAGACGTCTACACAGAGAACAACCCGAGAGCTTTGCCTTCACGCCCGACAACCAGGCGTGGGCCGAGGCGCAGATCTCGAAATATCCCGAAGGGCGCCAGGCGAGCGCCATCATCCCGCTTTTGTGGCGGGCGCAGGAGCAGGAAGGCTGGCTGACACGCCCGGCGATCGAGCATATCGCCGAGATGCTGGAGATGGCGCATATCCGGGCGCTGGAAGTGGCCAGCTTTTATTTCATGTTCCAGCTGTCTCCGGTCGGCAGCGTGGCGCATTTCCAGATTTGCGGCACCACGTCCTGCATGATCTGCGGGGCCGAGGACCTGATCGGGGTGTGTCGTGAAAAGATCTCGGACAAGCCGCATACGGTCAGCGACGACGGCAAGTTCAGCTGGGAAGAGGTGGAGTGCCTTGGGGCCTGTGCCAATGCGCCGATGGCGCAGATCGGCAAGGATTACTACGAGGACCTGACCGCCGAGCGGTTTGCCGAGATGATCGACGAGTTCGCCGCCGGCAAGGTGCCGGTGCCGGGGCCGCAGAACGGGCGCTATGCGTCCGAGCCGCTGGCCGGTCTGACGACGCTGAAAGAGTTCGACTCGGGTCACACGAAATACAATGGCTCGGTCCAGCGTGCGGTGGATCTGGACGACACGATCAAGCGGATCGACGGCAGCGAGGTGCCGCTGGTGGCGCCGTGGCGCGAGCATGGTGCGAACCATCAGCCCGCGCCGCCGAAAGTGAAACTGAACGAGTCGCCCGCCAACCCGGGGCTGAAGGCGCCGAAACCCGACCGCTCGGAAGGCCGGCCCGCCGACGATACCGGTACGACCAAGGCCGAGGCGCCCGCCAAGAGCAAGGCCAACCCGGTGTCCAAGGACGAACCGGCTGGCGACGACAAGAGCAAGAGGGCCAAGGCCAAGGCGCCCGCAGCGGCAACCGAAGACGCGGGCACCAAGCCCGAGACGATGGACGCGCCGCGCGACGGCGGGGCGGATGACCTGAAGATGATCAAGGGCGTGGGGCCGAAGCTGGAGCAACTTCTGCACTCTATGGGCTTTTACCATTTCGATCAGATCGCTGCATGGGGGCCGCAGGAAGTGGCCTGGGTGGATCAGAACCTGGAAGGGTTCAAGGGCCGCGTGAGCCGGGACGACTGGGTCGCCCAGGCGAAAACTCTGGCCGATGGCGGAACGACGGATTTTTCGAAGAAAGTCAAAAAGGGGGACGTCTACTAGACGATCTTCACGCCAAAGGGAGTTGAGCCATGTTCGATGATATACTGAAGTCACAGTGCAAGCTGGTATGCTTGGGCGTCGGTTTTGCAGCGGGGATCATCGCGATCTACGCTGCGATCGGCAAAGTCGGGATCTTCGCGGCGCTTCTGCTGGGGCTTGCGATGGGCGTGTTCATGGCGTTGGTTCTGTTGCAGATCTTCTGCACCGGCGAGAACGCGGACCTGGGGCAGTTGGAGGAAATGCCCGAGGGAACTGCGACAGCGGCTTCATCTGGCGGCAAGCCCTCCGGCCCGCCGAAGGCGAATGCACCGAAGGACCGGGGCACGCCCGCGCCGAATGCGCCCGTGCCCAACCCGCCGAAACCGAATCCGCCGGTGGGCACCGAGCCCGAGCCGATCCTGCCGAACAAGGCCGATCCTTTGAACGCGCGCACGGGCACGAGCGCCGCGGCGGCGGGAACCGACAAGGTCGCGATGCGGGCCGAGACGCATTCCGGCGGGAACGATGCCGCCACGGCGCAGGATCCGACCTTTACCTCGGCCTCGACGGATGCAGAGGCGGGGGCCAAAGTAGATCCCGCGCCGAAGGCGCCTAAGCCTGAGAAAAAGGCCAATACCAAGAAGGCGGCGGCCAAGCCGAAGGCGAAGACGAAGACCGCGGACGCCGCCGAAGAGGATGTGGGCACCAAGCCCTCGACGCTGTCCGGCCCGCGCGGTGGAAGCGCCGACAACCTGAAGGAAATCAAGGGCGTCGGTCCGAAGCTGGAAGGCGTGCTGCACGACATGGGGTTCTACCATTTCGACCAGATTGCCAACTGGACCTCTGACGAGGTGGCATGGGTCGACGCGAACCTTATCGGCTTCAAGGGCCGGGTGAGCCGCGACAACTGGATCGATCAGGCGAAAACCCTGGCGGCGGGCGGCGATACCGAGTTCTCGAAGCGCGTGGACAAGGGTGATGTTTACTGAATGAGCGAGGCGAATGAGCGACCGAAACTCAGTGTCGAAAAAGGGCCGACGCGCCGGGCTGGTGATTGCCGGCACGGGCGTGTTCTGGGTGCTGGTCACCCTGATCGGCGAGAAGGAGGGGTTCAGCACCGAGCTGCGCCTCGCCTTCGACCTTGTGGCACTGGCGGGGTTCCTGTTCGCCTTCTGGCTCATCTATCAAATCTGGCGCGACAGCCGGGGAAACTAGGGGTTATCTGATGCTGGACGATCAGGATCGTATCTTTACCAATCTCTACGGGATGCACGACCGCAGCCTGAAGGGCGCGCAGGCGCGTGGCCATTGGGACGGGACCAAGACCATCCTCGAGAACGGGCGCGAGTGGATCGTCGAACAGATGAAGGCCAGCGGGCTGCGCGGCCGGGGCGGCGCGGGCTTCCCGACCGGGCTCAAGTGGTCCTTCATGCCCAAGGAAAGCGACGGGCGGCCCGCCTACCTGGTGGTCAATGCCGACGAGTCCGAGCCGGGCACCTGCAAGGACCGCGAGATCATGCGCCACGATCCGCATACGCTGATCGAGGGGTGCCTGATCGCCAGCTACGCGATGCAGGCCCACGCCTGTTACATCTATATCCGCGGTGAATATATCCGCGAGAAGGAAGCGTTGCAGGCGGCGATCGACGAGGCCTACGAGGCCGGGCTGATCGGCAAGAACGCCTGCAAGTCGGGTTATGATTTTGACCTGTACCTTGCGCATGGCGCGGGGGCGTATATCTGCGGCGAGGAAACCGCGCTGCTGGAAAGCCTTGAAGGCAAGAAGGGCATGCCCCGGATGAAGCCGCCGTTTCCGGCCGGGGCGGGGCTTTATGGCTGTCCCACGACGGTGAACAACGTGGAGAGCATCGCGGTCGTGCCGACGATCCTGCGGCGCGGGGCGGACTGGTTCGCCGGCTTCGGACGGCCCAACAACGCGGGCACCAAGATTTTCGCCGTGTCGGGCCATGTGAACAACCCCTGCGTGGTCGAGGACGCGATGTCGATCAGCTTTGAAGAGTTGATCGACAAGCATTGCGGCGGCATTCGCGGCGGGTGGGACAACCTGAAAGCGGTCATTCCCGGTGGTTCGTCGGTTCCGTGCGTGCGCGGCGAGAACATGAAGGACGCGATCATGGATTTCGACGCGCTGCGCGAGGTCGGATCGAGCCTGGGGACCGCGGCGGTGATCGTGATGGACAAGAACACGGACATCATCAAGGCGATCTGGCGGCTGTCGAAATTCTACAAGCACGAAAGCTGTGGGCAATGCACGCCCTGCCGCGAGGGCACGGGCTGGATGATGCGGGTGATGGACCGGCTGGTGCGCGGCGAGGCGGAGGTCGAGGAGATCGACATGCTGTTCGACGTCACCAAGCAGGTCGAGGGTCATACGATCTGTGCCCTGGGCGATGCGGCGGCCTGGCCGATCCAGGGCCTGATCCGCAACTTCCGCGACGAGATCGAGGACCGGATCAAGGCGCAGCGCACCGGCAAGGTGTCTGCGGTGGCGGCGGAGTAAGGAACCGATGCCCGGCACACCTCATCTTGCGCAATTGAATGTCGGACGGCTTGTCGCGCCCACGGATGACCCGCGCGTGGCGGAGTTCATGGGCGCGCTGGACCGTGTGAACGGCATGGGCAAGCGGATGCCGGGGTTCGTGTGGATGATGGAAGGCTCGGGCGAGCCTGGCACGGGCAACACCGAGACCAGCATCGGGGGGGATCCGCAGTTCGTGGCCAACCTGACCGTGTGGGAAGATGCGGCGAGCCTGGAGAATTTCGTTTGGAACACCGTGCATCGGCAGTTCTATGAACGCCGCGCGGAATGGTTCGAGGTGATGGGCGAGATGCATTTCGTCATGTGGTGGGTGCCGCAGGGGCACCGGCCGACATTGGACGAGGGGTTGGAACGGCTGGAGCGCCGGAAGGCGGAAGGCGACAGTGACCATGCCTTTGGCTGGTCTCACCTGGAAGAGGCCCGGTTGTGGCAGACCCGCGGCTGCGCCCCTGTGGCGGCGGAATGACAAGAATGGAAGGCCAGAGAGCGTGACCAGGATGACGACATTGAAAAACGGGGCGCGGGCCCTTGTGCTGGTGCTGATGGCCGGCGCGATGGTTGCGGGGTGTAACCGGACCACCGAACGGGTCACGTTCAACGGGGTGTTCTACAAGCAGAAGTCCAAGGCGGCCTCGCGTGACAACCGCGAGCGGTTCGTCGTGACCGTGCCGCGCGTCAACCGCGGCTATGACGGCGCGCTGGCGGCGGGGGCCTACGAGGGCAAACGGTACTGCGTGCAGAATTTCGGCACCTCGGAGGTGGAGTGGTACATCAGCCCGCTGGCGCCGCGCGGCACGGTACAACCCAATGGCAACAAGCTGACCTTCACGGGGAAATGTGTGCTGTGGTAATTTCCTCTTTCATATCAAAGGCATGGGGCGGCTGTTATTGCATAACAGCGCCGCTGGGGACCATCTGCGCAGCAGATGGCGCGGCGGATGGTCCGGGCGCCCTTGTGAGAGGAAGACAGATATGAAACGTGTATCGAGCAAGATCGTTGGTCTGGCCCTTGGCGCGGCCCTGACGGCGGCAGCACTGCCCGCACAGGCGGGACTGAAGGACGAGGCCGGGATCAACCAGGGGCTGCTCTATCTTGCGGCAGCCGACAAGATCCGCCGCGAGTGCGGCAGCATCGGCGGGCGGCTGTTCCGGGCGCAATCCTATGCCAGCGCGCTGAAGAAAGCGGCGGCGGAGCGCGGTTATAGCGAGGCCGAGATCGATGCGTATATCAACAACGACGCCAACAAGGCGGCCATGCGCGAGCGGCGCAACGCGTATTTCAAATCGAAAGGGGCCAGCAACCTTGACCCCGCCAGCCTGTGTGTTCTGGGCCAAGCCGAAATGGCGAATGGCAGCCAGATCGGGCAGCTACTGAGAGCAAAGTGAGAATTCATGTCTGACCTTCGCAAAATCATCATCGACGATCAGGAAGTGGAAGTGGACGGGGCGATGACCCTGATCCAGGCCTGCGAGCAGGTGGGGATCGAGATCCCGCGGTTCTGCTACCACGAGCGGTTGTCGATCGCGGGCAACTGCCGGATGTGTCTTGTGGAGGTTGTCGGCGGGCCGCCGAAACCGGCGGCCAGCTGCGCCATGCAGGTGCGCGACCTGCGGCCCGGCCCCGAAGGCCAGCCGCCGGTCGTGCGCACCAACAGCCCGATGGTCAAGAAGGCCCGGGAAGGCGTGATGGAGTTCCTGCTGATCAACCACCCGCTGGACTGCCCGATCTGCGACCAGGGCGGCGAGTGCGATTTGCAGGACCAGGCAATGGCTTATGGCGTGGACTTCAGCCGTTATCGCGAGCCGAAGCGGGCCACCGAGGACCTGAACCTGGGCCCGCTGGTGGAAACCCACATGACGCGCTGCATTTCCTGCACCCGCTGCGTGCGCTTCACCACCGAGGTGGCCGGTATCAACCAGATGGGCCAGACCGGCCGGGGCGAGGATGCCGAGATCACCGCCTACCTGGGCGAGACGCTGGACAGCAACATGCAAGGCAACATCATCGACCTGTGCCCGGTCGGGGCGTTGGTCAGCAAGCCTTATGCGTTCACTGCCCGTCCGTGGGAGCTGACCAAGACGGAAACCATCGACGTGATGGATGCGCTGGGGTCCAACATCCGGGTGGACACCAAGGGGCGCGAAGTGATGCGCATCCTGCCGCGCAACCATGACGGCGTGAACGAGGAATGGATCTCGGACAAGACGCGGTTCGTGTGGGACGGGCTGCGCCGTCAGCGGCTGGACAAGCCCTTTATCCGCGAGAACGGCAAGCTGCGTCCGGCCACCTGGCCCGAGGCGTTGGGCAAGGCCGCTGCGGCCATGAAAGGCAAGACCGTGGCCGGCCTCGTGGGCGACCTGGTGCCGATGGAGGCGGCGTTCGCGCTGCGCCAGCTGGTCGAAGGCCAGGGCGGGCGCGTGGAATGCCGCACCGACGGCGCGCACCTGGTGCCGGGCAACCGCTCGGCCTATGTGGGCACGGCGCGCATCGAGGAGATCGACACGGCGAGGAAGATCGTCCTGATCGGAACCGATCCGGGCGTTGAGGCGCCTGTGCTGAACGCGCGCATCCGCAAGGCGTGGCTGCGTGGGGCCGAGGTGGTGCATGCCGGGCAACCTGCGGAGCTGACCTTTGACGCGACCGAGCTGGGAGCGCGCAACCGGGTGCTGCCGCAACTTCTGTCCGAGGCCAAGGAGACCGAGGACGCGATCGTGATCATCGGGCAGGGCGCGTTGATCGGTGATGGCGGGCCTGCGGCGCTGAGCATGGCGATGCAACTGACCGAGAAAATGGGTGCCAAGATGCTGGTCCTGCACACCGCCGCCTCCCGCGTGGGCGCGATGGATGCGGGCTGTGTGACCGACGGCGGGATTACCGCCGCGCTGGACGGCGCTGACGTGATCTATAACCTGGGCGCAGACGAGATCGAGATCGCGGAGGGGCCGCTGGTCATCTACCAGGGCAGCCATGGCGACAGGGGCGCGCATCGCGCCGACATTATCCTGCCCGCCGCGGCCTATCCCGAGGAACAGGGCGTCTTCGTGAACACCGAAGGGCGTCCGCAGCTGGCGCTGCGCGCCGGGCACCCGCCGGGCGAGGCCAAGGAGAACTGGGCGATCCTGCGGGCGCTGTCGGGCGAGATGGGCGCGGTGCTGCCCTTTGACAGCCTGGCGCAGCTGCGCCGCGCGTTGATCGAGGAGGTGCCGCATGTCGCACAGATCGACGCGGTGCCCGAGAACGAATGGACCATGGTGGACAAGGTCGAGCCGTCGTCGGGCTCCATCGGGGCCGCACTGGGCAATCACTATCTGACAAACCCGATTGCCCGGGCCAGCGCGCTGATGGCAGAACTGAGCGCAAACGCCAAGGACCGCCGCGAAGAGCCGGTGGCCGCGGAATGACGCAAGCCGCGCTTGGCATATGGGCGCTGTCGGTCATGGCTTTCGCGGGCCTGGCCGCCTGTGCGGCGCCGGGCGCTGACCCCGAGGAGGCGTTCGACCCAGAGTATCGGGGCATCGAGACGCGCCTTCTGGACGGGGACCTGGTGAATTTCCGTGTGGAAATGGCCGGGGCGCGGACAGCCGAGGACGTCAGCCAATACGCCGAATGCGCGGCGGCGGAGTACACGCTGATCCGGGGATACGGATTTGCGCGCCACGTGCGCACGAATGTGGACGAACGGGGTGGCATCTGGACCGCAGATGCGGTTTACACCATCTCGCCGACGCTGCCCGGTGGCATCATAAGGATCGACGCGGAAGTCGTGGCCGCCAGTTGCGCAGAGAACGGGATACCGACGGTATGAGGGACGAATGGCTGAATTTCTGACAACCCCGCTTGGGACCTTTGTCCTGATCATGGCGCAGTGCCTTGCGGTGGTGGGCTTCGTGATGGTGTCGCTGCTGTTTCTGGTCTATGGCGACCGCAAGATCTGGGCCGCGGTGCAGATGCGGCGAGGGCCGAACGTGGTGGGGGTCTATGGCCTGTTGCAGACGGTGGCCGACGCGCTGAAATACGTGCTCAAGGAAGTCGTCGTGCCAGCGGGCGCGGACCGTACCGTGTTCATGATGGCGCCGATGGCGAGCTTCGTGCTGGCGGTGCTGGCCTGGGCGGTGATTCCGCTCAATGACGGCTGGGTCCTGTCGGATATCAACGTCGCGGTCCTCTTTGTCTTTGCCGTCTCGTCGCTGGAGGTTTACGGCGTGATCATGGGCGGCTGGGCCTCGAACTCGAAATACCCGTTCCTGGGCTCGTTGCGGTCTGCGGCACAGATGATTTCCTACGAGGTCAGCATCGGCCTGATCATCATCGGGGTGATCATCTCGACCGGCTCTTTGAGCTTCGGGTCCATCGTGGCGGCGCAGGACACGAATTTCGGCTTCTTCGGTTGGTACTGGCTGCCGCACCTGCCGATGGTGTTCCTGTTCTTCATCTCGTGCCTGGCGGAAACCAACCGCCCGCCGTTCGACCTGCCGGAGGCGGAATCGGAACTGGTGGCGGGCTACCAGGTGGAATATTCCAGCACACCCTTCCTGCTGTTCATGGCCGGGGAATACATCGCGATCTTCCTGATGTGCGCGCTGACGAGCCTGCTGTTCTTCGGCGGGTGGCTTTCGCCCATTCCGGGGCTGCCGGACGGGGTGTTCTGGATGGTCACGAAGATGGCGTTCTTCTTCTTTCTCTTCGCCATGGTGAAGGCGATCACGCCGCGTTATCGCTATGACCAGCTGATGCGGATCGGCTGGAAAGTGTTCCTGCCGCTGTCGCTCGCCTGGGTCGTGATCGTGTCCTTCCTGGCGAAATTCGAAGTCTTCGGGTCGTTCTGGGCCCGCTACGCAATGGGAGGCTGACGACCATGACGCAGATCGATTACGGACGCGCCGCGGGATACTTCCTGCTGAAGGATGTGTTCAACGGCTTCAAGCTGGGGTTCAAATATTTCTTCGCGCCCAAGGCGACGCTGAACTACCCGCATGAAAAGGGCCCGCTGAGCCCGCGGTTCCGGGGTGAGCACGCGCTGCGGCGCTATCCCAATGGCGAAGAGCGGTGCATTGCCTGCAAGCTGTGCGAGGCGATCTGCCCCGCGCAGGCGATCACCATCGACGCCGAGCCGCGCGACGACGGTAGCCGCCGCACGACGCGCTATGACATCGACATGACCAAGTGCATCTATTGCGGCTTCTGCCAGGAGGCCTGCCCGGTGGATGCCATCGTCGAGGGGCCGAATTTCGAGTTCGCCACCGAGACCCGCGAAGAGCTGTTCTATGACAAGCAGAAACTGCTGGAGAACGGCGAGCGGTGGGAAGCCGAGATCGCCCGCAACCTGGAAATGGACGCGCCTTACAGATGAGTAATCCGACGAACCCGTTCGAGGCCATGATGGCCCAGGCGCAGGAGATGGTGAAGACCATGAATCCGGCGCTTGAGTCGTTCTCGCCCAAGGGGTTCGAGGCGATGTGGCCCACCATGCCGAAGGAATTCATGGAGATGATGTTCGGCCGCGGCATCAGCAAGGACGGTCTGGACGCCAAGACGCGTCTGCTGATCACGCTTGCGGGGTTGACCATGCTGGGCGCGCAGAGCGATACGCAGATCAGGATGACCGTGCGCCACGCGCTGGAAGCGGGCGCCACGAAAGACGAGATTGCCGAGACCATCGCGATGATGGCGATGTTTGCCGGTATCCCGTCCATGAACCGGGCGATGGATTTCGCGCGCGAGGTCATGGACGAGGCCAAGGACGAGGATCAGGACACATGACCATTGCCGCGTTTTCCTTCTATCTCTTTGCGGTCTCGCTGTTGGCGGGGGGGCTGTTCACGGTGGTCAGCCGGAACCCGGTGCACTCGGTCCTGTGGCTGATCCTGGCGTTCCTGTCCGCGGCTGGCCTTTTCGTGCTTTTGGGCGCGGAGTTCGTGGCGATGCTCTTGATCATTGTCTATGTGGGCGCGGTCGCCGTGCTGTTCCTGTTCGTGGTGATGATGCTGGACGTGGATTTCGCCGAGCTGAAGGCGGAGATGGCGAAATACATGCCGCTGGCGCTGCTGATCGGGATCATATTGCTGATGCAATTCGGCGTCGCCTTCGGCAACTGGCAGATGGCCACGGATGCCGAGGGCGCGCGCGCGGCCGTCACGCCGACCGACCTGGAGAATACCAAGGCGCTGGGGATGCTGCTGTATGACCAGTATTTCCTGCTGTTCCAGCTGGCGGGTCTGATCCTGCTGGTGGCGATGATGGGCGCGATCGTGCTGACGCTGCGCCACCGCTCGGACGTCAAGCGGCAGGACGTGCTGGCGCAGATGTACCGCGATCCGGCCAAGGCGATGGAACTGAAGGACGTGAAACCGGGGCAGGGGTTGTAATCCTGCTGTTCGCGCCCCGGACCTGATCCGGGGCCTCCCGGACCGTCGGGCCCGGGCAAGAGACAATGAGGTCCCGGGTCAGGCCCGGGACGGGATGAAAAGACAAACGAACGGGCGCGGCCCGGAGGGACGACATGATTGGACTGGAGCATTACCTGACGGTGGCGGCGGCGCTGTTCGTCATCGGGATTTTCGGGCTTTTCCTGAACAGGAAAAACGTGATCATCCTGCTGATGTCGATCGAGTTGATGCTGCTGTCGGTCAACGTGAACCTCGTGGCATTTTCCAGCTTCCTGGGTGACATGGTGGGGCAGGTCTTTACCCTGTTCGTGCTGACCGTGGCCGCCGCGGAGGCCGCCATCGGGCTTGCCATTCTTGTCTGCTTCTTCCGCAACCGCGGCACGATCGCCGTGGAAGACGTCAACGTGATGAAGGGCTGAGGGCATGGAACAGATCATTCTATTCGGCCCGCTTCTGGGCGCCATCATCGCGGGCTTCGGCTGGCGCGTCATTGGGGACGCGGGCGCGCAGTGGGTGACCACGGGCCTGTTGTTCCTGTCGGCGCTCCTGAGCTGGATCGTGTTTTTCAGCTTCGACGGGACGACGCAGTACATCCACATCCTCGACTGGATCCAGTCGGGCGAACTGGACGTGGCGTGGTCGATCCGGCTGGACCGGCTGACGGCGATCATGCTGATCGTGATCACCACGGTGTCGGCGCTCGTGCACCTGTATTCGATGGGCTACATGGCCCATGACGAGAATTTCCGTGACGACGAGAGCTATCGCCCACGTTTCTTTGCCTATCTGAGCCTCTTTACCTTCGCCATGCTGATGCTGGTGACGGCGGACAACCTGGCGCAGATGTTCTTTGGCTGGGAGGGCGTGGGCCTGGCGTCTTACCTGCTGATCGGGTTCTATTTCCGCAAGCCAAGCGCCAACGCGGCGGCGATCAAGGCGTTCGTGGTGAACCGGGTGGGGGATTTCGGCTTTGCGCTGGGGATCTTTGCACTGTTCTTCCTGACAGGCTCGATCAATTTCGACGACGTGTTCGCGGCGGCGCCCGAGTTGGCGAATACGCAGCTGACGTTCCTCTGGACGGAGTGGAATGCGGCGAACCTGATCGCCTTCCTGCTGTTCGTCGGCGCGATGGGCAAATCGGCGCAGCTGTTCCTGCACACCTGGTTGCCGGACGCGATGGAAGGCCCGACGCCGGTGTCGGCGCTGATCCACGCGGCGACCATGGTGACGGCGGGGGTTTTCCTTGTCTGCCGGATGTCGCCGCTGATGGAGTTCGCGCCCGGCGCGCTGGCCTTCGTCACGGTGCTGGGCGGCATGACGGCGTTCTTTGCGGCCACGGTGGGGCTGGTGCAGAACGACATCAAGCGCGTCATCGCCTATTCGACCTGTTCGCAGCTGGGCTACATGTTCGTGGCCGCGGGTGTGGGGGCCTACAGCGTGGCAATGTTCCACCTGTTCACGCACGCGTTCTTCAAGGCGATGCTGTTCCTTGGCGCGGGCTCGGTCATCCACGGGATGCATCACGAGCAGGACATGCGGAACTATGGCGGGCTGCGCAAGAAGTTTCCCTATACGTTCTGGGCCATGCTGATCGGGACGCTGGCGATTACCGGCGTGGGCATCCCGCTGACCACGATCGGCTTTGCCGGCTTCCTGTCGAAGGACGCGATCATCGAGAGTGCCTATGCGGGCACCAGTGGTGGCTTTGCCTTCTGGGCGCTGGTCATCGCGGCGCTGTTCACCAGCTTCTACAGCTGGCGGCTGATGTTCCTGACCTTCTGGGGCGAGCCGCGCGGCGACAAGCACACGCATGAGCACGCGCACGAAAGCCCGATGGTGATGGTGGCGCCGCTGGGCGTGCTGGCGCTCGGGTCGATCTTTGCCGGCATGATCTGGTACAACAGCTTCTTCGGGCATACGGACACGGTGGCGAAGTTCTTTGGCGTGCCTTACGCGGAAGAGCAGCACCACGAAGAAGGCGCCGAGGAGCACGGTGAAGAGACCGCGGCGGCCGACGAGAGCCATGCCGAAGAGGGTGAGGCCCATGCCGAGACCGAAGAAGGCGGTTACGGCGAGGAGCATCACTATGTGTTCACCGGCGAGCCGGGCGAGGGCGCGATCTATGCCGCCGAGGGCAACACGATCCTGAACGACGCGCACGCGGTGCCGAAATGGGTCAAGGTCAGCCCCTTCGTGGCGATGATCGTCGGCTTCCTGACGGCGTTCTGGTTCTACATCCTGAACCCGTCGATCCCCGGACGGCTGGCCGAGAACCAGCGCCCGCTGTACCTGTTCCTGCTGAACAAGTGGTATTTCGACGAGATCTACGACTTTGTCTTCGTTCGGCCCGCCAAGCGGCTGGGCAGCCTGTTGTGGAAGAAGGGCGATGGCAACGTCATCGACGGGACCATCAACGGGGTCGCGATGGGGATCATCCCGTTCTTCACCCGCCTCGCCGGACGGGCCCAGTCGGGATACATCTTCACCTATGCCTTTGCCATGGTCATCGGGATCGCGGTGCTTGTCACATGGGTGAGCCTTAGCGGGGGAGCGAACTAATGGATAACCTGCTTTCCATCACCACCTTCATTCCCGCCATCGCGGCTTTCATCCTGGCGGTGTTCCTGCGGGGCGACGACGAAGCGGCGCAGCGCAATGCCAAGTGGGTGGCGCTGATCGCGACCGGGCTGACCTTTCTGGTCTCGCTGTTCATCCTGTTCGATTTTGATCCGAACAACACCGGCTTTCAGTTCGTGGAAGAACGCGAGTGGCTTCTGGGGCTGCAATACAAGATGGGCGTGGACGGGATCAGCATCCTGTTTGTCATCCTGACGACCTTCATGATGCCGATCACCATTGCCGCGTCGTGGAACGTGACGCACCGGGTGAAGGAATACATGATCGCCTTCCTGCTGCTGGAAACGCTCATGTTGGGCGTGTTCATGGCGCTGGACCTGGTGCTCTTTTACCTGTTCTTCGAGGCAGGGCTGATCCCGATGTTCCTGATCATCGGGATCTGGGGCGGCAAGGAACGCATTTATGCGTCGTTCAAGTTCTTCCTCTACACGTTTCTTGGCTCGGTCCTGATGCTGGTGGCGATGGTCGCCATGTTCGCCGAGGCGGGCACGACGGATATCCCGACGCTGATGACGCACAGTTTCGGGTCGGAGACGTTCAGCCTGCTGGGCATCCAGATCGTGGGCGGCATGCAGACGCTGCTGTTCATCGCGTTCTTCGCAAGTTTCGCGGTGAAGATGCCGATGTGGCCGGTGCATACCTGGCTGCCGGATGCGCACGTGCAGGCGCCGACGGCGGGCTCGGTCGTGCTGGCGGCGATCCTGTTGAAGATGGGCGGCTATGGCTTCCTGCGATTCAGCCTGCCGATGTTCCCGGTGGGGTCCGAAGTGCTGACGCCGCTGGTCTTGTGGATGTCGGCCATCGCCATCGTCTATACCTCGCTGGTCGCCCTGGCGCAGGAAGACATGAAGAAGCTGATCGCCTATTCGTCCGTGGCGCACATGGGCTACGTCACCATGGGGATCTTCGCGGCGAACCAGCAGGGGATCGACGGGGCGATCTTCCAGATGCTGAGCCACGGCTTCATCTCGGGTGCGCTGTTCCTGTGCGTGGGCGTGATCTATGACCGGATGCACACGCGCGAGATCGACGCCTATGGCGGCCTGGTGAACCGGATGCCGGCCTATGCTCTGATCTTCATGCTGTTCACGATGGCCAATGTGGGTCTGCCGGGCACGTCGGGCTTCATCGGGGAATTCCTGACGCTGATGGGGATATTCAAGGTCAACACCTGGGTGGCGCTGGTGGCCACGTCTGGCGTGATCCTGTCGGCGGCCTATGCGCTGTGGCTCTATCGCCGGGTGGTGCTGGGCGACCTGATCAAGGAAAGCCTGAAGTCGATCAAGGACATGACGCAGCGCGAGAAGGCGATCTTTGCCCCGCTGGTGGTGATGACCTTGCTGCTGGGCGTCTATCCTAGCCTTGTGACCGACATCATCGGCCCCTCGGTCGAGGCGCTGATTTCCAATTATGAAACGGCCCTGGTCGACGCGGACAGCGCGACCAAGCTGGCCGCTGCGACGGAGTAGTCCCATGCAGGCTGATCTGAATGTAATCCTGCCGGAGATCCTGATCTCGGTATACGCGATGGCGGCGCTTCTGGGCGTGGCCTATACCGGCAAGGATCGGTACGCGCCGCTGCTGGTGTGGATCACGGCGGCGGTCTTCGTGGTGATGGCGGCCTGGATCGGGTTCTCGGGCGATGGCACGCGCACGGCGTTCGGCGGCATGTTCAACGATGACGGGTTCGCGCGGTTCGCCAAGGTGGCGGTGCTGCTGTCGGCAGCGGCCGTGCTGCTGATGGGGCAGGACTACATGGCGCAGCGCGACATGCTGCGGTTCGAGTATCCGCTGCTGGTGGCGCTGGCGGCCGTGGGCATGATGATGATGGTCAGTGCCGGTGACCTGATGGCGCTTTACATGGGGCTGGAGTTGCAGTCGCTGGCGCTTTACGTCGTCGCCTCGCTGCGGCGCGACAGCGTGAAATCGACCGAAGCGGGCCTGAAATACTTCGTGCTGGGCGCGCTCAGCTCGGGCATCCTGCTGTACGGGGCCTCGCTGGTCTATGGCTATACCGGCACGACGCTGTTTTCCGGGATCATCGCATCGGCGGAAGGACAGGCGCCGCTCGGATTGCTGATCGGGCTGGTGTTCGTGCTGGCGGGGCTGGCCTTCAAGGTCTCGGCGGTTCCGTTCCACATGTGGACGCCGGACGTCTACGAGGGCGCGCCGACACCGATCACGGCGTTCTTTGCCACCGCGCCCAAGATGGCGGCGATGGCGCTTTTCGCCCGCGTGGCGCATGACGCGTTCGGCGGCGTGGTGGGCGACTGGCAGCAGGTGATCGCGGTGCTGTCGCTGTTGTCGATGTTCCTGGGCGGGATCGCCGCGATCGGGCAGACCGATATCAAGCGGCTGATGGCCTATTCGTCGATCGCGCATATGGGATACGCCCTGATGGGGCTGGCGGCGGGCACGGCGTTCGGCGTGCAGGCGATGCTGGTCTACATGGCGATCTACGTGACCATGAACGTCGGCACCTTCGCTTTTGTCCTGTCGATGGAACGCGACGGGCGGCCGGTGACGGATATCGCCAGCCTGAACCTTTATTCCCGGGCGCATCCGGGCCGGGCGCTGGCGGTGTTGATCCTGATGTTCAGCCTTGCGGGCGTGCCGCCTTTCCTGGGGTTCTTCGGCAAGCTTTACGTACTGCGGGCCGCTTACGATGGCGGGCTTGTCTGGCTGGCGGTGGCCGGGGTGATCGCGTCGGTGATCGGGGCGTTCTATTACCTGCGCATCGTCTTCTTCATGTATTTCGGCGAAGAGGGCGAGCCGCTGGAAGCGCGCAAATCGCCGGTGCTGTGGGGGTTCCTGATGGCGTCGGCGGCGATCATGGTCGTGGGGATGCTGAACATGTTCGGCGTCGAGGCCATGGCGCAGGCGGCGGCGGCGACGCTTGTCGACTGAACCGCATCGCAGTCTGGAAAAAGGTGACGCGCCCTTGGCGCGTCGCTTTGTTTTTCGGGCGCCTCCGGCGGGAGTATATTTTGAACAATGAAAGAGCCGTGGCCAGAAGGATACGGGCGGCGGGTGCTGGACGAGGTGGACAGCACCAACGCCGAGGCGGCGCGAATTGCGCCCGGCCTGAGCGGTCCGGAATGGATAATGGCGCGGCACCAGACGGCGGCGCGGGGGCGGCGCGGGCGACCCTGGGCCAACCCGGCGGGCAACTTCGCGGCGACGCTGGTGATGCGGCCCACGGAAAGCCCGGACCAGGTGGCGCTGCGGTCTTTCGTGGCCTCGCTGGCGCTTTTTGATGCGTTCGTGGCAGTGACGGGACGGCCTACGGGCTTTTCGCTGAAATGGCCGAATGACGTGCTGTTGAACGGCGGCAAGCTGGCCGGGATACTCTTGGAAAGCGCGGGCGCGGGTGGCGGGCTAAGCCATTTCGCCATCGGAATCGGGGTGAACCTGCGCGACGCACCCGAGGCGGACGCGGTGGAGCCGGGGGCTGTGCGGCCCGTATCGCTCATGTCCGAGACCGGGGTGGAGGTTGCAGCGGAGGAGTTCCTTGACCTGCTTGCTCCGGCCTATGCCAAGCTGGAGACACAGTTCGCGACGTATGGATTTGCGCCCATTCGCGCGGCCTGGATGGACCGGGCGGCGCGCTTGGGCGAAGTAATAACCGCAAGGACGGGCCGCGAGGAATTTACCGGCACGTTCGAGACGGTGGACGCGGGCGGCAATCTTGTTCTAACAGATGCCAAATCGCGCCACGTCATCCCGGCGGCGGACGTGTTTTTCTGACGAAAGAGAGGGGCGCCAAGATGCTTCTGGCGATCGACTGCGGCAACACCAACACGGTTTTCGCGATCTGGGACGGGTCGAAGTTTCTGTGCACCCTGCGCACCTCGACCCACCATGCGCGGACGGCGGATGCCTATTTCACGTGGTTCTCGACGCTTGTGAAGCATTACGAGATCGACCTCGATATCACCGATGTCATCATCTCGTCCACGGTGCCGCGCGTGGTGTTCAACCTGCGCGTCTTTGCGGACCGTTTCTTTGGCTGCCGGCCCATCGTGGTGGGCAAGCCGGAATGCGCGGTGCCGCGCCAGCCGCGGGTGGACGAGGGCACGCAGGTGGGGCCGGACCGGCTGGTGAATGCCGCCGGGGCCTACGACCTTTATGGCGGCAACCTGATCGTGGTGGATTTCGGCACAGCAACGACCTTTGACGTTGTGGCCGAGGATGGCGCCTATGTCGGGGGCGTGATTTCCCCCGGCGTCAACCTGAGCCTCGAGGCCTTGCACATGGCGGCGGCGGCCTTACCTCATATCGACGTGACGAAGCCCCAGAAGGTGATCGGCACCAACACGGTGGACTGTATGCAGTCGGGCGTGTTCTGGGGCTATGTCGGGCTGGTCAGCGGTGTGACAGAGCGGATCCGGGCCGAGTACGAGACGCCGATGAAGATCATCGGCACGGGTGGCCTTGCGCCGCTTTTCGCGCAGGGCGACCTGCTGTTCGACGAAATTCGAGAAGATTTGACGATGCATGGGCTGACCGTGATCCATGCCCATAACAAGGAAGGCTGATCGGGGATGAGCAGTGAGAGATTGACGTACCTTGCCCTTGGCGGGGCGGGGGAAATTGGCATGAACGCCTATGTCTACGGATACGGCGCGCCCGGCAAGGAAAGGTATATCCTTGTGGACCTCGGCGTGACGTTTCCGGACATGGATGGCACGCCGGGGGTGGACCTGATTTTCCCCGACATCGCGTGGCTGGAAGAGCGGCGCGACCAGTTGGAGGCGGTGTTCATCACCCACGCGCACGAAGACCACGTGGGTGCGGTGGCGCATTACTATGACCAGCTGGGCGCGCCGATTTACGCGCGGGCGTTCACCGCCAATATCGCGCGGCGGAAGATGGACGAGCATGGCCACCCGGAGAAGGCGGTGCAGACCGTGTCGCCCTGGCCCGAGACGACCCAAGCGGGACCGTTCACCGTGGGGTTCGCGCCGATCTCGCATTCGATCCCGGAAAGTTCCGGCCTCGTGATCGACACGCCGGCGGGGCGGATCGTGCATTCGGGCGATTTCAAGATCGACATGGACCCGGTGGTGGGCGAGGCCTTTGACGAGGCGATGTGGGCCGAGATCGCCAAGCCGGGGGTGAAGGCGCTGGTCTGCGACTCGACCAACGTGTTCAACGCCCATGAGGGGCGCAGCGAAAGCACCGTGGGCCCCGAGATCGAGAAGCTTGTCGCAGGCGCAAAGGGCATGGTCGTGGCGACGACATTCGCCAGCAACGTGGCACGGGTGAAGACGCTGGCCCAGGCCGGGGAACGGGCCGGGCGGTCGATCTGTCTGCTGGGCCGGGCGATGCGGCGGATGATCGAAGCCTCGGTCGAGACCGGCGTGCTGACCGATTTCCCGCGCACGATCAGCCCCGAGGACACGCGGGACATTCCGCGCGAGAACGTGATGCTGATCGTCACCGGCAGCCAGGGGGAACGGCGCGCGGCCAGTGCGCAGTTGGCGCAGGGCAAGTATAACGGGATTACGCTGAAGCCCGGGGACACGTTCCTGTTCTCGTCCAAGACGATTCCGGGCAACGAGCGCGGTGTCATTCGCATCATCAACCAGTTCAGCGAACAGGGCGTGGACGTTGTGGATGACAGCAGCGGCCTTTACCACGTGTCGGGGCACGCCAACCGGCCCGACCTGAAGAAGCTGCACCAGATTGTCCAACCGCAATTCGTGATTCCGATGCATGGCGAGCACCGGCACCTGCGCGAGCATGTGAAGTTGGCGGGCGAAAGCAAGCTGCACGGGGTTCTGGCGCCGAACGGCACGATGATCGATCTGAGCGGCAACCGTGCAGAGGTGGCCGAGTATGTCGACACCGGGCGGACCTACCTTGACGGGTCGGTGAAGGTCGGAGCACTTGACGGTATCGTGCGCGATCGGATCCGCATGGCGCTGAACGGGCACGTGACGATCAACGTGATCCTGGACGAGAGTGACGAACCGCTGGGCGAGCCCTGGTGCGAGATCATGGGGCTGGCCGAGACCGGCAGCAGCCGCGCGCCGCTGGTGGACGTTCTGGAAGAGGACCTGAGCCAGTTCATGGGGCGTGCGAAGCCCAAGACGCTGAGCGACGATGACGCGCTGGAGGACGGACTGCGCAAGGTGGCGCGTCAGAGCGCGCAGGGCGAGATCGGCAAGAAGCCCGAGGTGACGGTGATTATCAGCCGGTTGTCATAACGCTTGGGGCGGGGGCGCGAGGGCTTTCGCCCACCCTACGGAATCGGTTTGACGCGTGCGGAAGGTGGGTTCTCACCCACCCTACGAGGCCGGTTCAGGACACCATCCGCTCGTCGAAGCTCTTGGCGATGAAGCTGGGCAGGTGGTCGCCCATGCCGACGGGGCCGGACTTGTCCTTGTTGTCCTGCTTCTTGCCGCTGCTGCCACTGCGGCCGCGCGAAGGTTTCTCGCTTTCGTCCTGCGACTTGGATTCGGATTTCGCGTCGGCTGTCGGCTCGGACTTGGCGTCCTCGGTTTTCTGCGGTGCGGTGTCCTGCGCCTCTTGCGCCTCATCCGACTTGCGGCGGCTGCGCGAGCGGCGTGGCTTCTTCGGCGTGTCCTCGGTGGCTGCGTCGGCCTCGGGCTCGGGCGCGGCGTTACCCAGCGGGTTGTCGAGCTTGGGGATCTCTTTCTGGATCAGGTTCTCGACCGCGCTGAGAGCTTTCTCGTCGCGCGGGTTGCAGAGCGTGATCGCCTTGCCGTCGCGCCCGGCACGGCCGGTGCGGCCGATGCGGTGGACGTAATCCTCGGGGTGGCCGGGGACGTCGAAGTTGAACACATGGCTTACCGAGGGCACGTCAAGGCCGCGGGCGGCCACGTCGGAGGCCACGAGAATACGCAGATCGCCGGCGCGGAAGCCGTCGAGCGTGCGGGTGCGCTGGCTTTGGTCGAGGTCGCCGTGAATGGGCGCAGCGTCGTAGCCGTATTTCTTGAGCGACTTGGCTACGATATCCACATCCGTCTTGCGGTTGCAGAAGATGATCGCGTTGGTCAGCTTCTCGCCCTCGGCGTCGATCAGCGCGCGCAGCAGCTTGCGTTTCTCGCTGTCTGCCCGGTCGCGGCGCGAGGGTTTGAACATCGCCACGCCCTGTTCGATCGTCTCGGAGGCCGTCGCCTGACGGGCCACCTCGATGCGTTCGGGGCTGGAGAGGAACGTGTTGGTGATGCGCTCGATCTCGGGCGCCATGGTGGCGGAAAAGAAAAGCGTCTGGCGGGTGAAGGGCGTCAGGCCGAAGATGCGCTCGATATCGGGGATGAAGCCCATGTCGAGCATCCGGTCGGCCTCGTCCACGACCATGACTTTCACGTCCGAAAGGATCAGCTTGCCGCGCTCGAAATGGTCGAGCAGGCGTCCGGGCGTGGCGATCAGGACGTCGACGCCCTTGTCGATGATCTGTTCCTGCTCCTTGAAGCTTACGCCGCCGATCAGCAGCGCCTTGGTCAGCTTGAGGTACTTGGAATAGGTGTCGAAATTCTCGGCCACCTGCGCGGCGAGTTCGCGCGTGGGGCAAAGCACCAGGCTGCGCGGCATGCGCGCGCGGGCACGGCCCCGGGCCAGAAGCGACAGCATGGGCAGGGTAAACCCGGCGGTCTTGCCGGTGCCGGTCTGGGCGATGCCCAAGACGTCGCGGCCTTCGAGCGCGGGAGGTATGGCGCCCGCCTGGATGGGGGTGGGGGTTTCGTAGCCGGCTTCTTCGACGGCTTTCAGAACCTTGGGGTTCAGGCTCAGGTCAGAAAATTTTGTCATGTATGTCCACAGGTTTGCGGACACGATTCTGGCCCGCCATCTCGAATTGGCCCGTAAGTGCAGGGCCTTGGTGCACTTCCCCTATCTGAAGGCCGGGCGTTGGTCAATGTGCGACGCCACGGGACGGACAAAGTGTGTATGTCGTGTGAATTGTGTGCGTTGCGGCAACAATCAAGGGCGATCAGGTGAAATTCGGGAAATGCCGGGCGCGTTTGGCGTCCAGATCGAGGGAGACCGCGTGCAGGTGGCCGAGCGCGTCGAGCCGGGTGCGCAGGTCCGGCGTGGCCACACAGACCTCGGTGAAGAAGGCGCGCAGGGCGTCTTCGCCCCCCTCGGACTCGAGCATCGAGAACAGCTGGTGCATCGTCAGGGCCGTTTCCGAGTGCCGGGCGTTGGCTTTGAGGTCGGGCCGGTAGGAGCCTCGGGTGAGCCGGTAGCGGAACCGCGCCTGCCAGTCGTCCCAGGTGGGGGCATGAAGATGCACGAGGCGACAGTCGTGGAGGTCGAAGAGGTTGGAATCGCGTGTCTTTCCGACGAACGCGTTATGGATACGGATGCTGACATCGGGCTGCCCGGTGCGCACGAATAACTTCCCGGCGACGTGGCTGAGAAAGCCGCCATTCAGATGCTCGCCGTAGCAGGGGTAAAGCCTGGCGGTCTGTTCACGGCGGATCCGCAGCATCGGATCGAAGCCCTTGCACCAGATTGTGCCGGGCGGCGGCGGGTCGGCGGGATCGGGCTGCATTGCCTCGATCGGGCGCACGCGGGCAGACAGGATGCCGGGCGGGATCGCAGCCAGTTGGGCGGTGAGCGGCGACAGGGGCTGCAAGAATTCATCGACGTCGACATGCAGGAGCCAGTCGACCTGCGGATCGCGTGTATAGCAATGCGTGGCGTTGAGCGACTGGCGGTGCTGGTGCGCGTCCGGCCGCCCCTTGTCGCGGCGGCGGCGTTTCCAGTAATTGGCATCCGTCAGGATCACGCGGCATTTGGGGTGCCGCTTGAGCGCCGAGCGGGCCTGCGCCGTGTCCTCGTCCAGGTAGACAAACACCCGGTGGGCGCCCAGGTCGAGGTAGTGCGCGGCAAAATTCAGGATGTCTTGGGCGGGCGCATTGATTGTGGCGACCACGCCCCATGTGGGGTCACTGCTCATGGCCTGAGCATGTGACAGGGGCGCTGTGCGCGCAAGAGGTCGGTACCTCTGGCAGGGATATTTGAGGCCAGGAGAAGGTCAGGGGTGCGTTTGCGTGGCCGAGTGGTGCGGTGAAGGGCGGTACCCGGCGGCCAGTGTGGCGACGGTCGAGGCCGGTGTGAGCACGGTCGCGGGTCTCGTGGTGCGGGGCAGGGCGGCGGTGTAGCCGCCGGGGGTGTAGCGCAGGAGGCGGTCGCCCCATACCAGATGCGGCGCGTCGTCGTGCAGGATGAAGGCGCCATCGGGCAGCGTTTCGAGGGCTGCCGTGTGGCGGACCTGCGCGCGCGTGCGCGTGACGCGATCGCGGTGCATCAGGCGGTCGATTTCGGCCAGCGTCGCGGTGCCGTTGGCGGCGCGGAAAAGCGAAACGAAGCGTTTAAACTCCGGGCGACGGCATTCGCCGCAGGGGCGGTGACCGGCGGCGAGCGCCGTGGGCTCGTCGAGGAAGAAAAGTTCGGTGTAGGCTCCGGGCTGCATCAGGGCACGGCGGCGGCCCTTGAAGCTCAGCTGACAGGTGACCCAGTGAGCGTGCCGCCAGCGCGCCTTGCCCAGTCGTTGATCGGCGTCGTGCAGGATGCCCCGGTTTCCCATGAGGGTGCCGCGTTCCGGCGTGGCCGCGATCTCGCCCGTGGGCATGACTCGGTTCTGCAGGGTCACGGTTGCTTCCTGGCGCGACGCTCTGCCCGTGCCGCCTTCATTCGCTGGACGCGGGAGAAGACGGTACGCGTGTCGGTGACGACAAGGCGCAGCATCGCGCGGGCAAGAGGGGCGATGGTCGCGTCGGCCTCGGACAGCAGCCAGAGCCGGGCGAGCATGTTCTTGTCGAGGTCGCCAGACTTGAAGGAATAGCGGGTGACCCCGAAAGGCATACTGTGGTGCTTTTCACCGGGCCGAAGGCTGAAGAGCTTTCGCCCGGAGAGCCCGCTGTAGCTGCGTTCGCTCTCGTAGAGCTTGATCGTGTCGAAGAGCACTGAAAGCCCCATCCCGCAGGCGCGTTGGTCGCCGGTCCGGCCATGATCCGCAAAGGTGGTGGCGGAGGACACCATCCAGCGCACGGGCATGTCCTTGACCAGGCGTGCACCATGCTCGGACCACAGGCGGAAAAACAGGGTCAGGGCCTCATCCGGCGGATCACGCCGGCGCAGCACCGCGATGAGGATCGCGTTCAGCACATGCGCCTCGCTGTAGCCGGCCAGTTGAACGCTGAAATCCTCGTGCTTTTCGTGGATGTCGCGCGTTTTCCGGCGCGGTGGCACGGGGCCGGGGGAAACGGTCGCGTGGAAGAAGCGCGAGAGGTCCGCATCGATTGGCGGCAGCAGGTCTTGCCAATTGGTGAATTGGGTGCGCTTGTCCTCGAACCGCTTTACGAGAGAGGCAAATCCGCCGGGGTATACCTGGTCATCCATTGCGCCAGAATGATGCGAAGAGGCCCGTCACACCATCATTTCCTTGGTCGCCGACAGATTGACGTCCGGGTAGTCGCGTTCGATGCGGTCGATGTCCCATTGCAGGCGGGTGAGGTAGACCGTGTCGCCGTCGTTATCGAGCGCGATGTGCTGCTTGTTGGCGTTGACGAGTTTCTCGACCGCCTCTTTCGGGCCGTGGACCCAGCGGGCGGAGGTGAACTGCGACTGCTCGAAGCGGACGGGCAGACCGTATTCCTGCTCGATCCTGCTGCCCAGAACCTCGAACTGCAGTTGCCCCACGACGCCGACGATGAAGCCCGCGCCCATGGTGGGCTTGAACACCTTGGCGGCGCCTTCCTCGGCGAATTGCATGAGGGCCTTTTCCAGGTGCTTGGCCTTCATCGGATCGCCTGCGCGGCAGTTTTGCAGCAGTTCCGGCGCGAAGGACGGGATGCCGGTGACGCGCAGGGCCTCGCCCTCGGTCAGGGTGTCGCCGATGCGCAGCTGGCCGTGGTTGGGGATGCCGATGATGTCGCCGGCCCAGGCCTCTTCGGCCAGTTCGCGGTCGGAAGCGAGAAAGAGCACGGGCGCGGAAACCGTCATGGGTTTCTTGGAGCGCACATGGGTGAGTTTCATGCCGCGCTTGAAGTGGCCGGACGCCATGCGCACGAAGGCGACGCGGTCGCGGTGCTTGGGGTCCATGTTGGCTTGCACCTTGAAGACGAATCCGGAAACCTTTGATTCCTCTGGTGAAATCTGGCGTGGCTCGGCCGATTGGGGCTGCGGCTCGGGGCCGTAAGTGCCGATGCCGTCCATCAATTCCTTGACGCCGAAAGAGTTGATGGCGGAGCCGAACCAGATCGGGGTCATATGGCCTTCGAGTACCGATTGCGGGTTGAGATCCGGCAGCAATTCGCGGGCCATTTCAACGTCTTCGCGCAGTTTCTCGACCAGATGCGCGGGGACGTGGTCCTCCAGCTTGGGGTCGTCCAGACCGTCGATCTTGATGCTTTCCGCCACCTTGTTGCGGTCGGCGCGGTCCATCAGTTCCAGCCGGTTGCGCAGCATGTCGTAGCAGCCGATGAAATCGCGGCCGACGCCGATGGGCCAAGAGGCCGGGGTCACGTCGATCGCCAGCATCTCCTGTATTTCGTCAATGATCTCAAAGGTATCGCGGCTTTCGCGGTCCATCTTGTTGCAGAAGGTCAGGATCGGTAGGTCGCGCAGTCGGCAGACCTCGAACAGCTTCTGCGTCTGGCTTTCCACGCCCTTGGCACCGTCGATCACCATGACGGCGGCGTCGACCGCGGTGAGGGTGCGATAGGTATCCTCTGAGAAGTCCGAGTGGCCGGGCGTGTCAACGAGGTTGAAGCGGAAGTCGTTGAAATCGAACGACATTGCGGAGGCCGAGACGGAAATGCCCCGGTCTTTCTCCATCTGCATGTAGTCCGAGCGGGTACGCCGTGCCTCGCCCTTGGCGCGGACCTGACCGGCCATCTGGATGGCGCCGCCGTAGAGCAAGAACTTCTCGGTCAGGGTGGTCTTGCCGGCATCGGGGTGGCTGATGATGGCAAAGGTGCGCCGCCGCGCGATTTCGGGCGGCAGATCGGGGCGATTTGGGACGGTATCCAACATGAGCGACGCTATAGAGGCGGCGCGGGGCGGGTGCAAGATTCGGGCGTCGGTATCGCGTCGGTATTCGAGTGGCATCGCGTCGGTGTCATCTTGGTGTGCCAGGGTGATGCTGTCAGGATGTGGCCAGAGACCGCCTGCGGCATCGAAACGCCAGTGGACCGGAACGCTGCGGCGTGGCAGCATTGGAACATTACGTGAACGTCAGAAATGGGAGTTTCGACAGATGGGCATGATGGAGATTGCAAATGAACTGGTCGCCGGGTGCCGCGAGGGCCGGGCGAAGGAAAACCTGGGCCGGCTTTACGCCGCCGATGCGGTGTCGGTTGAGGCCGTCGACATGGGGCAGGGCCGAGAGACGCACGGGCTGGACGGGATCCGGGCAAAACACGAGCGGTGGGAAGGCGCGATGGAGATGCTGGAGGCCGAGGTCGCCGGACCGATGTGGCACGGCGACGACCGGTTCGCGGTGATCTTCCGCTCGAAGGTCAAGGAGACGGAGACCGGCAAGGTGTCGGACATGGAGGAGGTCGGCATTTACACCGTGGCGGATGGCAAGATCGTGCGCGAGGAGTTCTTTTACACCTACTCGGAGGTGTGAGGCGGATCAGCGCGTCGAGGCGTCCTTGAGTAGCCGGGCCATGTCGGGCTGGATGTCGGCCTCGTTCACCTCGAATTCCAGGTGGGCGCGGTTGCCGTGCCCGCCCAGGGGCAGGGCGCGGGCGAGTTCGTCGTTGAGATCCTGCGGCAGGACGGCGCGGGTGCGCGGGTCGACCAGCAGGGTCTCGGCGGCGATGCCTTCGGCATAGATGATCTGGTGGGTGTCGAAGAGCAGCTGGTAGTATTCGACGAAGCCGCCATCCTCCTGCACCACGGTGTCGCCGTTCACCAGATGGCGGGCGCGGATCAGCACCTCGGACCGGCCGGCGCCGAGCGCGTCGGAGCGTTGATAGACGAACAATCGGTGATCGGGGCTGACCAGCAGGTCGCCGGTGTTGTTCATGGCGCCCGCGCGGATGCGGATGGGGGAGAACTCGCCCACGGCGCGCACGGTGGACTGACCGATCCAGCGCACTGGCTGGGGGCCGTCGTCGCGGGTGAGGACGCGGTCGCCGATCTTGAGATCCTCGATCGCGGTCTGGGCGCCGGAGGCCATGGTGATATGCGTGCCCTTGGAAAACGAAACGCAGGCCACTTCGGCGAATTTCTGGCGGGCGTTGACGGTGTCGATGCCCACGAGGCTGTAGCCGGTGCGCGGTTTCAGCTGGGCCAGCGGGTGAGCATAGACCTGGGCCACGTCGCCGGCGGCGTCGACCTCGACCAGGATCAGGATCTCGGAGGTCTGGCCGTTGGCGGACATCATTGTCAGGCAGCTGTCGAGATGGACGGTGGCGCCGGGTGTGCCAAGGCGGGAGCCGTCCATGATGGTGAGCGCATTGCCGCCGCCGGGGGCCAGCGACATGCGGTGCAGGCGGGCGCCGACGCGCAGGTCATAGGTGTCGTCGAGGTCGAGTTCGTGCGCGAAGGAAATGGAATCGCCCAGGTTGGCCCCGTTGATGACAGTGAAATCCGCCGCCCGAAGGACGGGGATGGCGTAGGCCGGACGCTCTGGGCCCTTGGTCATGCTGTTCCTTTGTCCTGTTGCGGTCCGTTGGCGGACCTGCGCTGCCTGCTTGGGTGGCGTAGCGTAGGATTATGGCGTCATGTGGTCAACATGGCGACGCGAACAGGGGATTTGCTGGTCCTTTGGCGGGAGGGAGTGCTAACTGGGGTCGAAAATATCGGGAGTTTGTATCATGGACCTTGGAATAAAAGGTAAACGCGCGTTGGTCTGCGCGTCGTCGAAAGGGTTGGGGTTGGGCTGTGCCCGGGCGCTGGCCGAGGCGGGCGTGGACCTGGTGATGAACGCCCGCGGGGAAGAGGCGCTGGAGGTGTCGGCGCAGGCCATTCGCGACGAGTTCGACGTAAAGGTGACCACCGTGGCCTGTGACGTGACCACGCCGGAAGGGCAGAAGAAGGTGATAAGCGCCGCGGAAGGCGTTGATATCCTTGTGACAAACGCAGGTGGCCCGCCACCGGGAAAGTGGACGGATTGGGACCGGGAGGATTTCATCAAGGCGCTGGATGCCAACATGCTGACGCCCATCGCGTTCATCAAGGCGTTGGTGCCGGGGATGATGGAGCGCGGCTGGGGCCGGGTCGTGAACATCACCTCGCAAAGCGTGAAGGCGCCGATCCCGGTGCTGGGGCTGAGCAATTCGGCGCGTGCGGGGCTGACCGGGTACGTTGCGGGCACGGCGCGGCAGGTTGCGGGAAAAGGTGTGAATATCAATAACCTGCAGCCTGGCATTCATGCAACGGACCGGGCTGATTCGCTGGACAAGGGCGTGAGCGAGGCGCAGTCGATCAGCATCGACGAAGCCCGTGCGCAGCGGGCGGCGACGATCCCGGCCGGGCGCTATGGCACGGCCGAGGAATTCGGCGCAAGCTGCGCGTTCCTGTGCAGCCAGCACGCTGGGTTCATCGTGGGGCAGAACATCCTGCTGGATGGCGGCGCGATCAACGCCACGATGTAATAGTCGCGCACACGGGCGATCACGTTCGCGTCGGGATGCGCGAAGAGTCTGGCGCGGGTGCAGGGGCGCTGCTATCGGTTCGAGACTTGGACCGAAGAGGAGCGGCGCCCATGCAAACCACTGCCATCATTGCCATTTTCGGGCTCGTTCTGGTGGCGAGCCTATTGGTAACCCCGCGCCGCGCGACGGTCGAAGGGTTCTTCGGGGGCGCAAGCGTGGCCGGGCGGGCGCCGACGCTGTGGGTGCTGGTGCTGAGCCAGGTGACGACGTGGATCTTTGCCCGGTCGCTGATGAACTCGGCCATCCTGGGGTATTTCTACGGGATCTGGGGCGTGCTGGCCTATGCGGCCTACTATGGCTCGTTCCTGACCGGCGGCTTCGTCGTGGCGCGCCTGCGGCGCGAGGGGGCCGGCTCGGTGCAGGACTGGTTGCGCGGGCGGTTCGGCGGCACGGGCACGACGCTTTACAACATCGTCATCGCACTGCGGCTTTTGTCGGAGGTGTTCGCAAACCTGCTGGTTGTCGGCCTGATCTTTGCCGCGGCCCTGCCGGAGGTCGGCATGGCGCGCGAGGCGTCGATCCTGCTGGTGGCGGGGCTGGGCCTGGCCTACAGCGCCTGGGGCGGGTTGAGCGCGGCGCTGCGCACGGACGTGGTGCAGATGCTTGTTTTCATAGTGGTTTTCGGCGTGGCCTTCGTGGCGTTGGTAGCTGCACCGGGGTTCGATATCGGCGCGGTGCTGACGTCCGAGGGCGCGAGCGGGGCGTGGAATGGGCAGGTGTTGCTGCTGGTCGCGTTCCTGCAGGTGTTTTCCTACCCGGTGCATGACCCGGTGATGATGGATCGCGGATTCCTTGCCGATGAGAAAACGACTCGCGCGTCGTTCCTGCACGCCTTCTGGATCTCGTTTCTCTGCATCGTGGGCTTCGGTTTTTTCGGGATCGAGGCGGCGCTGCGGGGCGCGGAATACGAAGGTGAACTGCTGGGGACTTGGGCGCGGATGTTCCCGGTCTGGGTCTATGTGGCGCTGCTGGTTTCGCTGCTGGTCAGTGCGCTGTCGACGCTCGATTCCGCGCTGGCCAGTGCGGCGCGGTTGATGGTGGACGAGCTGGGGCTTGCGCCGCGCACGCTGGCCGGCGGGCGCATGGCGATGGTGGGCTTCATGCTGGCGGGGGCCGCGCTGACGCTGTGGGACAATCAGAGCCTCTTTGACGCGGTGGCGGTCAGCGGTACCGCGAGCCTGTTCCTGACGCCCGTTCTGCTGGCGGGACTGGTGATGGGGCGCCGGGTGCCTGTCTGGGCCTTCTCGGTCAGTTTCGCGGCGGCGATGGCAGGAGCGATGACCTATTTCGCAAGGGGCGCGGTGTTCGCGCCGACGCCGCTGGCGGAGTGGCACAAGTACGAACAGTTGCTGGCGATCTGCGTGGTCGTGCTGTTGGTCGGATGTGCCACGGTCTTCGCTTCGGCGCGGCGGGCAGGCTAGGCGTCAATTTTTGCGCAAAAATTGAGCCAGAAGATTCGAATTTTCTGGCTCTGCTGTGGAAAAACCCGGACTCTGCGGCGGATTGGTTCTTCCAACCGGCGGCGCAACCGCTTAGATACGGTTGACGTACATCCTGCGGGACCTCAGAAACGGGGCCGGGATAAGGGAGACATATCATGCTGAACAACATCGGCCTTCCGGGGCTCTTGCTGATTGCGGTGGTCGTGCTGGTCCTTTTCGGACGCGGCAAGATCTCGTCGCTGATGGGTGAGGTGGGCAAGGGCATCACCTCGTTCAAGAAGGGCGTCGCGGAAGGAAACAAGGAAGTCGAGGACGCCAGCAACGACGCTGCGGATTCGGCCCGGGACGTCACGCCCGAAGACGGCAAAGAAAAAGACAAGGTTTAACGCTTCAGAATGTTCGACCTGGGCTGGACCGAGCTCATGGTGATCGGCATCGTCGCGCTGATCGTCGTGGGGCCAAAGGATTTGCCGGGCATGTTCCGGACCGTGGGACGGTTCGTGGGCAAGGCCAAGCAGATGGCACGCGAATTCAGCCGGGCGATGAACGACGCGGCGGATGAGGCGGGCGTCAACGAGGTGTCCAAGTCCCTGAAATCGGCCACGAACCCGATGGGCGCGGCGATGGACGAGGTCAAGAAATCGACCGACAGCTTCACCGCCAAGACCATGGCCGGGCCCGAGCCCAAGCGGGCCGAGTTCGACGACGACCGCAAGGCGATGGTCGACAAGATCTCGAAGCGTTCGGCCGAGATGGCCGAGGAACGCAAGGCGGCGGAAGAAGCGGCCAAGGCCAAGGCCGAGGACGACACTGCGAAGCCGACGCCTGCGGCGGCGAAGACGGACAGCACGGCCAAGGCAGCGCAGCCCAAGAAGGCGCCGGTGAAAAAGGCAGCGCCGAAATCCGGGGCCAAACCCGCGCCCAAGAAGGCGGCGCCGAAAAAGGCGGCTGCAAGCAAGGCGCCGGCGAAAAAACCGGCTGCGAAGAAACCGGCTGCGAAGAAGCCCGCCTCGGATAAACCTGCATGAGCGCCACCGACGACGACGACATCGAGATGAGCTCGGCCCCGCTGATCGAGCATCTGGCGGAGTTGCGCACGCGGCTTATCCGCTCTGTGCTGGCGTTCCTGGTGGGGATCATCCTGGCTTTCGCGGTGGCCGAGCCGATCCTGCAATTCCTGCTTGGCCCGATCGAGGCGACGCTGCGGACGCTGGGCGACCCGTCGCCGACGCTGCAATACACCAGCCCGCAGGAATACCTGTTCACGCTTTTCCGTATCTCGATGGTGTTCGGCTTCATGCTGGCGTTTCCGGTGATCGCGGCGCAGATGTGGCGGTTCGTGGCGCCGGGGCTGTACCGGAACGAGAAGGCGGCGTTTTTGCCCTTCATCATCGCCTCGCCGATCATGTTCCTGCTGGGCGCGGCCTTCGCGCATTTCGTGGTGACGCCGCTGGCGATGAACTTTTTCCTAGGGTTCGCGGATGTCAGTTCGATCTTTGCCAACCTGCTGACCGGATCGGTTAGCGAGGTGGAGACGGTGGCCGACCCGAACCTGCCCGTGGTGCCCGAAAACCTGGGCGCGGTCGTGCCCGAGACGGATAACGGTCTGCGCATCACCTTCTTCGGTAAGGTGAACGAGAGCCTTGATATCACGCTGAAATTCATCATGGCCTTTGGCATCTGTTTCCAGTTGCCGGTGCTTCTGACCCTGATGGGCAAGGCCGGGCTGGTGAGCGCCGAAGGGCTGGGCGCGGTGCGCAAATACGCGATGGTCGGTATCCTGCTTCTGGCCGCCCTCGTGACGCCGCCGGACGTGGTGACGCAGCTGATCCTGTTCACCGTGGTTTACGGACTTTACGAGATTTCCATCTTCCTTGTGCGCCGGGTTGAGAAGACCCGTGAAGAGAAGCTGCGCGCCGAGGGCGTATGGTTCGAGGATGACGACGAGGTCGATCCGATGGAGGCCGAGTTCGACGCGGATGACGAGGACGACGCGGGCGACCTCGACGATCTGGATGAAGACCGGAGCAAGACATGACCACAGACCCGATGGAACGGATCGCCGCCGCGCTGGAGCGGATGCGCCCGGCACCGATGGAGGCGCCGGATTTCGACGCCGCAGATGCCTTTGTCTGGCATGTGGAGCCCGACCGGCTGCACCCCGTGCCGGACGTGAACCGGGTGGACATGGACCTGCTGGTGGGGATCAACCGCTCGCGCGACACGCTTCTGGACAACACGCGCCATTTCGCCAAGGGGCTGCCGGCCAACAATGCGCTCTTGTGGGGCGCGCGGGGGATGGGCAAATCGAGCCTGGTGAAGGCGGTGCATGCCGCCGTGCGAGCCGAGGGGCCGGACCTGAAGATCGTGGAGTTGCAGCGCGAGGACCTGCCCAGCGTAGGGCGGTTGTTGAACATCCTGCGGCAGAGCGACGCGCGGTTCATCCTGTTCTGCGACGACCTGAGCTTTGGCCATGATGACCAGCATTACAAGTCGCTGAAAGCGGTTCTGGATGGCGGGATCGAGGGGCGGCCGGAGAACGTGGTGTTCTATGCCACGTCGAACCGCCGACACCTGATGCCGCGCGACATGATCGAGAACGAGCGGTCGAGCGCGATCAGCCCCAGCGAGGCCACGGAAGAAAAGGTGTCGCTGTCGGACCGGTTCGGGCTGTGGCTGGGGTTCCACCCCTGCGACCAGGACGAGTACCTGTCGATGATCCGGGGCTATTGCGACGCCTACGGGGTCGAGATCGACGACGCCACGCTGCGGGCCGAGGCCATCGAGTGGCAGGCGACGCGCGGGTCGCGCTCGGGCCGGGTGGCGTGGCAGTATTTCACTGATCTGGCCGGACGGCGGGGCGTGAGCCTGTAGGATTTTCCTGAGTATTTTTGGAACTGTGAAACGGGCCGGAAGCTGTGCCTGTTTTGATCTGTTTCGCGATGGTGGGGTGGAACCCCACCCTACGGTGGGGGCCTGTTGTTGCGAGTGGCGCAATAATATCTCGGAAATTATTGCTCTATCTGAGGCGCGACCGGGCGTAATGCGCCTATTGCAGGTAGGGCAGCGGATCGACGCTTTCGAAGCCTTCGCGCACCTCGAAATGGAGGGCTGCGGAGCCGTCGGTGCGGATTGAAGCCAGCTGGCCGCCACGGGAGATCCTGTCCCCCTTGGATACCCTCACCTTGTCGACGTTGGAATAGACCGTCAGCAGGTTCTGGTCGTGCTTGACCACGATGATCGGCACGCCGTTGGTGTCCTTGGTGATGGCCGCCACGGTGCCGGACCGGGCGGCGCGGACGGGCGTGCCGGCCGGTGCCGCGATGTCGATGCCGTCATTCTTGCCCTTGGAATACTCGCGGATGATGTCACCCTTCACCGGATAGCTCATGCGGGCATTGCTGCTGGCGCTGGCGGTGTTGCCGCCTAGATCGGGGGCGGCGGTGCTTTCCACGGGCTTGGCGGCAGCAACGGTCTCTTCCTCGGGCAGGGGCTGGGCCGCCGAGGGCGGCGTGGGGGTGGGGCTGCCCTGGCCGGGAGAGGTGGTTTCCAGAGCCGTGGTCTGGACCTGCGCGGGCTTGGCGTCGGGCACGGCGACGGGGATCAGCAGGTACTGGCCTTCGCGGACGGCGAAATCGGTGCCGAGGCCGTTCCAGTCGGCCAGGCTGCGCACGGAAACGTCGTAGAGCCGCGCGATGGTGAAGGCGGTCTCGCCGCGCTGGACCTGGTGGCGGACGGGCTCGACGCCGGACTGGCCACGGTCGAGGGTGCGGTTGGAACTGGTGCGGCCCGAGCTTGCATTCTCGATCGCGTTCCCGGCCACCGAGGCGATGTCGACGCCGGGGCGCGGCGTGAGCGGGCCACCGGCGGGTTCGGCAACGCGGCCGGGCAGGGCGATGATTTCGCCGTCGCGCAGGGTGTCGCCCGGTTGAATGCCGTTGTAGCGGGACAACTCGCCCACGTCGACGCCGATGCGGCGCGCGAGGCTTTGCAGCGTGTCGCCACGGCGGGCCACGGCCACCTGGTAATTCGGGTAGGAGATGATGCCGCGACTGTCGGGGGTTGGCCGGTTTGCGCTGGCGTTGCGCGCGGCCTCGGCGGTGCCCGGGCCGCCGTCGCGCATGTCGATGTCGAAATTGTCGCATCCGGCCACGGCGAGCAGCGCCACGGCGCAAACGAAGGGTCGCATGGGGGTCTTGAAGTGGCTCATCTCGATCTTGTCCTCATCTCGGTCCCCTTGTTGCCCGGGGATCAAAGCGGTGACCGGGGCGGTCCCGGCCTTGTGGTTCTGTCCTGTCCTGTCAGTCCCGGCCCAACCCTTCGAGCAGGGGCACGAAACGCACCGGGCGCAGTTCGTCGTAATCGAAGCCCGTCTCGGATCTTGTGACCCGGATCAGGCTTTGTACCGCGTCGGACTGCCCCACGGGTACCACCATGATACCCCCGATTTTCAACTGCGCCAAGAGCGGCCCGGGCGGATCCTCGGCCGCGGCCGTCACCAAGATGCGGTCGAAGGGGGCCTGTTCGGGCAGGCCGAAGCTGCCATCGGCGGTCAGGGCGGTGATGTTGGTCAGGTCCAGCGCCTGGAATATGGTGCTGGCGTCGGCCACCAGCGCCTTGTGCCGGTCGATGGTATAGACGCGGCGGGCAATCTGGCTGAGGATCGCGGCCTGGTAGCCGGAGCCGGTGCCGACCTCCAGCACCTTGTCGCGGGGCGTGACCTTGAGCGCCTGCGTCATCAGGCCGACGACGGAGGGCTGCGATATGGTCTGGCCGCAGGCGATCGGCAGCGGCATGTCCTCGTACGCGCGGGTGGCGAAATGGCCGCGCACGAAGGCGCCGCGGTCGATCTTTTCCATCGCCAACAGGACGCGCTTGTCGGTCACCCCGCGCGAGCGCAGCGCGAAGAGAAACTGCATCTTGCGTTCGGCGATATCGTCGGCATCCTCGGTCATCAGCGTCATTCGATCGCCTTGAGCGCGTCGAGGGCGTCATGGGCGGTGAGGTCGGCGCGCATGGGCGTGACCGAGATGTAGCCCTTGAGGTTCCAGTCGGCATCGGTGCCGTCGGCGGTGGGCTCGCCCTGCGGTGCGCCGGTGACCCACAGGAAACGGCGCCCGGACGGCGAGGTGGTAGGCTGCACGCCGAAGCCCATGTCGCGGCGAAAGCCCTGGCGGCAGGCGCGGACGCCCTGCACCTCGGCGCCGGGGATGGGCGGGAAGTTCACGTTGTAGAAGATGCCGTAATCGTCCTGCGTCCAGACGCCCTTGTCCAGAAGGGTGCGCAGGGTGGCAAGGCCATGCTGGCGGCTTGATTCGAACTTGTCGTCGAGATCGCGGTTGCGGGGGCCGTAATACTGGCTGAGGGCGACGGCGGGAAAGCCTTGCAGCGCCGCCTCCATGGCGGCGCCGACGGTGCCGGAATAGACCGCGTTCTCGGCCGCGTTGTTGCCGCGGTTCACGCCCGACAGGATCAGGTCGGGGGGCGCGTCCTTCATCACGTCATGCACGGCGGCCAGCACGCAGTCGGCGGGCGAGCCTTGTGCGGCAAAGCGGCGCTCGTCCATCTGGCTGACCATCATCGGGGTGGTGTAGGAAATGCAGTGCCCGACGCCCGATTGCTCGAACGCCGGTGCCACGGTCCAGACCTCGCCCGAGGGGCCGGCAAGGTCGGTCGCGATCTCTTCCAGAACGGCGAGGCCGGGGGCCGAGATACCGTCGTCATTGGTGATGAGAATGCGCAAGGGGCTGCTCCTGCCGGTGTGTCGGATTGGCGGCGTTTCGCCTTGTGTAGCGGGGCTGTGGTCAGGGAGCAAGCGCTGCAGGCTGTGCGGGATATGGGCTGTACGGGGCCGCGTCCGGAGGGCAACAGAACGTCCGGGCGTGGCATCAGGTGGCGGGTGTTGGAGGGAGTATTTTTGGCAAGAAAAAGCCGGGGCGGGGCGGATGCAACTGTAAATACATTCGACCGGAAAAAGCCTGCAATTACCGGGACGCCACGCATCCTGACGCGCGTGTTCCAAGGCTTAATCGGATCGAATGTTGTGTCTATGCCTTCGCCGCGTCAGGACTGTGAGAGGCAGGCCGCCGACCTCAGTAGCTGAGCTCTGCGGCGAAAAGGCTGGCGATCTCGTCGCGTGTGATCCGCGACGATGCTTCTTCGGCCGGTGCTTCAGCCTGTCGGCTGCGTTTTGTCAGAACACTGATAAGAATGCGCATCCGTGGTTTCCTGTCTTTCTGCGCCCCCGCGAACGAACAGACGGAACGGGCTGGCGGAAAGTTTCAGGGAAACGCAGTAATTTCCGCAAGAAACAGGCAAGTCGTGGTTTTTATGATGTATCTGTTTGGGGCGCAATGGGGCTGCCGCCCGTGCTACAGGGCTATCTGGCGTGTTTGCGCACCGGTTTTCCAAGGAGACAGGCCCGTGTGCCGGCACTTGCCGGATGGGCGCGACCAAGCCTGTCGGGTGCTACAGGATCTCGGGCAGTAGCCGCGCGGCCACGTCGGGGGCGGTGGGCAGGGCGTCGCGGTCCTCGCCGGGGAAGAACCGGGCACGGGTCGCGGTGGCGATGGGGCCGGGGTCGAGCACCTGCACCTTCGGCCCGAGTTTGACGGTCTCGGCCTGCCAACTGCGGGCCAGCGCGATCTGGGCGGCCTTGGTGGCGCCATAGGTGCCGAAGAATTTCTGTCCGGCACGGGGGTCGTCGAAGAAGACGGCGCGGCCGGTCTCGCCCAGAAGCGGGCTGACAAAGCCGATCAGGCGGGCGACAGCGTCGACATTGGTGTTGAGCGAATTGCGCCAGTCCTTGGCGTCGATCTGGTGCGTGGGCGTCATCGGGGCGGCGTGAACGGCCGTGTGCACCCAGAGGTCGAGCGCGCCCCAGCGGTCGTAGATCGACCGGCAGAGCTGGGCCATGGCGGCCTCGGTGTTGATGTCCATGGGCGCCAGCGTCGCGTCGCCGCCCTGCGCCTTTATGCGGTCGTCGAGCTCTTCCAGCGCGCCGGTGGTGCGGGCCACGGCGACGATGTGGTGGGTCGGGGCAAGCGTCTGGGCGAGGGCCGCGCCGAGGCCGCGGGAGGCGCCGGTCACCAGGGCCAGTTTGCGAGAGGGTGCGTTTTCCATGCCCTGCCAAATCTCATCCCGGCCGGGCAATATCAAGTGTAAAGCGTCGGGCCGACGCCTGGCGTCGGGGATGGTGCCGCGGGCGCGCGCCCAGCCTTTCGTCGATGTGTCATAGGGAGAGCCGGGCGTTATAATGTCTTGACACTTGGTGCCGCGGCGCCAAGAAAGGCGGGTGAAACGAGACAGGAAAGGACAGCGCCATGGCGGATACCGTTTTGAGCAAGGCCGTGATCGGCCACGAAGGTCTGACGAAAAAACTGGGGCTGGTGATCGGCGGATCGCTGTTCATCGCGATGGCCGCGCAGGTGAGCATCCCGTTCTTCCCGGTACCGATGACATTGCAGACGCTGGCGATCCTGATCGTCGGGCTGACCTTCGGCTCGCAGCTGGGGCTGGCGACGCTGGTCACCTACCTGGGTTATGGCGCGATGGGCCTGCCGGTCTTTGCCAACGGTGCCTCGGTTGCGGCGCTGATGGGGCCGACGGCTGGTTTCCTTTTTGGCTTTGCAGCGATGGCGTTCCTGGCCGGTCTGGCCGTGGAAAAGGGTCTGGCGCGGGGTGTCGTGTCGACTGCGGTGATCGCCATGGCGATCTCGGCGCTTCTGTATGTGCCCGGGCTGGCATGGCCGGCAATGGTGATGGGCACGACGATGCCCGACCTTTGGGCCGGCTGGATGGCGCCGTTCTTGCTGGGTGACGCGGTCAAGGCCGTGATCGCGGCGATGGTCGTCTGGGGCGGCTGGAAGGCGTTGCAGGCGCGCAAGGGCTAAGATCCGACGGACAAGAGTTTTCTAGCGCCGTCCCGGATCGGGGCGGCGCTTTGCGTTTGGGCGGGGCAGAATTTGCGCAAATTCTGTGCCGGAAAATGCGTATTTTCCGGGGTGTTTCCTGAGTAGAAAACGGCTCAGGCGCTTTCGTGAAGCTTTTTCAGAGCGGCTTCGCACAGCCCGAGGTCGAGCCATTGGCAGCCTGCGCAGAGCTGCGTCAGGGCGCCGGACAGGACGTTTGCCTTGATACGCTGCTTGGCTTCGCCCCACGTGAGGCAAGTGCCCACGGAAAGGCCGAGCGCGCCGGCGTGGCGGGTGTCGAGCGTGGCGATCTTGGCTTGCGAGGTGCAGAGCGTGCCGCGCCGCTTGGGGCAGGGCGCGCAGATGTCGTCGGTGGCGCCGACGACCTCGATCGCCACGTCATTGCCGCCGGGCGCGCGCAGGCGGTCGTCGACGATGCGGGCCATGTTGGCGGTGAACGCGTCGGAATAGCCCTTGCCCTGGAATCCCAGCGAGCAGAGAAAATGATGCGGGCGGTAGCGAAGCGGCGTATCGTCCATGTCGGGCGTGTGCCCTGTCGGACCGGGTGCGGTCAAGCCTCAGCCGCGCGGCATTTCCAGCGTCGTGGTGTTGGTGCCGCGCATGAGCACGAGCCTGCCCTCCTCGATGGCGATCACCTTGGCGTTGCCGATCGTGGTGCCCTTGGTGACGGTCGCGATCTTGCCCGAGGCGGTGCGGATGAGCGCGCGGTCGCCATCGGGTTTCATGAAGGTTCCGAGCAGCGCGAGGCGCCCCGAGGGGAGCGCGTTCTTGTCGGTCGCCGTCTCGAGTGTTTCGCGGGGTGTGTCGGTCTCGGATGCCATTTCTTGCCTGCTTGCGTTGCACGGGTGAACGCGCAGGCCCTAAGGGCGACTCGGGGCAATGAAAACCCAGGTTTTCAAGCATCGGCGGAATGGCGCTGCGTTGCAGCATCAGACTGGCGGAGGGACGCTTACAAGCCGGTGCAGGCGGCCTCGTTATTCCGCCGCCTTCAGTTCGAAGCCCTTTTCAATCTGGTCGGAAGGTTCCACCGGGTAGTCGCCCGAGAAGCAGGCGTCGCAATATTGCGGACAGCCTGTGTCGCGGCCCTTGGCCTCGCCCACGGCGCGGTAGAGACCGTCAAGCGAGATGAACTTGAGGCTGTCCACGGCGAGGTGGTCGCGCATCTCGTCCTCGGACATGGTGGCGGCCAGCAATTTCTCGCGGTTGGGGGTGTCGACACCGTAGAAGCAGGGCCAGGCCGTGGGGGGCGACGCGATGCGGAAATGCACCTCGGCCGCGCCGGCGTCGAGGATCATCTCCTTGATCTTGCGCGAGGTGGTGCCGCGCACCACGCTGTCGTCGACGAGGATCACGCGCTTGCCCTCGATCAGGGCGCGGTTGACGTTGAGCTTGAGCCGGACGCCCATGTTGCGGATCTGCTCTGTCGGCTCAATGAAGGTGCGGCCCATGTACTGATTGCGGATGATGCCCATGGCGTAGGGGATGCCGCTTTCCTGGCTATAGCCGATGGCGGCGGGGGTGCCGGAATCGGGCACCGGGCAGACGAGATCGGCGTCGACCGGGCTTTCCTTGGCCAGCTCCACGCCGATCTGGCGGCGGGTTTCATAGACCGATCGGCCACCGATGATGGAATCGGGGCGCGAGAAATAGACATGTTCGAAGATGCAGAAGCGCGAGCGGCGCGGGCGGAAGGGGCGGTGGCTTTCGACGCCGTTCTCGTTGATGACGACCATCTCGCCCGGTTCAATTTCGCGCACGAAACGGGCGCCGATGATGTCGAGCGCACAGGTTTCGGAACTGAGCACCCAGCCGTCGCCGACTTGGCCGAGGACCAGCGGGCGGACGCCCAGCGGGTCGCGCACGCCGATGAGCTTGGTGCGGGTCATGGCGACGATGGAAAACGCGCCCTCGACGCGGCGCAGGGCGTCTTCCATGCGTTCTGGAATATTGCGTTGCAGCGAGCGGGCCATCAGGTGGATGATGCACTCGGTGTCGGAATTCGACTGGAAGATCGAGCCGCGCTCGATCAGTTCGCGCCGCAGCGCGTTCGCGTTGGTGATGTTGCCGTTATGGGCAATCGCCGCGCCACCCATGGCGAATTCACCGAAGAAAGGCTGCACGTCGCGGATCACCGGGTTCTTGCCGCCCGCGGTGGAATACCGGACGTGCCCGATCGAAAGCGGGCCGGGCAAGGTTTCCATCAGGCTTTGCCGGGTGAAGTTGTCGCGCACGTAGCCGAATCGACGGGCGGAGTTGAAGCCTTCCTCGGCATCGTGGCTGACGATGCCGCCGGCCTCCTGGCCGCGGTGTTGCAGGGCGTGCAGGCCGAGGGCGACGAAATTGGCGGCGTCGGTGACGCCGATCACCCCGAAGACGCCGCACTCCTCGCGCAGTTTGTCCTCGTCGCCGGTGTCGCGCACCGCGTCGAAGTCGAAAGGATGGGCAGGGGGCATTTGCTTGTCGGACAAGGGGCAGCTCCGAATCCGTGGACGCTTGAGCCTCTAGATAGTGGCTCGCGGGGGATATGTCACGAAACTATCATGTAAAATCTGATGTCGTGACGTGACGTGTTGATTGGGCGACGGTTTTTCGGGGCGATGGCCTGATCCCGGCCGGGCAATTTTGAGTATTTGAAGAACGATGAAAGGGCGCCGCACGGGATTGGGGGGCGTCAATACCGCGACAGGATCGCACCGGCGGCGACCAGAAGGGCCGCGACCACGCGTTGCAGCGACACGTCGCGCGGGGCGAGGCCGAAGGCGCCGAAATAGTCCAGCAGCAGGGCTGCGACCATCTGGCCGAGGATCAGGGCCGTCGTGGTTGTCAGCACGCCCAGAAGGGGCACGGCCCAAAGCGCCGCCCAAACGTAGACGGCGCCGAGCGCACCGCCGATCAGCAGGACTTTCGGCACCGAGGGGATGCGGGCCAGACCGGGACCTTCGCCGGAGAGGAGCGTGATCACGAGCAGGATGAAAAAGCCCACGCCGAAGGAGATGGTCGCCGCCGCCAGCGTGCTGTCGATGCTTTTGCTGAGCGCCGCGTTGATGGGCGCCTGCATCGCGATGAAGGAGCCGCAGACGGCGATCAGGATCGCCGCGAAGAGGGGGGCGGAAGGCAAGCGGCGCCTATTGCCCGGTCTCGGTGGGCTGCGGGTCGACGGGATCCGCCGGGGCGTCGCAGGCGCTGACCAGGTCCTCGTATTTCTGGGTGATCCAGCCCAGGGCCTGTTCGGGGTTGCCGTCCTCGACCTTTGAGGTGAGCTGGGCAAAGACGCGGGCCGAGCGGCTGTCGTCGATCATCTCGATATCCTGGCTGGTGACGACCGTTTCGTAGACGAAATAGGCGATGGCCACCAGGAGGATGCCGCGCGCCACGCCGAAGAGAAACCCGAGGCCCTGGTCGATGCCGCCCAGGGCAGAGCGTTGCACGACAGAGGAGAAGAGCGGGGTGATGAGCGAGGTCACGATGAGGGTGACGGCGAAGATCGCCGCCGCGGCGGCCAGCATGGAGAGCGCACAGGTGTCGGCGAGGAAATCGCCCACCACGGGGACTTCCTTGACCAGCGGTTCGACCTGCGGTGCGAAGAGGAAAGCGAGGATGGCGGCGACGATCCAGCCGGCGATGGCCAGAAGCTCGCGCACGATGCCGCGCGAATACGCGAGGAGTGCCGACAGCACGATGATCAGCGCGACGATCCCGTCGATGATGGTGAAGCCTTCCATGAGCGCGTCCTGTTTTACCTTTGGTTGGGCGCGCTACCCGGCGCCGAAAATCTCACCTACGAAGCTGGTCAGGTCGCTGATCTGGTTGAGCGACAGACCCCCCGTTCCGCCGGTCTTGCCCCCGGCGGGAATGATTGCGGAGCTAAAACCAAGTTTTGCGGCTTCTTTCAACCTGTTTTCTGTCTGGGACACCGGGCGGAGGGCGCCGGACAGAGAGATTTCGCCGAAAAGGACACAGTCGGCGGGCAAAGCGGTGTCTTCGCGCGCGCTGAGAAGGGCCGCGGCGACGGCAAGGTCGGCGGCGGGTTCGGAAATGCGGATGCCGCCGGCGACGTTGAGATAGACATCGAGCCCCGCGAAGGGCACGGCGCAGCGGGCCTCGAGCACGGCGAGGATCATGGCGAGGCGGGCGCCGTCCCAGCCCACCACGGCGCGGCGCGGCTGGGAATGGGGCGTGGGGGCGACGAGCGCCTGCATTTCCACCAGCACGGGGCGGGTGCCCTCGATGCCGGCGAAGACGACCGAGCCGGGCGACGGGTCGCCGCGGCCCGACAAAAAGAGCGCGGAGGGGTTGGGGACCTCGGCGAGGCCGCTGCCCGTCATCTCGAACACGCCGATCTCGTCGGCGGGGCCGAAGCGGTTCTTGACCGCGCGCAGGATGCGGAACTGGTGGCCGCGCTCGCCTTCGAAATAAAGCACCGAATCGACCATGTGTTCGACGACGCGCGGGCCGGCGATCTGGCCTTCCTTGGTGACGTGGCCCACCAGGATGACGGAACAGCCCTTGCGCTTGGCGAAGGTGACAAGCTCGTGCGCGGCGGCGCGGACCTGCGCGACCGAGCCGGGCGCGCTGTCGACATTGTCGGCCCACATGGTCTGGATCGAATCGATGATGACCAGCTGGGGCGTGTCGCGGTCGAGCGTGGTGATGATGTCGCGCAGGGCGGTGGCGGTGGCCAGTTTCACGGGCGCGTCGCCAAGGCCGAGGCGCTGGGCACGCATGCGGACCTGGGCGCTGGCCTCTTCGCCCGAAACATAGACGGTTTGCAGGCCGGCCTGGGCGAAACGAGCGGCGGCCTGCAGCAGCAGCGTGGACTTGCCGATGCCGGGATCGCCGCCCACCAGCGTGGCCGAGCCGGGCACGAGACCGCCGCCGAGGACGCGGTCAAGCTCTGCGATGCCGGAATGGGTGCGCGGCGGGGGCGCTTCGGCGGTGGAGAGGTCACTGAGCGCGATGGCGTTGCCGCGTTTGGCGCCGAGCGACTTGGAGGCCGGGCCGGCGGACAGGGGGGCCTCTTCGATGATCGTGTTCCATTCGCCGCAGGCGTCGCAGCGGCCGGACCACTTGGAGTGGACGGCGCCGCAGGCTGTGCAGGTGAAGGAGGCGGTTTTTCCCATGGCGGGGTCATGCCCCAAGCGCGGGGCGCGGTCAAACGCCTTCGCGTTGCGGCGCCCGCGCGGCGGTTACTCGGCGGCGCGCTGGGGCAGGCCGACCACGGTGCCGTCCATGCCCGAGACCTCCTCGTAGCCCAGTTCGGGCAGGATCGGGCGCAGGTCGTCGCGCAGGCGTTCAAGCTGGCTGACCGCGACGCTTTCCTCCATATCGACATCCTGGGCCCATTGCTTGAGCCGGACGCCGACGGCCTTGGCGTGGTCGAGACGCTTGTTGAACTGCTCAACCTCCTGCTGGCGCTGCTTGAGGAAGGCGCGGGCGCGGTCGACCTTGTCGTCGGAATAGACCTCGGCCAAGTCGCGGCTGATGTAGGACATCTGGGCCGCGACCTCCATGATCTGCGGCTCCAGCGATTCCAGGTCGGGATGCTCGCGCATGTAGGCGAGGCGTTCTCGTACGGCGTCGAACTCGGACTGGATCCGGAACATGCCGGCCCGGTCGGCGGCATGCGCGGCGGAATAGGCCTGCGTGACGTCATGCATGTTCATGTGAAAGCGGCGGTGCGAGTTTTCCAGCGCCATGACGCGGGCGTTGGTGGGCAGGTAAAAGCACAGGAGAACGGCGAGAACGGTCAAGCCGATCTGTGCAATTTGTCCGGCGTTTTCATAGATCTGCCCGCCGAAGCTGACCTGAAACTCAAGCCAGGGCAGAATGCCGAACGCGGCGAGGATGGTCGCTAGGGCCAGTGCAAGCGCGGCCAGGGCGAAAACGGCCACGGCAAGGCGGTTGAGAAAGACTTGGGCGATTAAAAAAATCGAACGAATGGTGTCGGTCATCACTTCCCCCCAGAAAGTGTTGCCAATGCAATATCGGCAAGTTTACGCCGATTTTTGCAAATCGCCTACTGAAATTTTCGGGAAATCAGGACAGGCATGGACCTGCAACGGCCTTTATTCATCGGGCAACGCCCTGGAATTCGTATTGGTTCCCGCACGCTTAGCACCTTTTTCGGTGAAATGTCCGATGGCGATGGAGGCGAGGATGCAGGCTGTGAAGAGGTAAAGCCCCCAGGCGGTCTCGATCCGGCCAACCCCGATGCCCTTGGTCAGCGTGATGTAGAGGGCCACGAGAAAGACGTCGGCCATGGCGAGTTTGCCGAGGATTTGCAGCGCCGGCAGGGTCTTGCGGCGCAGGAGGCCGAAATGGATCAGGGCGAGACCGATGGTTTTCACGTAGGGCGCGAAGAGCGCGAAGAAGGTGACCATGAGGGCGAGAAAGACGTCGCTGTCCCAGAGGGACTGAAGCCCGGTGATGACGGAAATCTCGGAAAGGCCGAAGAGCGGCAGAAGACCGGCGCGCATCAGCGGGGCGAACCAGGCGACGGGAAAAAGGACCAGCAGGGTCAGGTTGAGGTATTTGAGCATGAATGGCCTTTTACTGGAATGGTCCAGAGCTAAGAGGGCCGGGTCGCTATGGCAAGCGCGGTGTAAGGGGAAAACGGAATGGAGCGTGGCGGGCTCTGCGTCGATGCACCAAAAGTCTTGAAAAGACTTTTGCCAAAACTTTTCAGAAAAGTTTTGCCGGGCGGTTAGCGGACCGCTTCGATCGGACCCTCGGCGGAGCCGGTGATGAACTGCTCCAGATAGGGATCGCCGGAATTGTCCATGCTGGAGACCGGTCCGGTCCAGCGGATCTTGCCGCCGTGGAGCATGGCCACGTTGTCGGCTATGGCGCGCACCGACGTCATGTCGTGGGTGATGGTCATGGCGGTCGCGCCCATCTCGACCACGATCTCGCGGATCAGCTCGTTGATGACGCCCGACATGATCGGGTCGAGGCCGGTGGTGGGCTCGTCAAAGAAGATGATTTCCGGCTCGGCGCAGATGGCGCGGGCCAATCCGACGCGTTTCTGCATGCCGCCAGAGAGTTCGGCGGGGTACTTGTCGGCCTGCTCGGGGGTGAGGCCGACGCGGCGCAGTTTTTCGATGGCGATCTCGCGCGCCTCCGCCCAGGGGCGCTTGAGCGAGCCGCGCAAAAGGCGGAAGGCGACGTTCTGCCAGACGGGCAGCGAGTCGAAGAGCGCGCCGCCCTGAAAGAGCATGCCGAAGCGGGCGAGGAAGGCGTCGCGGTCGCCCTTGGTGACGTCCTGGCCGTCGAGGGTGATCAGGCCGCTGTCATGCTGGATGAGGCCGAGGATACATTTCAGGACCACGGATTTGCCGGTGCCGGAGCCGCCGATGATGACCATCGACGTGCCCTTGGGAATCGACAGGTTCACGCCGCGCAGGACGTGGTTGTCGCCGAAGGACTTATGAACATCCGAAAGCTCGATCATACCGAGAAGAACACCCCCGTCAGCAGGAAGTTGGCGGCGAGGATGAGGATGGCGGCGGCCTGGACCGAGCCCTTTGTGGCGCGGCCGACGCCCTGCGCGCCGCGGCCCGAGTTCATGCCGTAGTAGCAGCCCATGACGGCGGCAATGACGCCGAAAACCGCGCCCTTGACGAGGGACGAGACGATATCGAGCGGTTCGAGGAAATCCACGGTGTTCTGGATATAGGTGGCGGCGTTGAAGCCGAGGTTCTGCACGCCCACGGTGTAGCCGCCCAGGATGCCGATGATGTCGCCCACGCCGACCAGCAGCGGGACGGTGACGAGGGCGGCCAGCACGCGGGGGCCGACCAGGTATTTCATCGGGTGGGTCGATAGGGTGACGAGCGCGTCGATCTGCTCGGTCACCTTCATGGTGGCGATTTCGGCGGCGATCGAGGACGTGACGCGGGCGGCGATCATCAGGCCGACCAAGACGGGGCCCAGTTCGCGCACCATGCCGATGGCGACGATCTGGGGCACCACGGCCTCGGCGTTGAAACGCGCGCCGCCGGAGTAGATCTGCAAGGCCAGCGCGCCGCCGGTGAAGATGGCCGTGAGGCCCACCACGGGCAGCGACAGCCAGCCCACCTGCATCAGCGCGTTGAACACCTCTCGCGGGTAGTAGGGCGGGCGCAGGATGTGGCTGAAGGTCGAGAGGGCGAAGAGCGTGATCCGCCCCAGCATCGCCAGCGCCGCCAGCGTGTTGCGCCCGAGCGCGGCGAGGGGCGACAGGACCAGGCTCATCCGCCGGTATAGAGCCGGTCGTAGCGCGCGCCCATCGCGGTCAGGATCTCGTAGCCGATGGTGCCGGCGTTGTCGGCGAGGTCGTCGACGGTCTGCTCCGCGCCCAGGATACGGAGCCACTTGGGATCAAAGCCGAGATCCGTGATGTCGACCGAGATCGAGTCCATCGAGATACGGCCCGCCACCGGGCAGGGCGTGTCGTCGGCGTAAAGCACGGTCTTGGGGCCCATGATGCGGTGAATGCCGTCGCCATAGCCCGCGGACACGGTGGCGATGCGGGTTTCGCGCGTGGCCGTGAAGGTGTTGCCGTAGCCCACGGTCTCGCCCGGTTCCAGGTGGCGGGTCTGGATCACCGGCAGGTCGAGCGTGACGACAGGCTGCGCGTCGGCAAAGGGCAGACCGCCGTAAAGGCCAATGCCCGGACGGGTCATGTCGAAGTGGAAGTCCGGCCCCATCAGCACGCCGCCCGTCGCGCCAAGGCAGCGCGGCACGCCGGTGCCGTCGGTCATCTCCCTGAAGCAGGCAAGCTGTTGCGCGTTCATCGGGTGGTCGGGCTCGTCCGCGCAGGCAAGGTGCGATATCAGCAGCACCGGGTTCGCGGCCAGTACCGTGTCGCGCACGGCGGCCCATTCGGCGGGCTCCATCCCCAGCCGGTTCATGCCGGAATCGAGCTGGATGCCGAAGGGGTGGCCGGGCAGCGCCTCGAGATGGCGGATCAGCTGATCGGTGGTGTTCAGCATGGGCGTGAGGCCCAGGTCCGAGATCATGTCGGTGTCGCCGGCCATGTGGCCGGAAAAGACGTGAATGTCGGGTTTCGGGCCGAGCGCCTGGCGTAGTTCCACGCCTTCCTTGGGTATGGCGACGAAGAAAGTGTTGGCCCCCGCGCGGGCCAGGGCGCGGGCGACGCGGGCCATGCCGAGGCCGTAGCCGTCGGCCTTGACCACGGCGGCGGTTTCCACGGCGGTCTGCGCGTCGAGCGCGCGCCAGTTGCCTGTCAGCGCGTCGAGGTCGATGGTAAGCTTGCCGGAACTACTCATGGGCTGTGGTTTTGACTGGATGGGCCGGGGGGTCAAGCCCTAAGGCGGACCAGGCGCCGGCTCAGAATTCGGTGCCGTCCTGCTGCCACGGTTTGGCGAGGTTGCCGAAGCGGGTGAACTGGCCTTCGAAGCTGAGTTCGACGGTGCCGATGGGGCCGTGACGCTGTTTGCCGATGACGACCTCGGCGCGGCCGTGCAGGCGCTCCATGCGTTCCTGCCAGGCGGCGATCTCTTCCAGCTTGTCGTCGGAGGGTTTCTCGCGCTCGGCGTAGTATTCCTCGCGGAAAACGAACATCACGACGTCGGCGTCCTGTTCGATCGAGCCGGATTCGCGCAGGTCGGAAAGCTGCGGGCGCTTGTCCTCGCGGGATTCGACCTGGCGCGACAGCTGCGACAGGGCGATCACGGGGATGTCGAGTTCCTTGGCGATGGCCTTGAGGCCTTGCGTGATCTCGGAGACCTCGTTCACACGGCTGTCCTTTGCGGACGCGGGGCGGACAAGCTGAAGGTAGTCGACGATCAGCACGTCCAGCCCGTGCGTCCGCTTCAGCCGACGGGCCCGCGCGGCCAGCTGGGAGATGGGCAGGGCGGGCGTGTCGTCGATGTAGAGAGGGCAGGATTCGAGGGTCTTGGCGGCCTCGACGAAGCGGCGGAATTCGGTTTCCGTCATGTCGCCGCGGCGGATCTGTTCGGATGGCACCTCGGCGGCCTCGGACAGGACACGGGCGGCCAGCTGTTCGGCGCTCATTTCCAGCGAGTAGAAGCCCACGACGCCGCCCTCGACCGCGCCTTCGGAGCCGTCGGGCAGCGTGCCGCGATTGTAGGCCTTGGCGATGTTGAAGGCGATGTTGGTGGCCAGCGAGGTTTTCCCCATCGAGGGGCGCCCGGCGAGAATGAGAAGGTCCGACTTGTGCAGGCCGCCCAGTTTCTTGTCCATGTCGACAAGCCCGGTGGAGATGCCGGCAAGGCCGCCGTCGCGCTGATAGGCGGCGTTCGCGACATTAACAGCGTCGGTTACGGCCCTGAGAAAGCTTTGAAATCCGGTTTCGGACTGGCCTTGTTCGCTGAGCTTGTAGAGCTTTTGTTCGGCCTCGACGATCTGGTCGCGGGGTTCGAGATCGACCTCGGCGCGCTGGGCCTTGCCGGCGATGTCGTTGCCAAGACCGATCAGCTCGCGGCGGATGGCCATGTCATAGATCATCTGGGCGTAGTCGCGGGCGGCGAAGGCCGAGATGGCGGCACCGGCGAGGCGGGCGAGATAGGCGGGGCCGCCCAGTTCCTTCAGGCCCTCGTCGTCTTCGAGGAAGGTCTTCAGCGTGACCGGCGAGGCGAGGTTGCCCTTGGCGATGCGGGCGGCGGCGGTCTCATAGATGCGAGCGTGGACCGGATCGTAGAAATGCTGCGGGCCGATCAGGTTGGCGACACGGTCGTAAATGTCGTTGTTGGTCAGGATCGCGCCCAGAAGCTGCTGTTCGGCCTCGGTGGAATGCGGCAGGGCTTCCGGTGTCTGCGCATCCGGGGCGGCCGGTGTGCCGGACGCATTGAAGGTCGCAACTTCGCTCATTTTATCCCCCGTACTGCTCTGATCCCGGGTTGCGGTGCGGTGTCGCTGCCGTGCCTGTCCCCGTAGGCTGGTCTCTTAGCGAGCGGGCCTGCGCGGTGGCAACTGGTATGTTTATGTGGATACGCTGTGGATATCCAGACCCTACAATATATTGCCCCCAGGCAAGGCGTTGCGTCAAGATATCGTTCGGCTCGTGTGACGGAGGCGAGTTACCGTTGCGTCAGCACAACGATAAAAAATTTTCACAAACCGGCGTCTGCGGCGGCCGCACAGGGGCGACTCAGGCGTGCGTCAGCTTCGGGCGGCCTGCCAGGCGCGGGGATCGTCGAGGAACGATTCGACGCCGTCGAGCGTGGCGGCGTCAAAGCTGCCCTGGGCGCGCGCCTCGGCCAGCACGTCGCGCCAGGTGCAGAGGTAATGCAGCGCCACGCCGTGGTCGCCCAGCGTCTGTTCAGTTTCGGGGAAGATGCCGTAATAGAAGATGACGGCGGTGTGCCCGCAGGTGGCACCGGTGTCGCGGATGGCGTCGACGAAGCTGAGCTTGGAGCCGCCATCGGTGGTCAGATCCTCGACCAGGAGCACGCGATCGCTATCGGTCATCGCGCCCTCGATCCGGGCGTTGCGGCCATAGCCCTTGGGCTTTTTGCGCACGTAGGTCATGGGCAGGGCCATGCGTTCCGCCACCAGCGCGGCGAAGGGGATGCCGGCGGTCTCTCCCCCGGCGATGTTGGTGAAGGCCTCGAAGCCCGCATTGCGCATCACGGTGATGGTCAGGAAATCCATCAGGGTGGAGCGGATGCGCGGGAAGGAGATGAGCTTGCGGCAATCGATATAGGTGGGGCTGGGCAGGCCCGACGCTAGCGTGAAGGGCTCATCGGCATTGAAGTGCACGGCCTCGATCTCCAGCAGCATCCGGGCGGTTAGGCGGGCGATCTCGGCTTGGTCGGGATAGGTCGAGGGGATCATGCGGTTGGTCCTTGGTGGAAAGCGCCGGAGCCTCCGGCGGGGTTATTTGGGGCCAGAGGAAGGATCAGATGACGCGCCAATGCAGCGGCATTTGCGCATCGAACAGGGTGACGGGGCCGTCTCCGGTGTCGATCTTGGGCGGATAGGCGACAGGGTCGCCCTTGGTCAGCGTGATCGTGTCGGTGCTGACGGGCAGGCCGTAGAAGGCGGGGCCGTGTTCGGATGTAAAACCGGCGAGGCGATCCAGCGCGCCTTCCTGTTCGAACACCTCGGCGAGGATCGAGAGCGTGTTGGTGGCGGTGAAGCAGCCCGCGCAGCCGCAGGCCGATTCCTTGTTCGGGTCGGTGTGCGGGGCGCTGTCGGTTCCAAGGAAGAAGCGAGTGTCGCCCGAGGTGGCGGCGGCGCGCAGGGCGAGGCGGTGTTCCTCGCGCTTGGCGACGGGCAGGCAGTAATAATGCGGTTTGATGCCGCCCACGAGGATGTGGTTGCGGTTGATCACGAGGTGATGCGTGGTGATGGTGGCGCCGAGGTTTTCGGCGTTCGATTTGACGTAGTCCACGCCTTGCTGCGTGGTGATGTGTTCCATGACGATGCGCAGGCCGGGCGTGGCGCGGCGGAGCGGATCGAGCACGCGGTCGATGAACACCGCCTCGCGGTCGAAGATGTCGATGTCGGCGTCGGTCACCTCTCCATGTACGCAGAGTGGCATGCCGATCTCGGCCATCTTTTCCAGCACCGGGCGCACGCGGTCGAAATCGCGCACGCCGGAAGCGGAGTTGGTGGTGGCACCGGCCGGGTAGAGCTTGACCGACGTCACAAGGCCCGAGGCGTGGGCGGCGGCAACATCCTCGGGATCGGTTTCCTCGGTCAGGTAGAGGGTCATCAGCGGCGTGAAATCCATGCCGGCGGGCAGCGCATTCATGATCCGGTCGCGGTAGGCGGCGGCGTCGGCCCCGGTGACCACGGGCGGCACGAGGTTGGGCATGATGATGGCGCGCCCGAAATGGCGTGCCGTCTCGGGCAGAACGGCCCGCAGCACCGCGCCGTCGCGCAGGTGCAGGTGCCAGTCGTCGGGGCGGGGGATGGTCAGGGTCCGGCTCATGGCCCGAGGGCTTACAACAGCCCGCGCGGCTGCGCCAGTGGCTCAGACGGTGGATCAGTCGATTTCGCGCGGCGGCATCGGCATGCCCTGTTCCTCGGCTTTGTCGTAGGCGGCGCGGACAGCGCGTCGGAAGCGCGGCCCGGGCGTGGTGCGCATTACGTGCTGGGCCAGGCGGGCGGTCAGGTAGTGACGGCCGTCATCTTCGAGCCGGGTCACCAGCGCCTTGAGATAGGGGACATCCGTGCGCCGCGCCCGGTAGAGCCGGGCGAGGCTGGCGGTGTCGAGCTTGCCGGCGCTGAGTTGGGCGATGAAGCGCAGGAGGATGTTCATGCGCATCAGACCGCGATCGAGGCGCGGCCCCATGTACCGCATCCGGTAGCGGCTGACGTTGCTGCGGGCGAAGAGGGCCGCATGCATCGCGTCTTCCTCGATGTCGGGGTCGTAGAGGATCACGGCGCGGTCAGCGGCGTCCAGCATGTCGGGTGCATAGCCGTAACGGGACGTGAAATCGAGCTTGCGGCTACGGCGGAACCGTTCGTCCCACTCGCTCATGCGTGGGTCGAGCGTGGCCTGGGGCTGAATCGCCAGCACACGGGCACCGGGAGCCGCCACGGAAAACGCGGCGGCGGCATAGCCGGCAGGGCCGGCCCCGTAAAAGATCACCTGGTCGAACTCTTCGAAGAAGCCGTCGTCGATCAGCCGGTCGAAAAATCCGAAGACGCGGCCCTCGCGGAACCAGCTGTCGGTCTGGCTGGCCAGGCAGAGGTGTGACCAGCCAAGCGCGCGGCCCAGTTGCCACCCCAGCGGCTGGGCCTCGGGTGACGTCACGCGCAGGGCGGGGAAGGCCTCGAAGGTGACCAGTAGCGTCGGCGTGTGCTCGATGAAGATGGCGGCATGGGCACCACCCAGGCGCTCGACATAGCCGTCGGCATCGGCGGCGTCGTCCAGCTTGTCCAGCCAGTCTTCCCAGTCCAGCCCGGACAGGGATGTATCCAGCGCCTTGGGATAATCTGCGCTCATGCTCGGACCTCGAAGCTCGGAGTTTCCCCGCTTGGCACGGGTTATTGGAATGTATGCTAGGGGGCAATAAGGGCAAAACTTTGGAAAATTAATGGGGTTTGTGCGGGGCGGCGGCGTGCCGCGCCCGGGGGGCTGGGCCTTGACGACGCGCGGATGCCGTGCAGTTCTGCATGGGCAAGGGAGGCCGTGCATGAGTGAACTGACATCCATCGACGACGTGGAGGCGATGCTGGCCGGGCAGGATTATGTCTGCGGGCGCAGCCTTGCGACGGTTGTTTTCCTGGGGCTGCGCCTGGGCCGGCCACTGTTCCTGGAAGGCGAGGCGGGCGTCGGCAAGACCGAGATCGCCAAGGCGCTGGCGGCGGGGCTGGGGCGCAGGCTGATCCGGCTGCAGTGCTACGAGGGGCTGGATGCGTCGAGTGCTGTCTACGAGTGGAATTTCGCCGAGCAGATGATTGCCATTCGCGCCGCCGAGGCCAGTGGCGGCGTGGACCGCGAGCGGCTGACAGACGAGTTGTTCACCGAGGATTTCCTGATCGAACGCCCTCTTTTGCAGGCGATGCGCCCGCAGGAGGGCGGGGCGCCGGTGCTGCTGATCGACGAACTCGACCGCACCGACGCGCCTTTCGAGGCGTTCCTGCTGGAGGCGCTGAGCGATTTCCAGGTGACGATTCCGGAACTGGGCACGATCCGCGCGCCCGAGCCGCCCATCGTGGTGCTGACCTCGAACCGCACGCGCGAGGTACATGATGCGCTGAAGCGGCGCTGTCTCTATCATTGGGTCGACTATCCCAGTTTCGATCGCGAGATCGAGATTTTGCAGGCCCGCGCCCCTGAGGCGGCGGAAATGCTGAGCCGCGAGGTGGTGGCGTTTGTCCAGAAACTGCGCACGGAAGACCTGTTCAAGAAACCCGGCGTGGCCGAGACGATCGACTGGGCGAAGTGCCTGCTGGCGCTGGACGTGATGTCGCTGAGCCCCGAGGTGATCGCCGACACGCTGGGCGCGATTCTGAAATACCAGGACGACATCCAGAAAATGCAGGGGTCCGAGGCCAAGCGTATCCTCGACGAGGCCAAGGCAGGGTTGGAGCCGGCATGAGTCTTCCTCTGGCCGGAAATATCCCGGGGGTTTGGGGGCTGGCCCCCAATTTGACGAGTGTTTGGGGGCTGGCCCCCAACCGGGACGGTTGATGGAATACCCCGACCTCGACCTGCCGGAGCATCCCAAGCTCGGCCACAACATCACCCATTTTGCCCGTGCCTTGCGCAAGGCCGGGGTTCCGGTGGGGCCGGGTCGGGTTATTGATGCCATCCGGGCGGTCGAGGCGGCGGGGTTCACCTCGCGCTCGGACTTCTTCTACACACTGCGCGCCTGTTTCGTGTCGCGGCCCGAACACCGGGCGGTCTTTGCCCAGGTCTTCCGCCTTTACTGGCGCGACCCGCGCTACATGGAGCACATGATGGCGATGATGCTGCCCGCCATCCGCGGCGTGCAGGAGGACCGCAGCGCGCAGGCGGCCGAGAAGCGCGCGGCCGAGGCGCTCTTGGACGGTATAGAGCCCGAGATGCCCGAGGCGGACAGCCAAGAGGCCGACGAGGAAACGCAGATCGATATCGACGCGTCCCTGACCATGAGCCGCGAGGAACGGCTGCGGACCCTGGATTTCGAACAGATGAGCACCGCCGAGATCGCCCAGGCCAAGCGGATGCTGGCCAGGCTGAGCCTGCCGGTGAAACCCTTCGCCTCGCGCCGGGGGATGCCTGCCACGACCGGCACGCGGATCGACGCGCGCAAGACCCTGCGCGCGGCTATGCGGAAGGGGGGCGAGATGCGGCGCATCCACGTGCAAAAGCCGCGTCCGCGCTGGCCCAACCTGGTGGTGCTGTGCGATATTTCCGGCTCGATGAGCCAGTACAGCCGGATGGTTCTGCATTTCCTTCATGCCGTGGCGAACGAGAAAGGCGCGGGCTGGGCGGCGGTGCATGCCTTCACCTTCGGGACACGGTTGACCAACATCACGCGCCATTTGGCGTCGCGTGACGTGGATGCCGCGCTGGCCGCGGCCGGGGCCGAGGCGCAGGACTGGGAGGGTGGCACGCGGATCGCGGCCTGCCTGCACGCGTTCAACCGCGACTGGTCGCGGCGGGTGACCGGGCAGGGGGCGGTCGTCCTGCTGATCACCGACGGGCTGGACCGTGACGACAGCTTTGACCTGGGCCGCGAGATGCAACGTCTGCACCTGTCGTCGCGACGCCTGATCTGGCTGAACCCGCTGTTGCGCTGGGACGGGTTCGCCCCGCGCGCCACCGGCATCCGGGCCATGCTGCCCCATGTGGACGCGTTTCGGGCCGGTCATTCCATCGCGACTCTGGAAGATCTGGCGGCTGCGATCAGTGCGCCGCACGATAGCGGCGAGAAGGCACGGTTGATGGCGCTTCTCTGACTCCTGCGAACCGGCGGGGTTCCGCCGATGCCGCACCCTCCTTATCGGAACACTCTGGCATGCCGGGCGTTGGGCCGTGACGCCGCACGAGTTCGCGGTATCCGTATCTAGGGAGAGAAGAGATATGCGCCGACTGACGCTGACATCCACCACCGCCGCCATCGCGCTTGCGATCGGCCAGACCGCGCCGCTTCCGCTTGCGGCTCAGACCGCCGCAGGCGACTTGCCCACTTGTTCGGGAAGCTCCGAATTGCCCTGCGCCGTGCCGGGCCTCGACGTCGTGGTCGAAAACGAAGTTGATCGCCAGACGCTGGCCCTCTGCGGGGCGATCGAAGCCAGTGGCTCTCAGGGCACGGAGGCGTGCAGCGACGCGCAGATCAACGAAGTCGTGGCAGACTTGTCTCCAATCGGAGCGGCTGCGGAATCGGAGATGGACGCCGCATCGGAGCAGGCCGAAGAAACGATGCAAACCGCCCAGGCGGATGTCGAGGAAGTCCAGCCGGACGTCAATGCAGAAGCAGAAGCCGAGGCCGCCGCCGAAGCCGAAGCCCAGGCCGCCGCAGAAGCCGAAGCCGCGGCCCAAGCTGCCGAACAGCAAGCCGCAGAGCAGCAGGCAGCTGAAGCCGAAGCCCAGGCCGAGGCGGAAGCCCAGGCCGCCGCCGAGGCAGAAGCGCAGGCCGCTGAGGAGCAGGCTGCTGCCGAGGCCGCCGAAGAACAGGCCGCCGAAGAACAGGCCGCTGCCGAGGCCGAAGCGCAGGCTGCGGACGAAGAGGCCGCGCAAGCCGAGGCTGCGCAGCAGCAACAGGACGAAGAGGCCGCCGCCGCGGCTGAGGCCGAGAGCCAGACCGAGGCGCCCGCTGCGTCGGACACTGCCACCGAAGAGACAGAGGAACTGGAGCAGGCGCTCGAGGCCGAGCAGGCCGAGACGGATGCGAACGCTCAGGCCGAAGTTGAGGCCGAGACGCAGGACGCCCCCGCGAGTGCAGAGACCGAACAGGCCGAGAGCGATGCGCCTGCTGACACGGCCCAGACCGAAGAAGATGAGCTGCAGCAGGCGCTTGAGGCGGAAGGGGCCGAGGCGGAATCGCAGGACGCCCCCGCGACCGCGGAGACCGAACAGGCCGAGAGCGATGCGCCGGCCGACACGGCCCAGACCGAAGAAGATGAGCTGCAGCAGGCGCTCGAGGCCGAACAGGCCGAGGGTGAAGCTGAACCCAACGCCCAGCAGACCGGCGAAGCAACCGATTCCGCGACAGACGAACAGCCGACGGAACAGGCCACGACCGATTTGCCTGAACCGCAGATCGATGAAGACCCGGAAGCGCAGGCCCAGGCACAGGCCGAAGCCGCCGCCCAGGTCGAGGAGCAGGCCGCAGCCGCCGCTGCTGCCAACGACGATGCCGAGGCCGTCAGTAGCGAAGAGGTGACGCTTACCGAGGAGAACACGCGCTCGTCCGACGAGGAATTCGAGACGACCGTTGGCGGCGATGCGCAAAACGCGACCAACACCGAGACGGCCCCGGCCGCCGGAACGCCGCGGACCAGCGATGACCGCGACGAGAACCTGCGCGATATCCTGACCGCCGCCGCGGCGATCGGGCTTGGTGCCTATGCGATCGGGCAGGTGACTGACGATGGCGGCACCGTGGTCTCGAACAGCGGTGACCGCGTCGTGGTGGAAAACAACGGTCGGTATCGCATCATCAAGGACGACGACGCGCTTCTGCGCCGTCCGGGTAGCGATGTGCGCGTGCAGACTTTCGACGACGGCTCGACCCGCAACACCGTGACGGCACAGGACGGCACGCAGACCATCACCATCCGCTCCGCAGATGGCCGTGTGCTGCGCCGGACGCAGGTTTATCCCAACGGGGACCAGGTGGTGCTGTTTGACGATACGCGCCAGGTCGAGGCGGTGAACGTGCAGCAATTGGCCGACACCCGTGCACAGGAGTACGACTACACCAACGCGTCGGAAGACGAGCTGCGTACGGCCATCCTGGCCACCCGGGACGCGCCTGCGACACGCCGCTATTCGCTGAACCAGGTGCGGTTCGTGGATGCGGTGCGCCACCAGGTGCCGGTGATCGCACTTGATACGGTCAACTTCGAGACCGGCAGCGCGGTGATCCGCCCCGAAGAGGCCAGGGACCTTTCGGTGCTGGGCAACGCCATGCGCGACGCCATCGCCGAAGACCCGCGCCAGGTGTTCCTGATCGAAGGTCACACCGACACGGTCGGTCCGGCCAGCAACAACCTGGCGCTGTCCGACCGCCGCGCGGAATCGGTGGCGCTGGCCCTGACCGAGTATTTCGACGTGCCCCCGGCGAACATGATCGTGCAGGGGTATGGCGAAGCGGACCTGAAAATCCGCCAAGCCGGTGACATCCGCGAGAACCGCCGCGCCGCGGTCCGCAATATCACCGGACTGCTGAACGACAGCTGACGTTTGCACTGATCAAACGGAGTGGCCCCTCGCCGATTGGCGGGGGGCTTTTTCGTTGCGGGAGGTGCAGGCCCAGGATTCTTCGTACGAAGACTCCTGGGCGTTGACCGCAGCGGAAATTGCGTTTGTGAAAGCCGGGCACCCGGCCCATATTGGGGCCATGACCGACCGGTTCGACACGATCCCCGAGACAGCACTGGCCTGGCACGAGGCCGGCATAGGCGCGGCGCTGGCCACCGTGGTGGAAACCTGGGGCAGTGCGCCCCGGCGCGTGGGAAGCCAGTTGGCGATTTCCGGCGCAGGCGAGATCGAGGGATCGGTCTCGGGCGGCTGTGTCGAGGGCGCGGTGGTGGCCGAAGCGCTGGATGCCATCGAGGACGGCACGCCCGTGATGCTGGAATACGGGGTCAGCGACGGCGACGCCTTTGCCGTGGGGCTGGCCTGTGGCGGCACGATCCGGGTCCTGGTGGAGCCGGTGGGCACGGTGATGCCGGTGGAACTTCTGAAGGATCTGGTGCTGGCGCGCGAGGCGCGGGTGCCGGTGGCTTATATCACCGGCATGGAGGCCGAGCGCAGGCTGGTGCGCGAGGGGTACGCAGACCGCTTTCGCGCCGACCGATCGGGGTTCGAGGAGGATGGGACGACCTTCGTGGCGATCCACAATCCGCCGTTGCGGATGATCATCGTCGGCGCCGTGCATATCGCCCAGGCGCTGGTGCCGATGGCGCGGGTGGCGGGATACGACCCGCTGCTGATCGACCCGCGCGAAAGTTTCGGCAGCGAGGCGCGGTTCCCGGGCGAGGTGATCCTGCACGACTGGCCCGACGAGGCCGTGGCGGCCCATGGCCTGGACAGCCGCACGGCATTGGTGCTGCTGACCCATGACCCCAAGCTCGATGATCCGGCGCTGGAAGCGGCGTTGGCGTCGGATGTTTTCTATATCGGCGCGCTGGGTTCGACCCGGACCCATGCCAAGCGGGTGGCGCGGTTGGAGGAGAAAGGCTTCGGGCCTGACCAGATCGCGCGCATCCACGGGCCGGTGGGGCTGGATATCGGCGCGGCGGGACCGTCCGAGATTGCCGTGGCGATCCTGGCCGAGGTGACGCAAGTGCTCAGGAAAGGCGGATGAAGTTCGGACCGGTCGCGATGGCGGAGGCGGCGGGCGCGATCCTGGCGCATAGCGAGCATTTGCCGGACGGTCGCCTGCGCAAGGGGCAGGTTCTGACCGAAGCGGATATCGCACGTTTGCGCGCGGCGGGTTTTACCGAGGTAGTGGTCGCCACGCTGGACCCGGAGGACCTGCACGAGGATGCCGCCGCCGCGCGGTTGGCCGAGGCGGTTCTGGACGGCGCCACGGGAATGTCCCTCAGCCGGGCGTTCACGGGTCGGGTCAACCTGGTGGCCGAGGCGCCCGGCGTGGTCGCGGTGGATGCCGCCAAGGTCACGGCGGCCAACATGCTGGACCCGATGATCACGCTGGCCACGGTTGCGCCGTGGTTCCAGACCCATCCCGGCGGGATGGTGGCGACGGTCAAGATCATCTCTTACGGGGTGGCGGCAGAGGCGCTGGCCCGCGCGGCGGAGGCGGCGCGCGGCGCGATCCGGCTGCACCCTCCGCAATACGAGAGCGCCAGCCTTATCGTGAGCGACACGGCGGACGGTCCTGGCCTGCGCGGGGTCGAGGCGATCCGCACGCGGCTTGCGGGCCTTGGAATGCGCCTGAAACAGACGCTGAGTTGCCCGCATGAGGGGCCTGCTCTGGCCGAGGCAATGTCGTCGGCGACGGGGGAGGTGGTGCTGATCCTGACCGGGTCGGCAACATCGGACCCGCGCGACACCGGACCCGAGGCGTTGCGGCGCGCGGGCGGTACGGTGGAACGGTTCGGCATCCCGGTCGACCCGGGGAACCTGCTGTTCACAGGGCGGCTGGGCGCGAGACCCGTGATCGGGTTGCCCAACAGCGCGCGCTCGCCGGTTCTGCACGGGGCGGACTGGGTGCTGGCGCGGGTCGCCTGCGGGGTGCCGATCGGTGCGGCGGATTTCGCGGCGATGGGCGTCGGCGGCCTGCTGAAGGAAATCCCGACGCGTCCGCAGCCGCGCCAGCGGAAACAGGCCGGGTAGGGACGCCGGGCAGGGGCAGGGCCCGCCCGGCGCCCGGGTTCAGCCGTCCAGTTGCGACAGCTTTTCGAGGATGCCGGTCCAGCCCCAGCGATGGCCTTCGCGCTGCTCTTCGCTGACGAAGCGGACCTGGGTCAGTTGCACGCGCGTGCCGCCCGGACCGGGGGTGAAGGTGATGGTGACCTCGCTGTCATCGCGTGACGCGTGGCTTTCCCAGGTGAAGACCAGCCGGTTGGGCCGGTCAATTTCCTTGTAGGTGCCGGTGTGGGGCAGGTCCTTGTCGCCGTTGCGCATGATGATCTCGAACCGTCCGCCCTCGACCGGGTCCGAGGACGCGCGGGGCACCACGGTCTCGCCGGGGCAGATGAAGCGTTTCATGGTGTCGGGGTCGAGCCAGGCATCGAAAAGGCGCTCGGGCGTGGCGTCGATCACGCGTTCGACGGTGAGGGTGAGGTCATTTTCGGTGGCAGTCATGGGTCGGTCTCCTGTGTGAGCAGATGGTCGAGCGCCTCCAGCCGGAGGGCCCAGATCGAACGCAAGTCACGGAACCAGCGGTCGACATGGGCAAGTTCCTCGACCCGCAATTCGATCATGTGCTCGCGCCATTCGGTGCGGCGCGTGACCAGCCCCGCGCCTTCGAGCACCTTGATGTGCTTGGAGACGGAATTGAGGCTTATGTCGAACCGTGCGGCGATGTCGGTCACCCGAAGCGGTCCATGCTGCGCCAGAAGCGTCAGGATGGCGCGGCGGGTGGGGTCGCCTGCGGCCTTGAGGATGTCGGTCAGTCGTTGCTGTGAGTCTTGTTCATCCATATGGGTGAATAACATCGTGCGGGATATTAGTCAACCATTTGGGTGAACGATAGGGCGGCGTCTTCTGCCGCCCGAGCCGATCCGCGAGCGCGCAAGTAAGACGAAGGCAGGGGGGTGGCGCGACAGAAAGTGCCTTCTCAAGTCTGGGGCGGCGTGTTTAACTCGGACCCAGCCAATTAGAAAAGCCAATGGGAGGAGCCGATGGCACAGGTCAAGATGACCGTGAACGGCAAGCCTGCGTCCGGCGAGGTGGAAGGACGCACGCTACTTGTCGATTTTATCCGTGATACGCTGGGCCTGACCGGCACGCATGTGGGCTGTGACACAAGCCAGTGCGGCGCCTGCGTGGTGCATGTGGACGGCAAGGCCGTGAAGGCCTGCTCGATGTTCGCGGCCGAGGCCGAGGGGACGGAAGTGACCACGATCGAGGGGATGGCCGCGGAGGACGGCACCATGACCCCGGTTCAGCAGGCGTTCCAGGAATTCCACGGGCTGCAATGCGGGTTCTGCACGCCGGGCATGGTGATGTCGGCGGAGGCGATGCTGAAGGACAACCCGAGCCCGACCGAGGCGGAGGTGCGCGAGTACCTCAAGGGCAATATCTGCCGCTGCACCGGGTATCACAACATCGTCAAGGCGATCCTGGCGGCGTCGGGACAAGACGTCAGCAATATCGCGGCCGAGTAAGGCGTAGGGTGCGTGCGTGCACGCACCGTTTTCAGGGAGGACTAACACATGCCCAAAGATGGTGGCATCGGCGCCAGTTCCAAGCGGCGCGAGGACGTACGGTTCCTGACGGGGGCCGGCAATTATACCGACGACATCAACCTGCGTGGACAGGCCTATGTGCATTTCCTGCGCTCGGACGTGGCGCATGGCACGCTGGACAACGTGGACACCAGCGCCGCCGAGGGCATGCCCGGGGTGCTCAAGGTTTTCACCGGCGCGGATTTCGCCGAGGTGGGAGGCATTCCCTGCGGCTGGCAGGTGACGGACCGGCATGGTGAGCCCATGCAGGAGCCGCCGCATCCGGTGCTGGCACAATGCAAGGTGCGCCATGTGGGCGACCCCATTGCCGCCGTGGTGGCCGAGACGCGCGAACAGGCGCGGGACGCGGCCGAGGCGATCGAGGTGGACATCAGTGATCTGCCGGCCGTCATGGACATGAAGGAGGCGCTGAAGGATGGCGCCACCAAGGTACATGACGATCTGACGAGCAACCTGTGCTACGACTGGGGCTTCGTCGAGGAGAACAAGGGCGCGGTGGACGAGGCGATCAAGAACGCCGCGCATGTCACGACGCTGGAGCTGGTGAACAACCGGCTGGTCCCGAACGCGATGGAGCCGCGCGTGGCGGTGGGCGATTACAGCCGTGGCACCGATGACAGCACGCTTTACACCACGTCGCAGAACCCGCACGTGATCCGCCTGCTGATGGGCGCGTTCGTGCTGGGTATTCCCGAGCACAAGCTGCGGGTCGTGGCGCCGGATGTGGGCGGCGGGTTCGGCTCGAAGATCTATCACTACGCCGAGGAAGCCTTCTGCACCTTCGCCGCGAAGAAGCTGAACCGGCCGGTGAAGTGGACCTGCTCGCGATCCGAGGCGTTCATCAGTGACGCCCATGGCCGGGACCACGTGACCAAGATCGAACTGGCACTGGACGCCGACAACAACTTTACAGCCGTGCGCACGGAAACCTATGCCAACATGGGGGCGTATTTGTCGACCTTCGCGCCGTCGATCCCGACTTGGCTGCACGGCACGCTGATGGCGGGCAACTACAAGACGCCCAATATCTATGTGAACGTGAAGGCGGTCTTTACCAACACCGTGCCTGTCGATGCCTATCGCGGCGCAGGTCGGCCCGAGGCGACGTATCAGCTGGAGCGTGTCATCGACAAGGCGGCGCGGGAGCTGGGCGTGGACCCGATCGAGTTGCGGCGGCAGAACTTTGTCACCGAGTTCCCCTATGCGACGCCTGTGGCCGTGGAATATGACACTGGCGATTACAACGCCTGCATGGACAAGCTGCTGGAAATGATCGACATGTCCGGCTTTGACAAGCGGCTGGCGGACAGCAAGGCCAAGGGCAAGCTGCGCGGGCTTGGCGTGAACTGCTATATCGAGGCCTGCGGCATCGCGCCGTCGAACCTGGTGGGGCAGTTGGGCGCGCGTGCGGGTCTCTATGAATCGGCCACCGTGCGGGTGAACGCCACCGGCGGGATCACCGTCATGACCGGCAGCCACAGCCATGGGCAGGGGCATGAAACCTCGTTCGCCCAAGTTGTCGCGGACATGATCGGGATCGACGAGTCGATGATCGAGATCGAACATGGCGACACCGCGAATACGCCGATGGGCATGGGCACCTACGGCTCGCGGTCCATCGCCGTGGGCGGCAGTGCCATGGTCAAGGCGACGGAAAAGATCATCGCCAAGGCCCGCAAGATCGCGGCGCACCTGATGGAGGCCTCTGAGGCCGATATCGAGCTGAAGGACGGCCAATTCAGCGTCGCGGGCACGGACAAATCCGTGGCCTGGGGCGACGTGACGCTGGCGGCCTACGTGCCGCACAATTACCCGCTGGAAGAGATCGAGCCCGGACTGGAGGAGACCGCGTTCTACGACCCGGCGAACTTCACCTACCCGTCGGGCGCCTATGCCTGCGAGGTGGAGGTCGACCCCGAGACCGGCAAGGTCACCATCGAGAGCTTTGCCGCTGCCGACGATTTCGGCAATGTCATCAACCCGATGATCGTTTCGGGGCAAGTGCATGGCGGGCTGGCGCAAGGGATCGGGCAGGCGCTGCTGGAGCAGACCTCCTACGATGCCGACGGCCAGCTGCTGAGCGCGTCCTACATGGATTACGCAATGCCGCGCGCCGATGACGTGCCGTTCTACGATGTCGACCATTCCTGCCAGACGCCCTGCACGCACAACCCGCTGGGTGTGAAGGGCTGTGGCGAGGCCGGGGCGATCGGCAGCCCGCCTTCGGTGGTCAATGCCGTGGTGGATGCGCTGCAACGCGCGGGTCATGACGTGACGCATATCGACATGCCGCTGACGCCCTCGCGCGTCTGGCAGGCGATGCAAGGGTAAGGAGAGAGACAATGTACGCATTCGAAATCGAACGCCCGAGCACCGTGGCAGATGCGGTCGCCCTGCTGAAGCAGAGCGACGAGAACCAGGCGCTGGGGGGCGGGCAGACCCTGATCCCCACGCTGAAGCAACGGCTGGCCGCGCCCGAGGTGCTGGTCTGCCTGAGCGGGATCGACGAGATCAAGGGTGTCTGCACCGATGATGACGGCCGCATCTGCATCGGCGGGGGCACGACCCACGGCGAGGTTGCGGCGGGATCGGGCGCGTATCCGGCGTTGGTCTGGATGGCCGAGAATATCGGCGACCCGGCGGTGCGCAATCGCGGCACGATCGGCGGGAGCCTCGCCAACAACGACCCGTCGGCGTGCTATCCGGCGGCGGTGCTGGCCTCGGGCGCGACGGTGGTGACCAACGAGCGCGAGATCGCGGCCGATGATTTCTTCGACGGCATGTTCGCGACCGCGCTGAACGAGGGCGAGATCATCACCGAGGTCAAGTTCCCGGTGCCGGAGAAAGCCAACTATCAGAAGTTCGAACAACCCGCGTCGCGCTTTGCGCTGGTGGGTGTCTTCGTGGCGAAGTTCGCCGATGGCGTGCGCGTGGCCGTCACCGGCGCGTCGGAAGAAGGCGTGTTCCGCTGGACAGAGGCAGAGGAGGCGCTGAACGGCAACTTCTCGGCCTCCGCGCTGGACGGGCTGTCGGTGTCGGCGGACGGGATGATTTCGGACCTGCACGGCTCGGGTGCCTATCGCGCGCATCTGGTCGCGGTGATGACCCGCCGGGCGGTCGAGGCGGCCTGAGCGCCTTTTAGATCTGGCGCAATGCTATAGCAGCCCGACCTGCCCTTGGCTGGTCGGGCTTTTTTCGGCGTGCCATGTTGGTAAGACGCCGCCGTTCGAGAACAGGCGTTTCGTGCGTTCGACCGCAACTGCTCACGCAAGAGATGTGCGACACGGAGATGTTCCGAAGTTGTGATAATCTCGGGTCTTCAATTGGGAGACTCATCATGTCGGATTATTTTGATTTAGGCGCCTATTCGCGCCCCGTGACATCGGTTCCCGTTGCCCAGACCTGGTTTGATCGTGGCCTTGTCTGGTTGTTTGCCTATAACCACGAGGAAGCCATTGTCTGCTTTGAGAAGGCGATCGAGGCGGACCCGGAGTGCGCGCTGGCGCATTGGGGCATCGCCTATTGCATCGGGCCCAACTACAATAAGGCTTGGGAGGTCTTCACGCCCGAGGAAAAGGCGCCCGCGCTGGAGCGCGCCCACGCCGCGCTGAAGGCGGGGTTGGCGCTAAGGGATGCAAGGCCGCTGGAACGTGCGCTGCTAGAGGCGCTGGCGTCGCGCTATCCGACCGACCCTGAGATTGAGGATTACCAGCCGTTCAACGACGGGTTCGCCGAGGCGATGCGCCCGGTCTACGATGCGCACAAAGACGACCTCGATGTGGCGTGCTTCTTCGCGGAAGCGCTGATGAACCGCACGCCCTGGCAGCTTTGGGATTTCCAGAGCGGCGTGCCCAACCCCGAGGGCTCGACCGTCGAGGCGATGGCGGTGCTGGAGCGCGCCTTTGCCGAGACGCCCGGCGCGTGGGACCATCCGGGCCTATTGCACATGTACATTCACCTGATGGAGATGTCGCCGCATCCCGAAAAGGCGCTGCGCCATGGGGACCGGCTGACCGATCTCGTGCCCGATGCGGGGCACCTCGTGCATATGGGCACCCATATCGACGTGCTATGCGGCGACTACCAGAACGTGCTGACGCGCAACCTTGCCGCGGCAGAGGTGGACGAGCGGTTCAAGGACTATGCGGGGGCGGCGAATTTCTACGCGCTGTACCGCATCCACAACCTGCATTTTGCCGCCTACGGCGCGATGTTCCTGGGCCAGAAGGCGGCAGCGGTGATTGCGGCGGCGCGCCTGCGTGGCGAGGTGCCGGACGAGGTGGTCAGGTCATACCCTGATATTTTCGAGACCTTCGTGGCCGCCGCCCCGCATGTCTATATCCGTTTCGGAATGTGGGAAGAGATCCTGGAGCTGGAACAGCCCGAGGATACAGAGCTATACGTGACCACGAACGCGCTGATTTACTACGCCAAGGCAGTGGCCCTGGCCAATCTGGGTCGACATGCGGAGGCCGAGCAAACGATGGCGGACTTCACGGCGGCCTATGCGCTGGTGCCCGACACGCGGATGCTTTTCAACAACACCGCGCGCGATGTGCTGGCCGTGGGCGAGGCGATGATGCAGGGCGAGGTTGCATTCAAATCCGGCCGGCGGGAAGAGGGGCTGGAGCACCTGCGCCGTGCGGTCGCGCTGGATGATGGACTGGAATATGAAGAGCCGTGGTCGTGGCCACAGCCGACGCGGCACGCGCTGGGCGCGCTTCTGATGGAAGCGGGCAAACTCGAGGAGGCCGAGGCGATTTATCGGGCCGATCTGGGGCTTGATGGACAATTGCCGCGTCCGAGCCAGCACCCGCGCAATGTCTGGGCGTTGCACGGGCTTCACGAATGCCTGCACCGCCGAGGTGAGATGGTGGAAGTGTCGCATGTGAAGCTGCTGCTGGACCAAGCGGTCGCACGAGCGGATATTCCAATTCGCGCAAGTTGTCTGTGCCGCAAGGCCGCGGCCTAACAGGCAGGGGCGAAACATCCTCGGCACATACCCTACGCGCCGCGCGGGGGCTGTGTTGATGCCCTGCCAACCCGGCTGAATGCGTTCGGGCTGTTGGCAGGGCCTACACAGTTCCTTGGCTTATCGTACCCTTGTGGATAAGTGTCACATCCCCGTCACGGAATCGCGCTACCCAAATCGCAAGATGTACCGCCAAATCCAGCACTTGCCAGAGGCGTAACACGATATATAGTGAACTCAATCAAGGGGTGGCTGTCACGCCCCGTACCACAGCATGAGGCGATACGAGCGGGGGTAAGTTAGGCCATGGACGCAGACTTCAGGACGGAATTCGTAAGGGCGCCCTCGGCGCTGAAACATCATCCGGCACTGGTTCTGAACGCCGACTATCGCCCGCTGTCCTATTACCCCTTGTCGCTCTGGCCCTGGCAGGACGCCGTGAAGGCCGTGTTCCTTGACCGGGTCGACATCGTGGCCGAGTACGAAGACACGGTGCGAAGTCCCTCGACCGAGATCAGGATACCCTCGGTCATCGTTCTCAAAGATTATGTCAAACCTCAAAAGCGCGTGGCCTTCACGCGCTTTAATTTGTTTCTGCGGGACGAATTCCAGTGTCAGTACTGCGGAGCGAAGGGGGATCTGACATTCGACCACGTGGTGCCGCGCGCCAAGGGCGGGATCACGTCCTGGGAAAACGTCGTGGCGGCGTGTTCGCCCTGCAACCTGCGCAAGGGCTCCAGAAGCCTGCGGCGCTCGGGGCTGAACCTGCGCAAGCCGCCGCGCGCACCGGCGGCGGAACAGCTGCGCAACCTCGGTCGCAAGTTCCCGCCCAACCACCTGCATGAAAGCTGGATCGACTTCCTTTACTGGGATGCCGAGCTGGAAGCCTAGGGCGCTCTTCTAAAAGATTGACCTGAAACCGATCTGCGTGTTGGCTTTGCCGGACGATACCGGGGAGGGGCACATGCGTCTTGGGATTTATCAATGCGATGCGGGCGGTCTGTCGACAAGTGCGCGGCTGCGCGCGCTGGAGTTGCGGCTGGCGGAGCGCGAGGTCGACCTGATGGTCTGTCCGGAGCTGTTCCTGTCGGGCTACATGGGGGCCGATCACGCCGCGCTGGCCGAACCTGCGACGGGTCCGTTCTTTCAGGATGTGGCAGAGATGGCGAAGCGGCACGAGACGGCCGTGTGTTATGGCTATCCGGAAGTGGCGGATGGTGTCATCTACAACGCCGCGCGGCTGGTCGGTGCCGATGGCGCGGCGCTGGCCAACCACCGCAAGCGGTTGCCGTCGCCGGGCAGTTTCGAGGAAGAGACATTTGCCAACGGGGACAGCCTCACGCTGGTCGATCACGGCGGAATGCGGATCGCGATCATCATCTGCTACGAGGTCGAACTGCCCGAAAGCCTGCGCAAGGCGGCGCAGCACGGCGCCGAACTGGCGCTGGTGCCGACGGCGCTGGTCGATCAATGGGGCGTGGTGGCCGAGAAACTGGTGCCGACGCGGGCCTTCGAGAACGGGCTGTGGCTGGCCTATGCCAACCACGCGGGCGAGGAGGGCGGCGCGCGCTACCTCGGCGGCAGCCGGATCGTTGCGCCGGACGGCGTGGAGGAAGCCGTGGCCGGGGCCGAGGAGACCGTGATTGCCGCCAATGTCGACCCGGAGCGTGTGATGACGGCGCGCAACCGGCTGCCTTATCTGCGCGATGCAGTCAAATTGTGAAGCGCTGACGTGACAGGGCCTGCATTCGACGACGGCGAGTTGGCGGGTCGCGTGGCACGGTCCTGTGCGGTTCTGAAAGCGCAGGGGCTGGACGGGCTGCTGATCTCGGTGCCCGAGAGCATCTACTGGCTGACCGGCCTCGATCATTGGGGGTTCTTTGCGGCACATGTCCTGGTACTGAACGCGGATGGCGAAATGGCGCTCGTCTGCCGCGCCATGGAGGGGATCACGGTCGCCAACCAGGTGCGGAACGCGCGGTTCTATGGCCATGCGGACAACGAGGAATTGTCGGACCACGTGCTGCGGGCGATGGGCGATCTGGGTCTCAAGGGCGGGCGCGTCGGGATCGAGAAACGCAGCCTGTTCCTGACGCCGCGCCACGCGGGACGGATTATGCAGGGCGATGCGGACTGGAGCGACGGCTCGGGCCTGATTGACGACCTGCGGCTGGTGAAATCGCCCGTCGAGATGGCCTATACCCGCAAGGCGGCGCGGGCGGCGGACCTTGGCACGCTGGCCGCGATCGAGGCGGTCACGGATGGCGCAAGCGATTACGAGGTGGCGGCGGAATACCACCGCGCGGCGATCCTGGCCGAAAGCGAGTATCCCGGTTTCGGGCCGTTCTTTCGGCCCACGTCTCGGCTGGGCGAAGAGCACACGACGTGGCGCGGCGATGTTTTTCGCACGGGCGACGCGGTTTTCATGGAGACCTGCGGAGCCTATCGCAAGTACCAGGCGCCGATGGGACGGTTGGTCTATGTCGGCGCGGCGCCGGAAGGCGTGGAGCGGTCCGTCGAGTTGGCCATTGATGGCATGAAGGCGATCTGTGCCGCGCTGAAGCCGGGCGGCGTGGCGGGCGACGCCTATGCCGCGTGGCGCGAGGTGGCGGCGGTCGCGGGGCTGGCCGACTATAACCGACACCATTGCGGCTATCTGGTTGGGATCGGCTTTCCGCCAAGCTGGACCGGCGGGTCGATGGTGACCAGCCTCTTTCCCGGCTCCGAGCGCAGGCTGGAGGCGGGCATGGTCTTTCATGCCCACTCCTGGTTCACCAATACGGACGTCGTGGACTACTTCATATCCAACACGGTGATGCTGACAGAGGCGGGCGCCGAGGTTCTGACCGACCAGACGCCGGAGACGTTGATCGTGAGGGGCTAGGCCGGGGTTGCCCCCGGCCCATGCTATGCGCCTCAGGCCGCGCGGTTGCGGCGGCGCTGGCGGCGGGGTTTTTGCGCCGAAGAGGGGGCCTGACCTTGGCCGCCACCCTGGGCGGGCTTGCCGCCACGACGACGGTTGGACCCGTTGCCGCGTTTCTTTGGGCCGCGGCCCGGCTCGAAAGCAGGCGCTGTGCCGCTGGCGACGGGAACGGTGATCTTCATCACCTTCTCGATGTCGCGCAACAGGTCCGCTTCTTCGGGCGCGCAGAGCGAAATGGCCTCGCCTTCGCGGCCCGCCCGCGCTGTGCGGCCGATGCGGTGGACGTAATTGTCGGCCACTTCGGGCAGGTCGTAGTTGACCACGTAGGCGACGCCCGGAATGTCGATGCCGCGTGCGGCCACGTCGGTCGCCACGAGGATGTTGGTGGTGCCGTCGCGGAACGCCTTGAGCGCGCGGTCGCGCTGGCCCTGGCTCTTGTTGCCGTGGATCGAGGCGGCGTTGAAGCCGTCGGACACCAGCCCCTTCATCAGCCGTTCCGCGCCGTGCTTGGTACGCGAGAAGACGAGGGTCAGGGCGTGCGGGTCGTCGGCCAGGAGTTCACGCAGCTTGGCGGACTTGTCGTTCTTGGCCACGTGGTGCACCGACTGGGTGATCTTGTCGGCGGCCTTGCCCGGGGGCGAGACCTGCACCCGGCGGGGGTTGGTCAGGTAGGCGGCGGAGATCTCCTCCATCTGCTTGGGCATGGTGGCCGAGAACAGCATGGTCTGGCGCGGGCTGCCGAGATGCGGCGCGATCTTGCGCAGGGCGTGGATGAAGCCCATGTCGAGCATCTGGTCGGCCTCGTCCAGCACGAGGTGACGCGCGGTGGACAGGTCGAGCGCGCGGCGCTCCATCAGGTCGATAAGGCGGCCCGGCGTGGCGACGAGGATGTCGGTGCCGCGCGACAGAAGGCTGATCTGCTTGCCGATGGACTGACCGCCGACGACGGTGACGACGCGCAGCTTGGTGCCTTTCGTGAGACCGCGCAGCGACTCGGCGATCTGGTTCACCAGCTCGCGCGTCGGGGCGAGGATGAGGGCCTTGACGGTCTTCTCGGCCGGTTTGCCGGGCGCATCGAGCAGGTGCTGGATGAGCGGCAGGCCGAACGCCAGCGTCTTGCCGGTGCCGGTCTGGGCGAGGCCCATGACGTCGTGGCCTTCGAGGGCCAGGGGAATGGCCTTGTTCTGGATGGGCGTCGGCTCTGTCAGGCCGGCGGTCTTCAGGGCGGTGTTGAGTTCGGGCGCGAGGCCCAGCATGTCGAAATCGTACAAGTCGTATCCTTTGCGGGCCACGCGGCGTCGTGCCGGTGACCAAGAGACATGGCCCGCACGGGATGCGCGGGCGCAAGGGTTGCGCGGACACTTTAAGAAGGAGCGGGCGGATCCCGCGCCATCTGGCGCCGCATCAGAAACCCTGCGTGATGGGGGAACTGGAAAATCAGGCTGGTTGCTGGTTCGGGCGGTTCACCCGGCTCACGCGCAATCGCAGCGATGAGCGACAGATGGGGGATCGGGGGCTAAGTGTCAAGCAATACCTAAAGCGTTTCGCCTTTACCCTGATCCATCAGCGAAAGGCGAAACGCTTTAGAATTTTCGGAATTGCAGCAGTGGGTGATGCGTGGCGGGCGCGGCGAAGTCGGGTGCGAGCCCGTTTCCACCCCCTACACGGCCAGTTTCGTCGTCTACAGTCTTCGTTTGTGATATGAACTGGTCCAAGGATGGTATGAATGCGGAAAACAAAATTCGTTCTTGCTTTCTTCGTGGCCATGCTTGCGCAGCAAGCTGATAGTTTTGGAAAGCGATCAGAACGAGATCAGGCAAGAGAACAGCACGTCTCTCAAGACGGCGCAATGTACGCCACATTCAAAACTCCGACGGGCCAAAGCATCGCATCGAATAATCGGATTTCAGGGAAGTGGTACCATGCGATAAGTTGCCCTGCTTGGTCCGGTCGCTACATCTACCACATACGCCAATACCCTGGCGGGGCACTTCAGGGGTTTTCGGTTGGGATAAGCTTTGGGGCGAAGGGACGCTCGAGCGAGATAATCGCAGGGAAAGCATTGGATGGAAAGTTTGAGTTCATGGAGCGTGCGGATGCGACCTTCATTGCGGTTTACAATGGTATGGTCGGGGAAGACGGCGCGAAACTGTCAGGCACCTATATCAACTCAAGATCAGGGGTACCATGCCACTTTGTAATGAAACGGTTCTAAGGGCGGAAGAACTTTCATTTCATTAGAGGCAAGGATCAATCAGATATCCGCTTCGTCCCGCGTAGCAGACATTGAGTGGCCAATGAAAAAGGCGCCGCGGGATGCCCCCGGGCGCCTTTCTATTGGGTGCGCATCGCGATCAGCTCTTGGCCGGTTCGTTCGCGGGGGCAGGCGCCGGCGAGGCCGCTTGCTGGGCCGGGGCGGCTTGTTTCTTTCCGCCGGCGTTGAGCGGGTCGTCCTGGCGTTGCACCGAACCCTCGAAATGGGCGCCGGATTCGATGGCGATGGTTTTGTGGATGATGTCGCCTTCGACGCGGGCGGTCGAGGTCAGGCGCACTTTCAGGCCACGCACACGGCCGACGATGCGGCCATTGATCACGACGTCATCGGCGATGATTTCGCCCTTGATCGTGGCGCTTTCGCCGATGGTCAGCAGGTGAGCGCGAATGTCGCCCTCGACAGTGCCTTCGACTTGAACGTCGCCGGTGGTCTTGAGGTTGCCGGTGACGTGAAGATCGGGCGACAGGACCGAGGCGGGGGGCTTGGCCTTGGGGGCCGCGGCCTTGAACTCGCCACTGCTGGGTTTCTCGGTGGTGTCCTTGCGCGGCTCGGCCGGCGCGGCGGGTTTGGCCGCAGAATCCGGCTTTGGCGCGGGGTCGTTGATTTTGCTCTTAGAAAACATCTCTTGCAGCCTTGATGTAGATCATGGGGTTGACGGCCTTGCCGCCGACACGGACCTCGTAGTGTAGATGGGTGCCGGTGGAACGTCCAGTGCTCCCCATATCACCAATTCGATCCCCGCGCGAGACCCTTTGGCCCTTCCGCACGTGCAGCTTGGACATGTGGGCGTAGCGCGTCTCGATTCCGAACTCGTGCTGGATCTTCACAAGGCGGCCATATCCCGACTGCCAGCCGGCGTGAACGACCACGCCATCGGCGGTGGAAAAGATCGGAGTACCATGCGGCGCGGCGAAATCAGTGCCGGAATGCATCCGGCCCCAGCGCATGCCGAAGCCAGACGTGAAGCGGAAGGACGACCTGACCGGCATCGCGAAGGGCGCCTTCTGGGCGGCGATGCGATACAGGTTCAGCTTGTCCATGCCCTGAAGGATGCCGTTCGCGCGGCGGGTATCAGCCGAAGGGTCTTCGCCCCGGGTCGAGAAGTTGAGCGGCATCAGGGGGCCGCCCTGGCCGGAATATCCCGAGCGCACGGTGTCCAGGAGCCGATCGGGGTTCATGCCGGCGGCGGTGAACATCTTGTCCAGCGGCTCGACCGAAATCGTCATAGCCTCTTCCAGTTGGCGGAAAATCTGGTCGTTCTGGTCCTGCATCAGCTGGATCTGGGTGGCCATCTCGTCGGCCCGCAACAGCGCATCCTGCGCGTCGGCGGTGACCTGGTCGCGCTCTTGCGCGGTGGCGGCAAGCTGGGACGACAGGAACTCTACCATCGGGTCCTCGCCCGCGCTGCCCGATTGGCCGGGCAGGGGCGTGTCGCCGGAATTGTCGATTGCTTCGGCAAGCTGTGCGGCCTCGTTGCGGGCGCTGTCACGGTCTTTCATGGTGCGGCGCAGGGTCGACTGGATCACCTCGATCCCGGTCTCAAGCTCGCGCCGGCGGGTTTCGGAGGTCAGGAGTTCGGTCTGCATCACCGAAATCTGTTCCAGCGCCGAGTTGAAGCGGTTCTGGGCCGCCAGCGCCTCGTCGGCGCGCTTGTCGCGTTCGTCTTCCAGCGCGTTCAGCCGGGCCTCGTAGGTGCGCTGGTCGCGCTTGGCCTGCTCGCGGAAATTGCCCGATCCGATCGAGTCCATCACCAAAACGGCGGTGGCGATGATCGCCCAGGCCACGATGGCCGAAGCGCCGGTGAAGGCGATAAGCTGTGTCGCGGGCCGCAGCCGGATGAAGCGGGTGTCTGTGTCGGACCGCAGGAAAACGCGGCGTTCCGGAAAGTGTTTTTCCAGGATGTGGTTCAGCTTGATCAAAAATCGTCTGCGCAAGATTGAGTCCGTCCCTTTCAACCTCTCCCAATGTCGATGCTCAAACCTGTGCCGCGTTCTGGGGTGCGACAGTGTCCATTCTAGGCCGGATGGTCCGGTGGCATCGTCCGGGGTTGGGTACACAGGCCTTCACTATTGGGCAAGGATTTTGACCGCCCATCGCGGGCCGATCGGCGATTTGGCCCGGAACTGGCAGAAAATTGCCGATTCTTAAGGGCTTGATGGCATGAATGCGCTATCAAGCCCCGGTTTTGCGCTCTGCCAAGGGCCAGTAAAAGTCGGGGGGAAGGCCCGCTTCGGCGCGTTTTTCCTCGTTGAAGGGCGGCTTCAGGCCCCCGTGGAAATAGCGGCGGACAAGGTCGTGGAAGGCGTCCTTGGGGTCCATTTCGTGTCGGCCGCAGAGGAAGTGAAACCACTTGGAGCCATAGGCGACGTGCCCCACTTCCTCGGCGTAGATCACCTTCAGCGCCTCGACCGTCCGGTCCTCGCCGGCGGTCTCGAACAGGTCAATCATGCCCGGCGTCACGTCGAGACCGCGCGCCTCGAGCACCATGGGCACGACGGCGAGGCGGCCCATGAAATCCTCTGCAGTATCCTCGGCGGCGCGCCACATGCCGGCATGGGCGTCGAGTGCGCCGTAGTGGCTGCCCTTCGCCTCCAGGCAGTCACATACCAGGTTGAAATGCTTGGATTCCTCGTCAGCCGATTTGACCCAGTCGTCGTAGAACCCGAGCGGCATCTTCGTGTCGGTGAAGCGCGCGACGATGTCCCAGTGCAGGTCGACGGCATTGAGTTCGATATGGGCCACCGCGTGAAGAATCGCCAGCCGGCCAGGCGCGGTGCCCGGGCGGCGGCGCGGCACGTCGCGCGGGTCCAGCAGGCGGGGCAAGTCGGGACGCGCGGGCCTTGGCGGCGGCGTGGCGTGACCCACCGGCAAATCCTGTCCGGCCGCGCGGGCGGCGAACCAGGTTTCAGCATGGCGTCGCGACAGCGCGGTCTTTTCGCGCCCGTCGGCGGTGGACAGCACCTCGACGGCCATTGCGGCAAGGCTTTGGGATGTCAAAGCGCGCGCACCGCGTCCAGCACCTCCTCGGCGTGGCCGTCGACCTTCACCTTGGGCCAGATCCGGGCGATCATGCCGTCCTGGTCGATCAGCACGGTCGTGCGCTCGATCCCCATGAAGGTCTTGCCGTACATCTTTTTTTCCTTCCAGACGCCGTAATCCTCGCACACATGCGTATCAGCGTCAGACAGAAGGGGAATGCCCAGCTCATGCTTGTCGCGGAACTTGTCGTGCTTGGCCACGGTATCCTTGGAAATGCCGAAGATCTTTGCGCCGACCGCGTCGAACTCTTCAACGAGGCCGGTGAAGGCAATGGCCTCCTTGGTGCAGCCGGGCGTGTCGTCCTTGGGGTAGAAATACAGGACCACCGGCGCCGGGCGCTGATCGGACAGGGTGACAAGGTCGCCGCCGTCGCGCGGCAGGGCAAAATCGGGGGCCGGTTGACCGGTCTCGAGCATGCGGATTCTCCAATGAGTAAAAAGTGAGTTTCAAATTAACGCGTGAGCGGCAAGAATAAAGACGTGGGAGCAGGCAAAAGCGCGGTCAACGCGCGGCAACGGGAAAATGAGCGACGCAACGCAGAAGAAACCACGTGGCAAACGCCTCAAACGGTTCGGTCTCTGGAGTGCCGGACTGATCCTTGTGCTGTGCCTTGGCCTGAGCGTTGCGGTCATGGCGATGATCGGCACGCGGGTGTCGGCGCCGGAATGGGTGCGCGAGCGCGTGACGCGCGAAGTCAACGCGGCCGTCGATGGCATATCGCTGCATTTCGGCGACATGGCCGTGGTGGTCGAGGAAGGCTGGGTGCCGCGCCTGTCGTTGCAGGATGTGATGGTGCGCGACGAGACCGGCCTGCCCATTGCCAGCCTGTCGGACGTGCAGGGCACGGTCGATCTGCAGGCCCTACTGCAGGGCCAGTTGCAGCCGAGTGCCGTGCATCTGTCGGGGGCGCAGCTTACCTTTCGCCGCGATGACAGTGGCGAAGTGGGCATGACGCTAGGTGATGCCGCTGCGGCTGAACGGGAACCGGTGACCGTGGCCGGACTGGCCGAACGGCTGGACGACGTCCTGAACCGCCCGGCCTTTCACAAGCTGGCGCGGATCGAGGCCACGAACGTCTCGCTGCGCTACGAGGACGAGCGCACCGAGCGGGCCTGGACCGCCGATGGCGGCCGGCTGGATGTCACGCGCGAAGGCGACGACATCCGCCTGCGTGGGGATTTCGCCCTGATCGGCGCACGGGATTACGCCACCACGCTGGCGTTGAACTATACCGGCCGACTGGGCAACGCCGAGTCCGAGGTCGGCCTGAGTTTCGAGGACATGCCGGCACGAGACGTGGCGGGGCAGTCGCCCGCACTGGCCTGGCTCGACGCGATAGACGCGCCGATTTCCGGCGCGTTGCGGGCGTCGGTGGACGCGGAGGGCAAGCTTGGCCCGCTCAGCGCCACGCTGCAGATCGGCGCGGGCGCGGTGAAGCCGAACGCCGCGACCGCGCCCATCGCGTTTTCTTCGGTGCGCAGTTACTTCACCTATGATCCGGCCGAGCACAGGATCCGGTTCAACGAACTGTCCATCGACAGCAAGTGGGTCAAGACCAGCGCCACGGGCCATGCCTACCTGGTTGGCATGGAAAACGGCTGGCCCAGCGAAATCCTGCTGCAGGTCGGTCTGGACGAGGTGGAGGCCAACCCGATGGACCTGTACGCCGAGGCGATCTCGCTGAATGCCGCGCGGATGGACATGCGCCTGCAACTGGATCCGTTCGTGCTGACGCTTGGTGAACTGAGTCTCAGCGATCAGGACGGTGTTCTGCGTTTCAATGGCGAGGCGCGGGCCGAGCCCGACGGCTGGGATGTGACGCTGGACGGTCACATGGACCGGATCGACCCGGACCGCCTGATGCAGCTTTGGCCCGAGCGGCTGGAGGAAAAGACCCGCGATTGGATCACCAAGAACGTCCGCGCGGCTGAACTGAAGAACATTCAGCTTGCCCTGCGCTCGCTGCCCAAGCGCAGCCCGGATTTTTTCCTGGGTTTCGATTTCGAGAAGTTCAGCACTCAGTTCATCAAGAATTTCCCGGTGATCGAGAACGCGCATGGGCACGCGTCGCTGTTGGACAACCGTTTCGTGGTGTCGGCACTGGGGGGATATGTGACTGCGCCACAGGGCGGCCGGGTCGATATCACCGGTACCAGTTTCGACATCCCCGACGTGACGGTGAAACGGACGCCCGCGCAGGTCAATCTGCGCACGCGGAGCACGATCACCGCCGCCTTGTCGCTGCTGGACGAGCCGCCGCTGGAGTTCCTGACCAAGGCGGGGCGCGAGGTCACATTGGCCGACGGTATGGCGGAGCTGCAGGGTGTGCTCGACCTGCGCCTGCTGGACAAGCTGACGGTCGAGGACGTGGAGTTCGACATCGCCGGCACGCTGCGGGACGTGCGCAGCGAGGTGCTGGTGCCCGGGCGGGTGCTGTCCGCGTCGGCGCTGGACGTGGCGCTGGCCGACGACATGCTGAGTGTCGCGGGCGCGGGGCGCATCGGGCAGGTGCCGTTCGACGGTCGATTCGAGACCGACATCAGCCCGGGCGCGAACACCAGCACCGTGCGCGGCTGGATCGAACTGTCGGAGCGGTTCGCCGAGGAGTTCGGCATCGGCCTGCCACCGGGCAGTGTGACGGGGGCGGGCCGGGCCGATATGGAGATTGACTTTGAAAAGGGCGCGCCAGGGGTGTTCCGGTTAAGCTCGACGCTGGCCGGGGTCGGATTGCGCGTGCCGCAGCTTGACTGGGCGGTATCGCAGGGCGGCACTGGTCGGCTGGAGGCATCGGGGCGGCTGGGGGAGCCGCCCTCTATCGACCGGCTGGAGATTTCGGCCGCGGGGCTGAACGCCCGAGGTGCCGTCACCTTGCGCGACAGCGGACAGCTTGACCGGGCCTCGTTTTCGCAGGTTCAGGTCGGGAACTGGCTGAGCGCCCCGGTGGAACTGGTCGGGCGCGGGGCGGGCGTGACCCCGGCGGTGCGCGTGCTGGGCGGCTCCGTGGACCTGCGCCAGACTTCGCTGGGCGGCGATGGCGGCGGCGGACAGCAGCGGGCGCGGCGCGGCGGTCCGGTGTCGCTGGCGCTGGACCGGTTGCAGATTTCGGACGGGATCGCTCTGACGGATTTCCGCGCCGAGCTGGACATGTCGCGCGGCGCGGATGGCAGTTTCACCGGCAGGGTCAATGGCCTGGCGCAGATCACCGGGCGGGTCATCCCGCAAGGTGGGCGCAGCGCCTTTCGTATCCAGGCCGAAGATGCGGCAGGCGTGCTGGTATCGGCGGGGCTGGTCAAGGGTGCCCGCAACGGCAAGCTGGACGTCACGCTGGTGCCGGGCAAGGGGCCGGGCATCTACGAGGGCAAGCTGACGGCCAAGGGCGCGATGCGCCTCAAGGACGCCCCGTCGATGGCGGCCCTGCTGAACGCGCTGACGGTGGTGGGCTTGCTTGAGCAGCTGGGCGGAGACGGCATCCATTTCGAGCTGCTCGAAGCGCGGTTCCAGCTTTCGCCCGATCGCGTCACCCTGTATTCGAGCAGCGCGGTGGGCGCGGCAATGGGCATCACGATGGACGGGTATTACTTCTTGGAAAGCGGGCAGATGGACATGCAGGGCGTGATTTCCCCGGTCTACGTGGTGAATGCCGTGGGCGGGCTCTTTACCCGGCGGGGCGAGGGGCTGTTCGGCTTCAACTACACGCTCAAGGGGCCGGCCCGCAGCCCGCGGGTCAGCGTGAACCCGCTGTCGGCCTTCACGCCGGGCATGTTCCGCGAGTTGTTCCGCCGTCCCGCACCGAGCCTGCCGCAATCGACGCGGCCCGCGCAGGGCGGTCCGGTGAACGAAGGCAGGCCACAGTCGCAAGCACCGCAGAGCAACTCGCGCGTGCGCGACTTCGACAATCGCGAAAACGGCCGATGAAGCTGTCGGATTTCGATTTCGACCTGCCCGAGGCGCTGATTGCGACCCGGCCCGCAAGGCCGAGACCGTCGGCGCGGTTGCTGGTGGCGCAGGGGGACAGGATCACCGATGCGCGGGTCTATGACCTCGGTCAGTACCTTCGGCCCGGCGACCGGTTGATCCTGAACAACACCAAGGTGATCCCGGCGCGGCTGTCCGGAGTGCGGCGGCGCGAGAGTGCCCAGGGAAACACCGAGGCGCGGATCGAGGTGACGCTGCTGGACGCCACGCCCGAGGGTGACTGGCAGGCCATGATCAAGCCGCTCAAGAAGCTGCGGATCGGCGAGACCGTGCGGTTCGACGCGGGGTTGGAGGCGACGCTGCTGGACAAGGACGACGGGCAGGGCGTGCTGCGCTTCAACCTGTTCGGCGACGATTTCGACGTGGCACTGAACGCGGCGGGCGCGATGCCGTTGCCGCCCTACATCGCCAGCAAACGCGCCGCCGATGACCGCGACCGGGACGATTATCAGACCGTCTTCGCCAAGGAGACCGGCGCGGTGGCGGCCCCCACCGCAAGCCTGCATTTCGACGATGACCTTCTGGCCGGGCTGGCAGCGCAAGGTGTGGCGTTCACCGAAGTCACCCTGCATGTCGGCGCGGGAACCTTTTTGCCGGTCAAGGTCGAGGATGTGACGACGCACCGCATGCATGCCGAGTGGGGCGAGGTCAGCGAGGCCGCTGCCGCCGAAATTGCCGCCACCAGAGCGGAGGGCGGGCGGGTCATTCCCGTCGGTACCACGGCACTGCGCCTGATCGAGAGCGCCGCCCGCAATGGGACGATCGCGCCCTGGCGGGGCGAGACCGATATATTCATCTATCCCGGTTTCGAGTTTCAGGTCACCGATGCGCTGATGACAAATTTCCACCTGCCCAAAAGCACGCTGATGATGCTGGTCAGCGCCCTGATGGGGCCGGGCCGGATTAAGGATATATACACTCACGCGATCCAGAATGAGTATCGATTCTTCTCCTACGGGGATTCGTCTCTGCTGGTGCCGCAGGACGGGAGGAGGACAGAATGAAACTCAACAAGGTGCCGGGATTCGTCAGCCGCGTCATGTGGGTGGGGTTGATTACCAGCGCGGCGCTGTTGATCCTGAACTACGTGATCGCGGGGCTTGTCTGTGCATCCATCGTCTTTGCCGCCAACCTTGCTCTCAAGCGCGAGCCGGTCAAGCTATGGGTGTTTCGCGTGCTTACAGGCATGTCGAAGGAAGAGCTGGAGCGCGCGACATTGGCCGACGCTCAGGCCGGAGGATCCGCCTCGGACCGTGGCACGCGCGACCCCGACGACCCGCCCGCCAGCTGAAAACCCGGCCGGGACGCGCCGCCGCGCGGGGTTTCGCGCAGGGGCGTCGTCGGTCGGCGCGGGCGCTGTTGAAACCTCCGGAAAACACTGGCAAGGCCTGCATCAGCGACGGATCGAGTCGCGATTGAGGCAGACCCGTTGTGTAACGCCCCGCTAGACGGGCACAAAGTTATTGGAGCATCCGCATGTTTTCCGTTCTTTCCAGCGCCTGGGCCCTGCTCCTGGGCATGATGCTCTTGCAGGTCGGCAACGGCATGCAAGGCACGCTTCTGGGTGTGCGCGGCCAGATGGAAGGCTTTTCCACGCTGGAAATGTCGCTGGTGATGTCGGGCTATTTCCTGGGCTTCCTGTTCGGGTCGCGCAAGGCGCCGGACATGATCCGGCGGGTGGGGCACGTGCGGGTCTTTGCGGCTCTGGCCTCGATGATTTCGGCTGTGATGATCCTTTATCCGGCCTTCGCCAACCCCTGGGCCTGGGGCGTGGGGCGCGTTCTGATCGGCTTTTGCTTTTCCGGCGTGTACGTGACGGCGGAAAGCTGGCTGAACAACGCTGCCACGAACGACAATCGCGGCAAGGCGCTGTCGCTGTACATGATCGTGCAGATGGTGGGCATCGTCAGCGCACAGGCGCTGATGCTGACCGCGGATCCCGGCGGCTTTGTTTTGTTCATCATCCCGTCGGTACTGATCTCATTGTCCTTCGCGCCCATTCTGCTGTCGATCAGCCCGACGCCGGCCTTCGACACCACCAAGCCCATGACCCTGCGCGAGATCATGAAGATCTCTCCGCTGGGCTGTGTCGGCATGTTCCTTTTGGGCGGGGTCTTTGCCGCGCAGTTCGGCATGGCGGCGGTCTACGGCGCCGAAGCCGGGCTGACCGTGGGGCAGATCTCGACCTTCGTCGCGACGTTTTACGTGGGTGCAATGCTGGTGCAGTACCCGCTGGGCTGGTTGTCGGACAGGATGGACCGGCGGCTGCTGATCCTGATCGCGGCGGCGATTGCGGCGCTTGGCGCGGTGATCGGCATGGCGCTGGGCAGCGTGTTCTGGCTCTTGCTGGTGGCGGCCTTCCTCGTGGGCGGGATGTCGAATCCGCTCTATTCGTTGCTCATTGCCTACACCAACGACTTTCTCGGCTTCGACGACATGGCGGCCGCAGCAGGGGGCATGGTGTTCATCAACGGGCTGGGCGCGGTGTTCGGACCCATCATCACCGGGTGGATCATGGGGGTGATTGGTCCCAGCGGGTATTTCCTGCACATCGCGACCCTGTGCACGATGATGGCGGCCTATGCGGCCTACCGTATGACGCAGCGGGCCGCACCCTCGGCGGACGACACCGAAAGCTATACCGCCGTCATGCCGAGCGCATCACCCATGGCGGTGACCTATGCGCAGGAAGTTGCCATGGAGGCGGCGGAGGAAAACGACGTGGATGGACAGGCCGCGTGAGACTGCACATATGCACGGCACAGGCAGGCGAATGTCACGAAAGGTTGCCATTGTTGCAATTCTTTACTGTCCCTGGGGCCGGGGATGTCGTTAACCTGTTACATATGCGTGCTGCCCACTACGGGAGGATAGGATGACAGCGCCCGAAGATATATTGAGTTTCTGGCTCGACGAGGTCGGGCCGAAGGGCTGGTACGAGGCGTCCGACAAACTAGACAAGAGCGTGCGGGACAGGTTTCTCGATGCCTATCACCGCGCCTGCGACGGCACCAACGGGCTGTGGCTGACCTATCCCAACGGGACGTTGGCCTATATCATCCTGATGGACCAGTTCCCGCGCAACATGTTCCGCGATGACGCGCAGGCCTTTGCGACCGACAAGTTCGGGCTGGCCGCGGCCAAGGCGGCGATCAACAAGGGCTGGGACACGCGTATCGACGAACCGGCGCGGCAGTTCTTCTATCTTCCGTTGATGCATTCGGAAAACCTGTGCGATCAGGATCGTTGCGTGCGCCTGATCTGCGAGCGGATGCCCGAAGGCGGCGACGACAACCTGTTGCATGCGCGCGCGCATCGCGAAGTGATCCGCAGGTTCGGCCGCTTCCCGCACCGAAACGAGGCGCTGGGCCGCACGAGTTCGGACGCCGAGAAGGCCTTCATGAAAAAGGGCGGTTACGGCAGCGTGGTGCGCGAGTTGCAGGACGCTGACGCCGCCGCCTGACGTTCCATACGCGATACCCTGGAAAACATGGACAAACCGCGCTGGCCCGTGGCATCTTGTTGCGGGCAGGCTCTGCCGCGTTGTGGTGGGCCGCAAGATAGTTTAATATCAAACTATATTTTGAAACGGACCGGGAAACGGAGCATCGCATGGCCGCGCAATCCTTTGACATGATCGTAATCGGGGCAGGGCCGGGCGGCTATGTGGCCGCAATCCGCGGCGCGCAGCTGGGCCTGAAGGTGGCCGTGGTCGAGCGCGAGCACCTGGGCGGGATATGCCTGAACTGGGGCTGCATTCCGACCAAGGCGATGCTGCGCTCGTCCGAGGTGTTTCACCTGATGCACCGGGCCAAGGAATTCGGGTTAAAGGCCGAGAAGATCGATTACGATCTTGATGCGGTGGTCAAGCGGTCGCGCGACGTGGCCAAGCAGCTGACCTCGGGCGTGGGCCACCTGATGAAGAAGAACAAGATCACGACGATCATGGGCGAGGCCAGGCTGACGGGTAAGGACAAGGTTTCGGTCAAGACCGAGAAAGGCAGCGAGGAGCTGATCGCCAAGACCATCGTTCTGGCCACCGGTGCGCGGGCGCGTGAACTGCCCGGGCTGGAGGCCGATGGCGACCTCGTGTGGACCTACAAGCACGCGCTGAAGCCGCCCCGGATGCCCAAGAAGCTGCTGGTCATCGGCTCGGGCGCGATCGGGATCGAGTTCGCCAGCTTCTACAACACGCTGGGTGCCGAGACGACCGTGGTCGAGGTGATGGACCGCATCCTGCCGGTCGAAGATGCCGAGATCGCGAAATTCGCGAAAAAGGCGTTCGAAAAGCAGGGCATGAAGATCATGGAGAAATCCACGGTCAAGCAGCTGGACCGCGCCAAGGGCAAGGTCACCGCCCACGTGGAGAAAGGTGGCAAGACCGAGAAGCTGGAGTTCGACACGGTGATTTCCGCCGTGGGGATCGTCGGCAATACCGAGAACCTCGGGCTGGAAGAACTGGGGATCAAGGTGGACCGCACGCACGTGGTGGTGGACGAATACTGCCGCACCGGCGTCGAGGGGGTCTATGCCATCGGCGATCTGGCCGGGGCGCCCTGGCTGGCGCACAAGGCGAGCCACGAGGGCGTGATGGTGGCCGAACTGGCCGCGGGCGGGCACCCGCACCCGGTGCGCCCCGACAGCATTGCGGGCTGTACGTATTGCCACCCGCAGGTGGCCAGCGTGGGCCTGACCGAGGCCAAGGCCAAGGATGCGGGCTACGACGTGAAGATCGGCAACTTCCCATTCATCGGCAACGGCAAGGCCATTGCCCTGGGCGAGGCCGAGGGCATGATCAAGACCATCTTCGACGCCAAGACCGGCGAGCTTTTGGGCGCGCACATGGTCGGCGCGGAAGTCACCGAGCTGATCCAGGGATATGTCGTGGGCCGTCAACTTGAGACCACGGAAGAAGACCTGATGCACACGGTCTTCCCGCACCCGACGCTGAGCGAGATGATGCACGAAAGCGTGCTGGACGCTTACGGGCGGGCGGTGCATTACTGAAACGAGCGCCTGCGGCGCGCTGGTTTGGATCGCGTTCGGGCCACGCAGGCCAGTGGGGGACCAGTCCCCCACACCCCCTGGGATATTTCCGGCCAGAGGAAGCAGTGCAGGGCTTTCCGCATCGGATCGCATCTGAGATGGTGCGCTTGACGGTGACGTTGAAAGTGTAGCGGAATGGCGAGCCTCAATCGTATCGTGATGTATCAAAGTTCCCGGAAATGGTTCGAGGATATGAACCTTTCCGAGATGGAGGCGGCCGAGGTGTCGGGCAAACATGGCCGGCGTTATGAGTTCAAGAGCTATGAACGCTTCCGCTTTCCGGCCTATGACATCTGCAAGGGGCCCTATGCCGACGAGGCGGGCACCGTGCGGCAGTTCGACATCGTGCTGGCCAACCAGGTATGGGAGCATCTGGACCGGCCCTATGCCGCGACGCGCAACGTGTTGGAGATGCTGCGGCCCGGCGGGTATTTCTGGGTCGCGGTGCCGTTTTTCATCCCCTATCACGGCGATCCGGTGGATTGCTCGCGCTGGACGGCGCGGGGGCTGAAGAACCTGTTGATCGAGGCCGGGTTCCCGGAGGACAAGATCCGGTCCGAGCAATGGGGCAACCGGCTGGCCGGACTGCGGAACCTGGGCGAGGATTGGCCGCCGGAATATGACCCGGAGCGCGACAATCTGGACAATGATCCGGCCTTTCCGATCTGTTCCTGGGCGCTGGCGCAAAAATAAACTGTGGATAAAGCAGGCGCTGCTGACAGCGGGTGACCCGTGTTCGCGCTATGTTCCGTTTTTCCCCTTGGAAGAATTGGCGGCGTAAACTATCTGTCAAGGGGTGAGACACCGGGGGCAGTATGGCCGAGTTGAAGAACATCGAAGTACGGGGCGCGCGCGAGCATAACCTCAAGAACATCGACGTGGACATTCCGCGCAACGAACTTGTGGTGATCACCGGCCTGTCGGGGTCGGGCAAGTCGAGCCTGGCCTTTGACACGATCTATGCCGAGGGGCAGCGGCGCTATGTCGAAAGCCTGTCGGCCTATGCGCGGCAGTTCCTGGACATGATGGAAAAGCCGGACGTGGACCATATCGGCGGTCTTTCCCCGGCGATTTCGATTGAACAAAAGACGACGTCCAAGAATCCCCGCTCGACCGTCGGCACGGTCACGGAGATCTATGACTACCTGCGGCTGCTGTTTGCACGGGTCGGCACGCCCTATTCGCCGGCCACCGGCAAGCCGATCGAGGCGCAGCAGGTGCAGGACATGGTTGACCGCGTGCTGGCGATGGAGGAGGGCACACGCGCCTTCCTGCTGGCGCCGATCGTGCGGGACCGCAAGGGCGAGTATCGCAAGGAATTCCTTGAGCTTCGCAAGCAGGGCTTTCAGCGGGTGAAGGTGGACGGCACGTTCTACGACCTCGACGAGCCGCCGACGCTGGACAAGAAGTTCCGCCATGACATCGACGTGGTGGTCGACCGGATCGTGGTGAAGGAAGGGATCGGCACGCGGCTGGCGGACAGTTTCCGCACGGCGCTGGACCTGGCCGACGGGATCGCGATTTTCGAGACGGCGCCGAAGGAAGACGAGCCGGAGCGGACGACGTTTTCCGAGAACTTCGCCTGCCCGGTCAGTGGCTTCACCATCCCCGAGATCGAGCCGCGGCTGTTTTCGTTCAACGCGCCGTTCGGGGCCTGTCCGGACTGCGACGGGTTGGGCATGGAGCTGTTTTTTGACGAGCAACTGGTGGTGCCGGACGCGGCGCTGAAATTATATGACGGGGCGCTGGCCCCGTGGCGGAAGGGCAAGTCGCCCTATTTCCTGCAGACCATCGAGGCCATCGCGCGGCATTACGAGTTCGACGCGAACACGCCTTGGCGCGACCTGCCAGCGCATGTGAAACAGGTGTTCCTGCACGGCTCGGGCGACGAGGAAATCCAGTTCCGCTATGACGAGGGCGGGCGCGTGTACCAGGTGTCGCGCGTGTTCGAGGGCGTGATCCCCAACATGGAGCGGCGCTATCGCGAGACCGACAGCAGCTGGATCCGGGAAGAGTTCGAGCGCTACCAGAACAATCGTCCTTGTGGCACCTGCGGCGGCTATCGCCTGCGGGAAGAGGCGCTGGCGGTGAAGATCGGCAAGCCCGACGACCTGCGCCATATCGGGCAGGTGGTGCAGATGTCGATCCGCGAGGCGTTCGACTGGTGCGAGACAGTGCCCGAGGCGTTGACCGCGCAGAAGAACGAGATCGCGCGGGCGATCCTGAAGGAGATTCGCGAGCGGCTGGGGTTCCTGAATAACGTGGGGTTGGAATACCTGACGCTGAGCCGCAATGCCGGCACGCTGTCGGGCGGGGAAAGCCAGCGGATCCGGCTGGCCAGCCAGATCGGCAGCGGTCTCACCGGCGTGCTGTACGTGCTGGATGAACCCTCGATCGGGCTGCACCAACGCGATAATGGACGGTTGCTGCAAACGCTTCAGAACCTGCGCGACCAGGGCAATACGGTGATCGTCGTGGAACATGACGAAGAGGCCATTCGGACCGCCGACTACGTCTTCGACATCGGCCCCGGGGCGGGCGTGCATGGCGGCGACGTGGTCAGCCACGGCAAGCCCGAGGCGGTGGCGGCGGATAAGAATTCGATCACCGGGCAATACCTGTCGGGTGCGCGCGAAATCGCCGTTCCGGCCGAGCGGCGGAAGGGCAATGGAAAGCAGGTCAAGATCGTCAAGGCGACGGGCAACAACCTGAAGGGCGTGGATGCCGAGTTTCCGCTGGGCAAGTTCGTCTGCGTGACCGGGGTGTCGGGTGGGGGCAAGTCCACCCTGACCATCGAGACGCTGTTCAAGACGGCCTCGATGCGGCTGAACGGGGCGCGGCAGACGCCCGCGCCGTGCGAAACGATCAAGGGGCTGGAGCATCTGGACAAGGTTATCGACATCGACCAGAGGCCCATCGGGCGCACGCCGCGCTCGAACCCGGCCACCTATACCGGGGCGTTCACGCCGATCCGCGACTGGTTCGCCGGTCTGCCCGAGGCCAAGGCGCGCGGCTACAAGCCGGGGCGGTTTTCCTTCAACGTCAAGGGCGGGCGCTGCGAGGCGTGCCAGGGTGACGGTGTGATCAAGATCGAGATGCACTTTCTGCCGGACGTCTACGTCACCTGCGAGACATGCAATGGTGCGCGCTACAATCGCGAGACTCTGGAAATCCAATGGAAAGGCAAAAGCATAGCGGACGTTCTTGATATGACGGTCGAGGACGCGCAGGAGTTCTTCAAGGCGGTGCCGTCGATCCGCGAGAAGATGGATGCGCTGATGCGCGTGGGCCTAGGCTACATCAAGGTGGGCCAGCAGGCGACGACGTTGTCAGGCGGCGAGGCGCAACGCGTGAAGCTTTCAAAGGAACTGGCCAAGCGGTCCACGGGCCGGACGCTTTATATCCTCGACGAGCCGACCACGGGGTTGCATTTCGAGGACGTGAAGAAACTCTTGGAAGTCCTTCATGAACTTGTAGAAAGCGGCAATACGGTCGTGGTGATCGAGCACAACCTGGACGTGGTGAAAACCGCTGACTGGATCGTCGATATCGGCCCCGAAGGCGGCGATGGCGGCGGCGAGATCGTGGCCGTGGGCACGCCCGAGGATGTGGCCGAGGTCGAGCGCAGCCATACCGGACGTTACCTCAAGGACATGTTGGCCGCCCGCAAGGTCGCCGCTGAATGAGGCTTGCCGCTGGTGTCCTGCTTGGGCTGATGCTGCCCTGCGGGGCATGGGCGCAAACCGGACCGGAGTGTGGATTTGCAGAAGAGCCGTGTTTCTGCGGTGGGCTTTTTGCCGTGCTGGAGGTTGGCGACGGCGATGCCGCATTCGAGGCCGACTTGCGGGCCCGGGCCAGCGAAATGCGGGCGCGTGTACAGGCATTTCACGGGGAAACGGCTGGAAATATGCTTTTCGACGGCTGGGTGGCAGCGTGGCGCGACCTGCCTCAGGGCACTGATGGGCAGGTTCTGCTGGCGGAGGGGCTGGCGCGGTCCGAAGGGTATGTCACCGGCGTGAGCCGGCGACCGAGCGTGTCGGTCAGCCCGTAAAAACAAGTCTTCTGAAGGGCTTGATCAACGGTCCTAATTCAGAATACGGGCCGCTGCGCCGATAAGGTCAAGCACTTCCCGGGTGTCTCGGTCGACGCGAAGCACCTGGTCGCCGACCCGGTAATACGTACCGTAGGGGTCCAGCCCGTAGCGGCCCGGATCGCGGATGACGATATAGTCACCGCGGATCACGTCCCCCCGGCGATAACCGTCATAGTAATCGCGGTCCCGGTCATATCCGGAATGCTTCTTAGCCTGGCCCGGCGGCACGCAAGGCACGGCCTTTTTCGCAAGACCGGGAGGGCAGTTGGACTTGGCCGCCACGGGACCGGCCAAAGACACGGCGACGACGGATGCGGTCAGGATGGGTTTCCACATTGGCGTTCTCCTTTTGCTTAGGCTGATAACACATGTGCAGAGGGAGCGTTCCTCACGATCATGTGCGCTGGCGGTTTCGTGCCGGTTGGGCCAGAGCGTAGGCGCCGGGCCGGCGAAAGGGGCGCTGCCGTCGCACCGAAACGAGGTTTCGGCGCTCCCCCGGGATATTTTTGGCCAGAGGAAGAGGCGGCTTAGCCTTCGTGCCCGCGTTTCTCGAACCGGGGCAGCATCGCGCTGAAATCGCGGCCATTGCCGTCTTCGTCCTCGACGAAACGGCGATAGAGGTCGCGGGCGGCCTGGCCGATCGGCGTGTCGGCATCGGCGGTCTCGGCGGCCTGTATGGCCAGCGTCAGGTCCTTCAGCATCAGTTCGGCGGCGAAGCCGGGCTTGTAGTCGTTGTCGGATGGCGATTGCGGACCGATGCCAGGGGCCGGGCAATAGGTGTTCATCGACCACGACGAGCCCGAGGAGGTCGAGACCACGTCGAACATCGCCTGCCGGTCAAGGCCCAGCTTGTCGGCCAGCGCGAAGGCCTCGCAGGTGACGATCATCGTGGCGCCCAAAATCATGTTGTTGCAGATCTTGGCGGCCTGTCCGTTGCCCGAGGGGCCGCAATGCACGGCTTTCTGGCCCATGATGTCGAAGAGCGGCTTGGCGGTGGCAAAGGCGCTCTCGTCTCCGCCCACCATGAAGGTCAGCGTGCCGCCCTGCGCCCCGCCGATCCCGCCCGAGACCGGCGCGTCGAGCGCCCCGAGGCCCGCCGCGTTGGCCTGCTCGGCCACGGCGCGGGCGCTGTCAACGTCGACTGTCGAGCAATCAAGCAGGACCGCGCCGGGTTTCATGGCCGGGATCACCTGGTCGGCGACGGCGCGCAGGATCTGGCCATTGGGCAGCATAGTGATGACCACGTCCGCGTCGCTCGCGGCGTCGGTGGCGGAGGTGGCGACGGACACGCCTTCGGCAGTTGTGCCCGCTGTATCAAAGCCCGCCACGTCATGGCCGGCGGCGGCGAGGTTCGCGGCCATCGGCGCGCCCATGTTGCCCAGCCCGATAAATCCGATCTTCATGTCAGTCCCCCCTGTTTCAGGCGTTGAATGTCATCTTGTGCTCGCCCAAAGGCAAGAGCATCTGCGTGGCCGCCATCGTGGGCGGTTTTTCCAGGTCATGCTGCCAGTTAGGGCTGCGGTCCTTGTCGATCACGGCGGCGCGGATGCCTTCCAGAAAATCGCCTTGTTCCATGGCGCGGAAGGTGAAGCGGTACTCCAATTCCAGCGCGCGGCGGATATCGGCTGCGGGCCCGCGCAAGCGGTGCAGGATTTCCACGGCGCACGCCATGGAGAGGGGCGAGTTGCGGCCCATGGCCTTGAGCGCGTCGGCGGCAAACGCGCTTTCGGACGCCTTGAGCGCATTGACGATGGATTGCAGGTCTTCGCCGGCGAAATGGGCGTCGATATCCGCTTGAAGCTCGCGCATCGCGCCTTGCGGGGGCGTCTCGCTGGCGGTGTCGATCTGGGCCGGATCGCCGGTTTCTTCCAACCGCTCGATGAGGGCAGGCCACGCGTCCTGCGGGATGAAGGTGTCGGCGAACCCTGCATAAATCGCGTCGGCAGGTCCCATGCGGGAGGTGGTCAGGCCAAGATACTCACCAAGCCGGCCCGGCGCGTTTGCCAGGATCAGCGAGCCGCCGACGTCGGGCACGAGGCCGATGCCGCATTCCGGCATGGCGATCTGGCTGCTGTCGCAGACGATCCGGTGCGACCCGTGGCAGGAAATGCCGACGCCGCCACCCATGGTGAAGCCCTGCATGAAGGCGACATAGGGCTTGGGATATTCGGCAACCTTGGCGTTCAGACGGTATTCGTCGCGCCAGAAGGTCTGCCCATAGGCGAAATCACCCGCGCGTCCGGTGTCGTAAAGCTGCTGGATGTCGCCGCCCGCGCAGAAGGCCTTGTCGCCCTCCGCGTCGATGATCACAAGCGCGACGTCGTCATCGGTGGCCCAATCGTCCAGCGCCGCCTCGATGGCCAGGCACATGTCGTAGGACATGGCGTTGAGCGCCTTGGGGCGGGTGAGGGTGATGCGGCCCGCGCGGCCTGTTTTATGGATGGAGATGTCGGTCATTGTTCCGCCAGCATGTGCCGCGCCACGATCAGGCGCATGATCTCGTTGGTGCCTTCGAGGATCTCGTGCACGCGCAGGTCGCGGACCAGTTTCTCGATGCCGTAATCGGCGAGGTAGCCGTAGCCGCCGTGCAGTTGCAGGCACTGGTTCACGATGCGGCTGCCGGCCTCGGTGACGAATTTCTTGGCCATCGCGCAGTATTTCGTCGCGTCGGGCGCCTTGGTGTCCAGCTTCCACGCGGCCTGGCGCAGGAAGACGCGGGCGGCTTGCAACTCGATCTCCAGGTCGGCGAGGCGGAATTGCAGGGCCTGGAACTGGTCGATGCTTTGCCCGAAGGCCTTGCGCTCGCGCATGTAGGCCTTGGTCATGTCGAGCGCCTGTTGTGCAGCCCCCAATGAGCAGGCGGAAATGTTGAGGCGGCCGCCGTCAAGCCCGGCCATGGCATAGCTGAACCCTTTGCCTTCTTCGCCCACGAGGTTCTCGGCTGGGATGGTGCAATCGTCAAACTGCACCTGAGCCGTGGGTTGGCTGCGCCAGCCCATCTTGTCTTCCAGCCCGCCGAAAGAGAGGCCGGGCGTGCCGTCCTCGACATAGACGGTGGAGATGCCCCTGGGCCCATCCTCGCCGGTGCGGACCATGCAGACATAGGCATCAGAATAGCCGCCGCCGGAGATGAACGCCTTGGTGCCGTTGAGCGTGTAGCCATCGTTGGTGCGTGCGGCGCGGGTTTTCAGCGCGGCGGCGTCCGAGCCGGAGCCGGGTTCGGTCAGGCAGTAGGAGAGCACCGTCTTCATCGGGATCACGTCGGGCAGGACGCGGGCCTTGAAGGCGTCGCTGGCGAAATTGTCGATCATCCGGGCGCACATGTTGTGGATCGACAGGAAGGCGGCGACTGAGGGACAGGCCATGCTGAGCGCCTCGAACACCAGCGTCGCGTCGAGGCGGGAGAGGCCCGCGCCGCCGGACTCTTCGCTGACGTAAAGCCCGCCGAAGCCCAGCTCGCCCACCTGCGGCCACAGCTCTTTCGGGATGGTGCCCTGCGTCTCCCAGTCGCGGGCATGAGGCGCGATGGCGTCCTGTCCGAAGGCATGGGCCATGTCGAAAATGGCGGTCTGTTCCTCGCTGAGCGCGAAATCCATCGCGGGGTCCTCCTCGTCGTACCCGGTTGGGTAATTGAACGTGTGTTTAATTAACCTTTTCGCAGCGGCGTCGCAAGCCGCGATGACGGCCCGCACTCAGCTTGAAGAACCAGCGCCACCGATACAAGTGCGGATGCCCGAGGGATGTGCCGGGCAGTCCGCACCGCGAAAAAGAAAAAGGCGCCGCACCTTGGGTGCAGCGCCTTTGCGATTAATCATCGGAGGGCCGGATCAGAGCACCAGCACCTTCGTGCCGACGGCTGTCTTGGCGAACAGCTCGGCAATATGCTCGTTGTACAGGCCGATGCAGCCCGAGGACGACCGGCGGCCGATCTTGCGCGTATCATGCGTGCCGTGGATCAGGTAAGCGGGCCAGGCAAGGTACATTGCGTGCGTGCCCAAAGGGTTGCCCGGTCCGGCATCCATGAAATCGGGCAGGCTTGGGTCGCGCTCCTTCATGCTCTCGGTCGGCGTCCAGGTGGGCCCGACTTTCTTGCGCACGATCTCGGTATAGCCGCGGCGGGTCAGTTCGTCGGTCATCGGCACGGAGGACGGGTAGAGCGAGTAAACGCCATCCGAGTTCCAGTGGTGCACGGCACGGCTGTTGATGTCGCAGACGATACGGCCCGCGCCGAGGCTGTCGAAATAGTCGTTCCAGTCGCGGGTGGTGAAAGACGACGCGTTGCGCTTGACCGAAGACGACAAAGGCGAATTGTCCTGCGCCAGCAGCAGGGACGGGGTGGCAAGGGTGGCGGCGGCGCCCAGAAGCGTGGCGCGGCGCGTGAAGCGTGTCTTTGACATTGGATTGCTCCGTGTACGAGAATTTTCGTTCTATTTAACTGGATCGACAGAAAGGTTAAGGGAAAACCCGCGCGATTTTGCCGCCTCACGCAGGTTTGAAGAGGCGGGCCGGCGATAAGGCGCCGATCCGTGCATTCGGGTCACAGGTCGGCGTGAAATTCTTCGACAAGGTGGCTGACGACGGCGCGAAGGGCGGCGTCCCGTTCGGCGCCGCCGTCCTTTGCCGTGTCGAAGGCCCGGCGCTGGCGAGTCGAGGAGGTGCCGGTGCGCATCACCTCGCGCATGGTCTCGGCCTCCGTAATGCAGGCGAAATAGCGGGCGTCTTCCTCGATCAGTTCCAGCAGTTCCTCGGCCAGTTCCGCGACGGGCACGATCGCGCCGCGGCCGAAATCTATCAACCCTTCGCGCGTGCCGTAGCGTTGCGCGCGCCAGCGGTTTTCGTTCACCAGGAAAGGGTCATAGATGCGCCAGCGCTGGTTGCGCGTGGCCAGCCGCCACAGCATCCGCGTGATGCATTGCGTCAGCGCGGCCAGCATCAGCGTGTGTTCTAGCCGGGGTTGCACGTCGCAGATCCGGGACTCGATGGTGGGAAACTTTGACGACGGGCGCAGATCCCACCAGATCTTGCTGGCATCCTCGATCACGCCCAGATCGGTCAGCGACCCGACCGAGCGTTCGAATTCGGCGAAACTTTCCATGCGCGGGGGCAGGCCGGTGCGCGGCAGGTTGTCGAAGACCGTCAGGCGGTAGCTGTCCAGCCCGGTGTCATGTCCCTGCCAGAAGGGCGACGAGGTGGACAGCGCCAGCATGTGCGGCAGGAAATAGGTCAACTGGTTCATCAGGTCGACGCGGCGGTCGGGGTCCTCGATGCCGACATGGACGTGCATTCCGCAGATCAGCATCCGTTGAACGACGCCCGCGAGGTCGTTGCTCAGCGTGTTGTAGCGGTCCTTGTCGGTGTGCGGCTGGTTGCGCCAGTCGGAAAACGGGTGGCAGGAGGCGGCGATAGGCACCAGATTGTGCGTGGCGGCGTGTTTCGACACGGTACTGCGCAGGCGCTTGAGGTCCTCGCGCGCCTCGGAGACGTCCTTGCAGACCTTGGTGCCGATCTCGATCTGGCATTTCAGGAATTCGGGCGCGACCTGATCCTGCAATTCCTCGGCGCAGGCATCCATCATCTCGGACGGCGCCTCTGCCAGGTCGAGGCTGTCACGGTCCACCAGCAGGTATTCTTCCTCGATGCCGATGGTGAAATCGGGGCCGTCTGGGGTCATGGCTGCCCTCCCTGTGGGATAATACCAGCAGGAATTGGGCCGGTTTGGCAAGCTTTTGCTGCGCGCCGGTGCGGTGTCGGGCCCTGTCAGGCGTTCATCGCCTCCTTGGCCGAGGCAACCAGTGCCTTCAGCCTCGCCCCGGCATCGCCCGACGGCGCCAAGGCCGCGCTTTGACCGTAAAGGGAAAACTGATGTGCCGGGCCGTCCGCCTCCAGCAGCGGGCGGCTGTAATGGTACATCAGCGGGAAGGGCGCGGCGTCCACCTGCGCCATCGCGTCGATCCATTTCGTGCGGTGCGCCCGCGCCGGGCGGCCAGAGCCCGCCCGCGTGACCCGCGTGCTTGCGTCATTTCCCATGTCCACCGCCTCGGGGTGATAGGGCTTTCTGGTGGCCTCGTCCGCCGTGATGAAGGCGGTGCCGATCTGCACGCCCGACGCGCCGAGGGCAAAGGCGGCGGCAATGCCGCGCCCGTCCGCGATGCCGCCGGCCGCGATCACGGGCATGTCCACTGCGTCCACGACCTGCGGCAGCAGTGAGAAAAGTCCCACCTGCGCGTCGTTCTCCAGTTCGAGGAACAGGCCCCGGTGCCCGCCCGATTCCCAGCCTTGCGCGATGATCGCATCCACGCCCCGGTCGGCCAGCCAGCGGGCCTCGGCCACGGTGGTGGCCGAACACAGGATCTTGCAGCCCTTGTCCTTCAGCGCCCTTAGGGCCTCGTCCTCGGGCAGACCGAAGTGAAAGCTGACCACCGCCGGAGGCCGCGCCAACAGGCAGTCCAGCTGCGCTGCGCCGAAGGGCTGGAACGACGGGGTCGGCAAGCCGTCCGGCAGGGTCGCCCCGGTCGCCTCGTAATGCGGGTGCATGGCTTCGATCAGTGCAACGTGATGGTCCTCGGTGATCTCTTCCGGTTCGTGGCAGAAGAAATTCAGGTTCACCGACCGGTTCGTGGCGCCCGCCAACGCCTCCATATCCTCGGTCAGCTTTTCCGGTGACAGCGTCGCACAGCCGTGCGAGCCCAGCCCGCCCGCGTTCGACACCGCCGCCACCATGGCCGGGGTGGTGGTGCCCGCCATCGGGGCCTGGATGATGGGATGCTCTATCCCCAGAAGCTCGCAAAGCCGCGTGTCGGGCCACATCGGTCTATCCTCCATGAACGAAACCGGGCCGCAACGGTGTCCCGCGCGGCCCGGTCATCATCGCCCAAGGCAGATGGATCAGTCCATCGCCTTGAAGTTGAACTCGCCGCCTTCCTTGATGCCGCTCGGCCAGCGGGCCGTGACGGTCTTGGTGCGGGTGTAGAACTTGAAAGCGTCCGGGCCGTGCTGGTTGAGATCGCCAAAGGCCGACTTCTTCCAGCCGCCGAAGGTGTGATAGGCGAGCGGCACCGGGATGGGCACGTTGACGCCCACCATGCCGATGTTGATCCGGTTGGCGAAGTCACGCGCGGCGTCGCCGTCGCGGGTGAAGATCGCCGTGCCGTTGCCCATTTCATGGTCCATGGCAAGGCCAAGGGCCTCGTCGTAGGAGCCGGCGCGGACGGTCGACAGGACCGGGCCGAAAATCTCTTGCCGGTAGATGTCCATGTCCGGCGTTACCTTGTCGAACAGGTGCGGGCCGACGAAGAACCCGTCCTCGTAGCCTTGCAATTGGAAATCGCGCCCGTCGACGACCAGCTCCGCGCCTTGCTCCACGCCGCTTTCGATCAGGCCCAGGATCTTTTCCTTGGCGGCGGCGGTCACGACGGGACCGTAATCCACGTCATCGCCCGCGGTGTAGGGGCCGACCTTCAGCTTCTCGATGCGGGGCACCAGCTTTTCGATCAGGCGATCCGCGGTTTCGTCGCCCACCGGCACGGCGACCGAGATGGCCATGCAGCGTTCACCGGCGGCGCCGTAGCCCGCGCCAATGAGCGCGTCGGCGGCTTGGTCCATGTCGGCGTCGGGCATGACGATCATGTGGTTCTTGGCCCCGCCGAAGCATTGCACGCGCTTGCCGTTGGAGCAGCCGCGGCCATAGATGTACTCGGCGATCGGGGTCGAGCCGACGAAGCCGATGGATTGCACGGTCTCGTTGTCGATCATCGCGTCCACGGCTTCCTTGTCGCCGTTGACCACTTGCAGCAGACCCTTGGGCAATCCGGCCTCTTCCATCAGTTCGGCCAGCATGATCGGCACGGAAGGGTCGCGCTCGGAGGGCTTGAGGATGAAGGCGTTGCCGCAGGCGAGCGCCGGCGCGAACATCCACATCGGGATCATCGCCGGGAAGTTGAACGGCGTGATGCCGCCCGTCACGCCCAGCGGCTGGCGCATCGAATACATGTCGATGCCGGGGCCGGCGCTGTCGGTGAACTCGCCTTTCAGAAGTTGCGGCGCGCCGATGCAGTATTCCACGACCTCAAGCCCGCGCTGGACGTCGCCCTTGGCGTCGGGGAAGGTCTTGCCGTGTTCCGAGCTGAGCGCCTCGGCCAGCTTGTCCATGTCGCGGTTCAGCAGGCGGACGAAATCCATCATCACCCGTGCGCGGCGCTGCGGATTGGTGGCGCCCCATGCGGGCTGCGCCTTGGCGGCGATCTCGACGGCCTGGTCGAACTCTTCCTTGCTGGCCAGCGGGCAGCGGGCCTGAACCTCGCCGGTGGCCGGGTTGTAGACGTCGGAAAAACGGCCCGACTGGCCGGGCACGCGCGCGCCGTCGATATAATGCGTCAGGTCTTTCATGTCGGTACTCCTCGGATTTGCGCGCAGGTTAGCGTTGCGTTTTTGGCGGGAAAAGAGGCAATGTTTCAAAAAGGCTTTGCAGGAATGCAAAGCAACATACCGGATCAGAGGGCAGGGACATGGTATCGAACTGGGACGATCTGCGGGTATTCCTGGCGGTGGCGCGCACCGAAAGCCTGTCCGCCGCGGGCCGGGCGCTGAAACTCGACCCCGCCACTGTCGGCCGCCGCATCGCCCGGCTGGAGGCCGACACCGGCGCGCCGCTTTTTGCCAAGTCGCCCAGCGGCTATGCGTTGACGGATGCGGGACAGCGCCTGATGGGGCATGTGGGACGTGCCGAGATGGCGATGCAGGATGCCGACGAGGAAATGGCCGGCCAGGCGGGAGGCCTCTCGGGGCAGATCCGTATCGGGGCGCCGGATGGGTGCGCCAATTTCATCCTGCCGCAGGTCTGTGCGCAGATGGCCAAGGACAATCCCGACCTCGACCTGCAGATCGTGGCGCTGCCGCGGGTCTTCAACCTCAGCCGGCGCGAGGCGGACATGGTCATCGCGGTCAGTCCGCCCTCGGCGGGACGCCTGAGCGTGCAGAAGATCACCGATTACAAGCTGCACCTTGCCGCGGTGCGCTGGTACCTGCGCCAGTCGCCGGATATCACGTCTTTGGCCGACCTCGCGGCGCATCGCATGGTCGGCTACATTCCCGACATGATCTTCGACAAGGAATTGGACTATCTCGGCGAAACTGGGGCGGAGCGGGTCGCGCTGGCCTCGAACTCGGTATCGGTGCAGGCCCATTGCATCCAGCAGGGCGGCGGCATCGGCATCGTGCACGACTTCGCGCTGCCGTTCTTTCGCCGCCTCGACAAGGTCCTGCCGGGCGAGATCAGCCTGACGCGCAGCTTCTATCTGGTGCGGCATCAGGACGACCGGCGGCTGGACCGCATGAACCGTTTCGCGACCGCGCTTTGCGATGGCATTCGCGCCGAGGTGGCCCGGCTGGAGGCCGGCGCTTGACAGAAAAACGGTTCTGGGGGACGCTGACAGTCCGATTGAACGCCAAAGAACGAGGGTCCGGATGATCGTCCAGCAGATTTTGAAAGCGAAAGACAGTGACAAGTTGATCACCGTGACGCCCGATACGCAGGTATCCGACGCGGCGGCGATGCTGGCCAAGCACCGCATCGGCGGCCTGATCGTGTCGGCCGATGGCACCTCGCCCGATGGCATCCTGTCGGAGCGGGACATCGTGCGCGGCCTCGCCACGTCGGGCTCGGGCTGTCTGAACGACAAGGTCGCGGACCTGATGACGCCGAAACCCGTCTGTTGCACCAAGCAGGACAGCGCCGACACGGTACTGGTGCGCATGACCGATGGACGGTTCCGCCATATGCCCGTGGTCGATGACGAACAGAAACTGGTGGGCATGGTCACCATCGGGGACGTGGTCAAGGCGCGGCTGCAAGAGTTGTCGATGGAAAAGGCGGCGCTCGAAAGCATGGTGATGGGCCACTGATCCTGACCGGCATGAATTGAGATTTTGCGAAACGCCGGAAGCCCAGGCGCTCATTTGGGTTTCATCGTTCGACAAATACTCATATGGGCGCAGTCGCTTGCATTCCTCCAACGTTTGTAGTTGCTTGCAGGTCGTCACGACACGAAGGAAGACCTCATGCGCATCGGACTTTATCCCGGTACTTTCGATCCGATCACCCTGGGTCATACCGACATCATCGCGCGCGCCGCCACCCTGGTCGACCGGCTGGTCATCGGCGTTGCGATCAACCGCGACAAGGGCCCGCTTTTCACGCTGGAAGAGCGCGTGGCCATGGTCGAGGCCGAATGCATCGGCATCAGCGCCGCCACCGGCACCGAGATCGTGGCACATCCGTTCGAAAACCTGCTGATCGACTGCGCCCGCGACGTGGGGGCCAGCGTGATCATCCGCGGTCTGCGCGCCGTGGCGGATTTCGAATACGAGTTCCAGATGGTCGGGATGAACCGTGCCATGGACGACCGGATCGAGACGGTCTTTCTGATGGCCGATGCCCGCCGCCAGGCCATCGCCAGCAAGCTGGTCAAGGAGATCGCCCGCCACGGCGGCGACGTGACACGCTTTGTGACGCCGGCCGTCAAGGAGGCGCTGGAAGACCGGTTCAAGGCCTGACCGGCGCGGCCTAGCGCCAGAAGGCCAGCCACTCGATCAGGTCGACCGTCTTGCGGGCAAGGAAGAACGACGCGTTCATATCGTTGTAAAGATAATCCCAGCCAAGCCCCGCGATGATCAGCAGGGCAAGGAAAACCGCGATCTTGTTTGTCATGTGCTTACTATCGCCTGCCCGTTGTCGCACGTCCGCTTGCCTGCCGGGTATGCCGCAAGACACACGAACGGCGCAAGGAAATCACGAGGCCGCGCGCGTCTCTGGCGGCACCAGTGGCATATCGAGCAGGTCGCCCACCAAAAGGCCCAGCAATGCGCCGCGCCCGGGCACCTCGGCCTTGCGGTAGACCGCGTTCAACTGGGATTTCACGGTGCCTTCGGCGGCACCGCGCAGCTTTGCTGTTTCGGCCACTGAAAAGCCCTTGATCGCGAACATTGCCACGTCGCGTTCCGCCGGTGTGAGGGCCCATTCGTCGAAATGCGCCTCGATGATTTCCGCCATGGCGCCCGCGGCGATTGAAACCTGCGACTCGAGATGCGCCTGCCGCCGCAACAGGGCCATGAGATAGCGTGTCTCGAACAAGATGGCCGACACCAGCGCCAGCGCGGCCAGCGCCTCGATCACGATATGCAGGTTGCTCAGCGCCCGCAGATCCCAGGGGGCAAGATCGACCACCACGTCCCACAAGAAGAACGCGGCGCAAAGGCTCTGCACCGCGATCAGCGCGATGAGCGCGCCGGGTTTGTCCTGTCTGCGCGGGTTCATGACTCCAGTTTAACGTCATCGGGCACGGTCTTGCACCCTGTTATCATCGCGCGGGGCAGGTTGACTCCGGTGCGCAAGCTTTCCAGAACAACGGCCGCGACATGGGCCAGCACCGAAAGCTCGGCCCAGAGAACGAACGCCTCGTGCGCCTCTTCGACCCATTCGACGCCCCAGAAGGCATTGGTGGTCATCAGGTATCCGGTCGCGCCGATCGCCAGCATCGATAGCAGAAGGTTGCCGATCATCAACGCGCCGAGGGGCGAATGCCCCAGATGCGTCCGCCGGCGGCGCAGGGCCATGTCGGTGATCTGCCGTGTCACTCCGCCGGGGCCGGGAATGAAACTGGCGAACCGGGCATGGCGCGGGCCAATGAATCCCCACAGGATGCGCAGCCCGACCAGCGCCATGACGCCATAGCCGACCCATTCATGCAGCTTTGCGTCGTCGTCGATCAGAAAGGCGTTGGCGATGAACCCGGCGGCCAGCGCCCAGTGAAAGACCCGGATGGCCGGGTCCCAGACCTTGTAGCGTGTCATGGTATCTCTCCCGTCTGGGGCGGGGCCGGCGCGAGGACCGGCCCCTGTCACCGGTCAGTCGTCGCGCTTGGACTTGACGATGTTGAGGTCGGAATCAAGGTAGATCTCGTAGCGTTCGCCGTCTTTCATGGCGTAGGCCTCGTATAGGCCGTCTTCCATTTCGACCTTTCGCACCTCGTAGCCTTCAGCCGTCAATTGCGTCTTGATCTGGTCGGCCTTTGCCATGTCCAGCTTGCCGTCGTCGTCCGAGGCAGAGGCGATGCCACCGGCAAAGATGGCGAGGGCGAGTGCGATGATACGTGTCATGTCTGTAGTTCCTTGTTCGTTGGATCAGGGCAGGGGCGTGATGCCGCCTGCCGATCACAGATGCACATTGCGGCGGGCTGACACTATCGACCGAAAGGGGCATTCACCGAGGCCTATAACCAATGTTTATGGCGGAAAGCCGCCGGTAAACGCAAAAACCCCCGCCGCGGTCTGCGACGGGGGCCCTCGAAACGGTGTGGTGTGGGTTTAGCTCAGCCGTGCCATCGCTACGGCCACGTCGGCCATGCGGCACGAAAAGCCCCACTCGTTGTCGTACCACGCCAGCACGCGCACCAGCCGACCGCCGGTCACGCGGGTCTGGTCGGGGGCGAAGATCGAGCTTTCCTCGGTGTGGTTGAAATCGACCGACACCTTGGGCTCGGGATCGTAGCCCAGCACGCCCTTCATCGGACCTGCCGCCGCCTCGGCCATGATCGCGTTCACGTCGTCCGCGGTCACGTCCTTCTTGGCGAGGAAGGTGAGGTCCACCGCTGACACGTTCGGCGTGGGCACGCGAATGGCCGAGCCGTCGAGCTTGCCCTTGAGGTCGGGCAGCACCTCGCCCAATGCCTTGGCGGCGCCGGTGGAGGTTGGGATCATCGACATCGCGGCGGCGCGCGCGCGGTAAAGGTCCTTGTGGCGGCGGTCCAGCGTCGGTTGGTCGCCGGTATAGGCGTGGATCGTGGTCATGATGCCACTCTCGATGCCGATCGCCTCGTGCAGGACCTTGGCCACGGGTGCAAGGCAGTTGGTCGTGCAGGAGCCGTTCGAGATCATGCGTTCGCCGGCCTGCAACTCGCCGTCGTTGACGCCGAAGACCACGGTGCGGTCGACGTTCTTGCCGGGCGCCGAGAGCAGGACCTTGCCCGCACCACGCTCCAGGTGTTTCTTGGCCTTTTCGCCGTCATTGAATTGGCCGGTGCATTCCAGCACCACGTCGACGCCGGACCAGTCCAACTCGTCCATGTCGTAGGTCGAGAACATTTCCATCGGCCCACGGCCCAGATCCATCGTGCCGTCGCCCAGCGTGATGTCGCCCGGGAAGCGGCCATGCACGCTGTCGTATTTCATCAGGTGCGCCGCGGTTTCCAGCGGGCCGGTGGCGTTGACCTTGGCGACCTTGATGTCGTTGCGCGTGCTGGCCGCGATATGCGCCAGGGTGCAGCGGCCGATCCGGCCGAATCCGTTGATGCCGACGGTAACGGTCATTTTGTTCTCCTATTCGGGTGTCGGTGGCGATATAGACCCAAGGGTGCCGCGCTGAAACCCTTAAAACGCAAGGGTTTGACGTGTTAGCGTTAACCGTTTGCGCAAACCTGCTGCGCCGGGGCATGATTGGGCCAATCAAAGCACACCAATGGTAACGAGGGGCAGAGGATGAGCGGATTACTGGCACTGCTGGACGATGTGGCGAGCCTGGTCAAGGTGGCGGCGGCGTCTATCGACGACGTGGCGGGGCAGGCGGCCAAGGCGGGGGCCAAGGCCGCGGGGGCCGCGATCGACGACGCGGCGGTGACACCGAAATACCTGACCGGCTTCGCGCCCGCCCGCGAGTTGCCGATCGTGTGGAAAATCGCGCGGGGGTCGCTGTTCAACAAGCTGGTGTTCCTGCTGCCGGCGGGGCTGGCCCTATCGAACTTCGCGCCGTGGCTGATCCCCCCCTTGCTGATGCTGGGGGGCGCGTATTTATGTTTTGAGGGGGCAGAGAAGGTGGCCCATGCGCTCGGGGTGGGCAAGCATCACGGCGGGCCGGATGGCAGCCACCAGACCAAGGACCCCGCGCATCTGGAAGAGAAACGCGTCGAGGGGGCGATCAAGACGGATTTCATCCTGTCTGCCGAGATCATGACCATCGCGCTTTCGAACATTCCGCCCAGCAATTTCTGGATGGAGGCCGCGACGCTGGCCGTGGTAGCGGTGGGAATCACCGTGGCCGTCTATGGCGCTGTGGCGCTGATCGTGAAGGCGGACGATGCGGGGCTTTTCATGGCGCAGAACGGCAACCTTGGTGTGACGCGCGGCCTGGGCCGAGGGATCGTCAAGGGAATGCCCTATTTCCTGAAACTTCTGATGATCGTCGGCACCGCTGCGATGCTGTGGGTCGGTGGCGCGATCATCCTGCACAGCCTGTCCGAAATGGGCTGGTCCATGCCCTATGACACGATCCACCATTGGGCCGAGGACGCCGCCCATGCGGTCGACCGGTTCCAGGGCTTCGTCGCCTGGGCGGTGCAGGCGGCGGCGGATGGCGTGTTCGGGCTGGTGCTGGGCACGCTGCTTATCCCGTTGGGAACCAAGGTCGTTGCGCCGGTGTGGGCGTCGGTCTTCGGAAAAGGCGCGGCCCATTGAGCCGCGCCTGAAACCTTTGAGCCGTGGTGATGCGGAGGTCCCGGATCAAGTCCGGGACGGGTGGGGTCAGCCTTAGCTGTCGTTGCCGTTTGTCGTGATCCGCACCAGGCGTCCGTCCGAATAATCGGTGATCGCCAGGATCGATCCGTCGCTGTCCACGTCCACGTCGCGTATGCGGCCCAGATCCATCGCCATGCGCTCTTCCGCGGCGACCTTGCCGTCGCCGTCCATTTCCAGCCGGACAATGCCGCCGGGATTCAGCGACCCGATCAGGAAATCCCCGTCCCAATCGCTGAACATATCGCCGTCATAGGTGGTCATGTCGCCGGGCGCGATCACAGGGTCCCAGAAATAGACCGGTTGTTCCATGCCGTCGCGCTGTGCCTCGCCCGACCCGATGGGCGAACCGCCATAGGTCTCGCCGTAGGAAATGACGGGCCAGCCGTAGTTCTTGCCGGGCTCGGGGCGATTCAACTCGTCACCGCCCTTGGGGCCGTGCTCGACCTCCCAAAGCACACCGTCGCGCATGGTCGCGCCCTGAATGTTGCGGTGACCGTAGGACCAGATGCTGTCGATGGCGTTCTCGTCGCCGACGAAGGGATTGTCGTCTGGCACCTCGCCATCGAGGGTCATGCGGACGATGACGCCGTAGGTGTTGGACGTATCCTGAGCATACTCGCGGTACTTCATCGACGAGTGTTCGCCGGTGGTGATGAACACATGCCCCGCGTCGTCAAAGACGATCCGCGAGCCGAAATGCTTGGCCACAGTGGCGCCCGGCTCCTGCACGAAGATGTCCGTCAGGTCGGCGATCTCGGTCATATCCTCGCTCAGCGTGCCGTAGGCGGCGGCCGTTGCCATCAGGCCATCTCCCACCGGCTTGGCGTAGCTGATGTAGATCCGGCGGCTTTCAGCGAAGTCGGGCGACAGCACGACATCGAGCAGCCCGCCCTGGCCCTGCGCCGCCACCTCCGGCATGCCGGCAATCGGTTCGGACAGGGTTCCATCCTCTGCCACGTGGCGCAGGCGGCCCGGGCGTTCGGTCACGAGGTAGCCGTCGTCCTCGGGCAACAGCGCGAATCCCCAGGGATGTTCCAGCCCGGTCGCGATGTCGGTGACCTCAAGGGCCACGTCGCTGGTTTTCAGCGGGGCGCGAAACTGGCCCTCGAAGGCCGGCTCGAGGTCGGTATTGCGCGGCGCGCGCTCGAAATTCTGCCCATAAGCGGGCAGGGCGACGAGCAGGGCTGTTCCGGTCAGGATCGGGCGAAAATTCATTTGGGGTTTCTCCTGTGATGCATCAAAGCAGAAACCCGGTGTCGCGCGCGCGGTTCCCGCGCGCGCGATCACAGATGCGTCAGAGCAGCGACTTGGCTTTCTCGGCCACGGCCTCGGCGGTGATGCCGAACTGCTCGTAGAGGACCTCGGCCGGGGCCGATGCACCGAAGCCGTGCATGCCGATAAAGCCCGATTTCTCGCGCTTGCCGCGCTCGCCGTAAAGCCAGCGGTCCCAGCCGAAGCGTATCGCCGCCTCGACCGCCACGCGCACGGGGCCCGCGGGCAGGACCTTGCGGCGGTAGGCCTCGTCCTGTTCCTCGAAAAGCTCCCAGCAGGGCATAGAGACGACGCGCGTCCCGATACCTTCGGCCTGCAGCAGATCCCGCGCGGCCATGGCAATCGCCACTTCCGAGCCGGTCGCCATCAACAGCGCCTGGCGCTTGCCCTCGGCATCGGCCAGCACGTAGGCGCCCTGCGCGGTCAGGTTCTTCTGCTTGTGCTCGGTGCGCAGCGTCGGCACGCCCTGGCGGGTCAAAGACAGGACCGACGGCGTGGATTTCGAGGTCAGCGCCAGTTCCCACGCCTCGGCGGTTTCCACCGTGTCGCAAGGGCGGAAAACGTTGGTGTTGGGCGTGGCACGGCTGATCGCCAGGTGCTCGATCGGCTGGTGCGTCGGGCCATCCTCGCCCAGGCCGATGCTGTCATGGGTCATCACGAAAACGCTGGGCACCTTCATCAGCGCCGCAAGGCGCATCGCGGGACGGGCATAGTCGGTGAAGCACATGAACGTGCCGCCATAGGGCCGAATGCCGCCATGCAGGGCCATGCCGTTCATCGCCGCGGCCATGCCGTGCTCGCGGATGCCGTAATGGATGTAGCGGCCCTTGCGGTTGCCCTCGTCGAAGACGCTCATGTCGCCGGACTTGGTGTTGTTCGAGCCCGACAGGTCGGCCGAGCCGCCGATGGTTTCCTGCATGACCGGGTTCACGACCTCCAGCACCATCTCGCTCGACTTGCGGGTGGCGACCTTGGGGCATTCCTCGGAAATCTGCTTTTTCAGCGCCCGGATGCGCGAGGCCAGCGATTTCGGCACGTCGCCGTCCATGACGCGGGTGAACTCGGCCTGGCGGCGGTCGCTCAGCTCGCCCATGCGGGTCTTCCATTCGGCATGGGCGTCGGCGCCGCGTTTGCCGATGGCTTCCCAGGCCTTCTTGATGTCTGCGGGCACTTCGAACGGGCCAGTGGTCCAGCCATAGGCTTCTTTCGCCGCCGCCATCTGGTCGGCGTCGGTCAACGCGCCGTGACCTTTCGAGGTGTCCTGCGCCGCGTGGCCCAAAGCGATATGGGTCTTGCAGGCGATCATGGTCGGGCGGCGGCCGGTCTTGGCCTTGGTCAGCGCCGCGTCGATCTCTTCCGGGTCGTGCCCGTCGATCTCGATCACCTGCCAGCCTTCGGCGCGGAAACGCTTCACCTGGTCGGTGCGGCTGGCCAGATCGACCTTGCCGTCGATGGTGATGTTGTTGTTGTCCCAAAGCACGATCAACTTGCCCAGGCCCAGCCGCCCGGCAAGGCCGATCGCCTCGTGGCTGACGCCCTCCATCAGGCAGCCGTCACCGGCGATGACATACGTGTGGTGATCCACTGCCTTTTTGCCGAACCGCGCACGCAGCGCCTCTTCTGCAATCGCGAAGCCGACAGCGTTCGAGATGCCCTGACCCAGCGGGCCGGTGGTGGTTTCGATCCCGTCATGCAGGAAGTTTTCCGGGTGGCCCGCGGTGATCGCGCCCCATTGGCGGAAATTCTTGATCTGGTCGAGCGTCATGCCCTCGTAGCCCGTCAGGTAAAGCAGGGAGTAAAGCAGCATCGAGCCGTGGCCCGCGGACAGGATGAACCGGTCCCGGTCGGGCCAGTTGGGGGCGCTCGCGTCGAATTTCAGGTGCTTTTCGTAAAGCACCGTGGCCACGTCGGCCATGCCCATGGGCATGCCGGAATGGCCCGAATTGGCCGCGTGCACCGCGTCGAGCGTCAGCGCGCGAATGGCGGCGGCCTTGTTCCAGTGATCGGGATGAGCAGAGCGCAGGGCAGCGATATCCACGGGGCAGCGTCCTTTTGGAAATGGCGTTCGGGGCCGTGCATACCAGCCCCGAAGCAAAGATCAAGCGCCCCTGCGCCGGCCTAGTTGCAGTATCACGTTAATGGAAGCAATTTGTACAACCATTGGGTAGAGTTGCAGCACATGCTTAACGCAGGCGATTCGCGGGCCGCCCGGTACAGGAATGCAGTGGGCCGGATCGGATCGCACCACGATGACGACAGGCAACGCGAGACGGGGACCGAGGACATGAGCGAAATAGAGGAACTGCAGCGGCGCATCAACGCCGCGCTGGACCGCATCGGCAGCGGGCTGGAAGCGGGCACTGGTGCGGTCGCGGACCCGGCCGAACTGGCCGAGGCCAAGCAGGCGCTGGAAGACGAGAAGCTGGCCAACGAACAGCTCGAAGAGCGGGTGAAGACCCTGCGCGACAAGCGCAACGCGCTGGAAGAGGAACTGGAGGCGCTGCGCGAGCAGAACTCGCAATCCCTGTCGCGGCTGGATGGTGAGTTGCAGTCCCTGCGCCGCGCCAACCAGCAGCTGCGCGACAACAACGTCGCCCTGCGCGAGGCCAATGCCGCCGGCGTGGGCGAGGCGCACCTGATCAACAAGTCGATGATGGCCGAACTGGAAAGCCTGCGCGCCAACCGCGCCGCCGACCGCGCCGAAACCAGCGCGATCCTGTCAGAGCTGACCGCAGTGCTGGAAGGCGCGGAGACACCTGATACCCCCAAATCGGAGGACGCCTGATGCCCGAAGTCGAGATCGAGATCGGTGGCCGCACCTTCGAGGTCGCCTGCCAGGAAGGCGAGGAACACTACCTGCATGCCGCCGCGAAGATGCTGGACGAAGAGGCCAGCGTATTGTCGGCCCAGATCGGCCGCATCCCCGAGTCCCGCATGTTGCTCATGGCTGGCCTTATGTTGGCCGACAAGACCGCCGGCGTGCAGGACAAGCTGCGCGAGGCGGAGGACAAGATGGCCGAGAAAGAGGCCGAGCTGGACCAGTTGCGCAATGCGCCCCAGCCCGAACCGGAGAGGGTCGAGGTGGCGGTGATACCCGACCGGGTCACGGAATCGCTGGCCGAGATCGCCGCGCGCGCCGAAAGCCTTGCCGACCAGATCGAACGCTGACGCTGACGAGCTTTGGCTTGTAAGCTGTTGAAAAGACGAAGCCCCGGCATGTGACATGCCGGGGCTTCTTGATGGCCCAGGTTCGGCGCAACGCTTGGGAGAGTGCGCGCCGCCCTGACGTGGGTCAGGCCACCATTTTCTCGACCACCTCGCCAAAGGACGAGGGCGTGGGCACGATGGTCACGCCGGCCTGCTTGAGAATGTCGACCTTTTCCTGCGCCGACTCGCCGAAGGCCGATACGATGGCGCCCGCGTGGCCCATGCGCCGTCCCTTGGGGGCCGACAGGCCCGCGATATAGGCCGCCACCGGCTTGGTCATGTGATCGCGGATATACTCCGCCGCCTCGGCTTCCTGCGGGCCGCCGATCTCGCCCACCAGAACCACGGCATCGGTGTCCGGGTCGGCCTCAAACAGCTCCAGGATGTCTTTGAAGCTGGATCCGTTGATCGGATCGCCGCCGATCCCGATCGAGGAACTGACGCCGATGCCATGCGCGCTCATCTGGCTGGCGGCTTCATAGCCCAGCGTGCCCGAGCGCCCGACGATGCCCACGCGCCCCGGCTTGTAGATCGACGGCGGCATCAGCCCGGCAAAGGCCTGACCTGGCGTGATTATCCCCGCACAGTTCGGGCCGATAAGGCGCATGCGTTTGTCGGCCTTGTACCGGCGCATATAGCGTTTGACGTCGATCATGTCCTGCGCGGGCACACCGTCGGCGATGCAGACGCAGGTCTTGATGCCCGCATCCGCCGCTTCCATGATCGAATCGGCGGCAAACGGCGGCGGGACGAAGCTGACGACCAGCTCGGCATCGGTTTCCGCGACTGCACCCTTGACCGTGTTGAAGACCGGCAGGCCAAGATGCTTGGTGCCGCCTTTGCCGGGGGTGACGCCGCCCACCACGTTCGTGCCGTGGCTGATCATGTCCTGGGCGTGAAAACTGCCGATCCGGCCGGTGATCCCGGTGACCAGAACGCGGGTATCCTTGTCGATGATGATCGCCATCAGCTTGCCTCCGCATATGCGCTGTCGGTGGAGCGCCACGCGGCCACCACTTTTTCCGCCGCTTCCGCAAGGGAAGAGGCCGTTTCGATTTCCAGCCCGCTGTCGGCCAGAAGTTTCATGCCTTCGTCCACGTTCGTTCCCGACAGGCGCACCACCAGCGGGATCTTCAGGTCCAGCTCCTTGACCGCAAGGATGACGCCCTCGGCGATCCAGTCGCAGCGATTGATGCCGGCGAAGATGTTGACGAGGATGGCCTCGACATTGGGATCGTTCAGCACCGACTTGAAGGATTGCAGCACCCGTTCGGGGCTGGCCCCGCCGCCCACGTCGAGAAAGTTGGCAGGCTCGCCACCGGCCATCTTGATCATGTCCAGCGTGGCCATGGCCAGGCCCGCGCCGTTGACGATACAGCCGATCTTGCCGTCCAGGCCGATGTAGTTCAGTCCGCGGTCGCCCGCGTATGTCTCGCGTGGGTCTTCCTGGCTCTTGTCGCGCAGTTCCGAGATGTGGGGGTGCCGGAACAGCGCGTTCTCGTCAAAGCTGACCTTGGCGTCCAGCGCGACGATCTCGTTCGAGGCGGTCACCACCAGCGGGTTGATCTCGACCATGTTCGCGTCGGTTTCCCACATCATGCGGTAGCAGCCCATGATCGTCTTGGCCGCCTGGTTGATCAGTGCGGGATCAAGGCCCAGCGAGAACGCGATCTCGCGCGCCTGGAAGTTCTGCATGCCCACGGCGGGGTCCACCACCGAGCGGATGATCGAGTCGGGTTCGCTTTCCGAGATCTCCTCGATCTCCATCCCGCCCTGGGCCGAGGCCACGACCACGACGCGCTCCAGCTTGCGGTCCATCACGAAGCCCAGGTAGATCTCCTGTGCTATGTCGGTGGCTTCCTCGACATAAAGCCGGCCCACGAGCTTGCCCTGCGGGCCGGTCTGGTGGGTCACCAGCTTGCGGCCCAGCATCCATGAGGCCGCATCCCAGACCTCCTCCTCGGACTTGCAGACGCGGACGCCGCCGGCCTTGCCGCGTGCGCCGGAATGGATCTGCGCCTTGACGACCCAGCTTTTGCCCGAAAGTTCCGAACAGCGATAGACTGCCTGCTCGGGGCTGTAGGCGATGCCGCCGCGCGGTATGTTCACGCCAAAGCCGCTCAACAACTCCTTGGCCTGGAATTCATGGATGTCCATGCACATGCCCTCCTCGCATCATGTTGTCTCATCCTGTCCGGAATGCGGTCTGCGCGATACTTTCGCCCGGGTAGCAATGCACGCCCCGGGTTGGGGTTCGGGCCGGAACGGGTAGCCGATCCTACCCGTGGCGGGCGCTGCGGAATGCGGCGGGATGCCGTCAGGGCGCACGTGCGAGGGTCACGGTGACCGGAATTTTCGAAAATTCCGGTCTGGAAAATTGCAAATTTCCATTCCGATTTCTTGCAAGAAATCGGCTCAGAGCACCCGGCGAAGCGGTTCTCTGTTGCAGAAGATCACAAGCTGCCCGGCGTTTTCCACCGCCTGGAAACCTCGTCTTTCGAGTTCGGAAAGAAATGCCGCGCGACCTACATATCGGTCGATATCGCGCAGACGCCGGCGGATGATGCATCCGTCTCTGGCGGCTTTTGCGCGAAAGACATCCGCCATCCACGCATCGGGGGTGATCGGGCCATTCTGACTCATGGCCCGATCCTTGGCGCAGCTTGGTTAAGACCCGGTGAACATCACTTCGGCGTCACGAGGTCGCCCGGTGTTTTGCCCTTGAGGAAGGCCTCGAGGTTGTCGATCGCGCGGAAACCCATGGCCTCGCGCGTGCCGTCGGTCGCGCTGCCCAGGTGCGGAGCCAGAACAATATTCTCGTAGGCCAGGAACCGCGGGTCGAGTGCCGGCTCGTTGTGATAAACGTCCAGCCCAGCCGCGCTCAGCTGGCCCGAATCGAGCGCGTCAAAGAGCGCGTCCTCGTCCACCACGTCACCGCGGGCCGAGTTCACAAGGATCGCGCCGGGTTTCATGGCGTTGAAGATAATGGCGTTGATCATCTTGTAGGTGTCTGCGCCACCGGGGCAATGCAGCGACAGGAAGTCGGCCTCTGCTGCGACCTCGACCATGCTCGGCAGTTGTTCGGCATTGCCGTTGGCGGCCTTGATGTCCTCGGGCACCTCCCAGGCGTCCTGGAACACCACGCGCATGCCGAACCCGTTATGGGCCCGGCGCGCCATCGCCTGACCGATGCGGCCAAAGCCGATGATTCCCAGCGTCGCGCCCGAGACTTTCTTGCCGATCATGTGGGTGGGCCGCCAGCCTTCCCAGCCGCCCGCGCGGGTTTCGCGCTCGCCTTCGCCGATGCGGCGCGCCGCGGCCAGCAAGAGGCCCATCGCCAGGTCGGCGGTGCAATCGGTCAGCACGTCCGGCGTGTTCGTCACGGTGATGTCGTTGGCCGCCGCCGCGTCGATGTCGATATGGTTGAAGCCGACGCCATAGTTGGCGAAGATCTTCACCTTGCCCTTGGCCGCCGGGTAAAACTCGGCCGGGATCTTGTCCGACACGGTGGGCATGATGACGTCGTAGGTCTTGGCCGCGTCCATCCACTCGTCATGGCTCATCGGTGTGTCGGGATGGCGCAGCGTCACGTCGCCCAGCCCGGCATTGGTCAAACGGTCCTCGGTCGCCTTCGGCCAGGCGCGCGTTACCAGAATTTTCATGATGTCTCTTCCCTTGTCGTGATCCGCCCTCGGCGCAGAATGCGCCAAGGGCGGGGCACTTGCAATCAACCCGTTGGGATCAGGCCGCCTTGGCGGTGCTGCCCTTGGCGTTGTCGGGTGTCGTGTCGCGGTAATGGGCCTGTGCGGCGGCCACGCCAGAGCCCGGTTCGATCTTGGCCCCGGCATCCACCAGCGCCATTTCCGCGGCCGAAATCGCGCCACACAGCATCACCGGGTTCAGCGAGCCCAGGTGCCCGATGCGGAACGCCTTGCCCGCCAGCTTGTTCAGACCGGTGCCAAGCGAGGTCTGGTATTTGTTGTAGGCGGTCGAGATCACGTCGCGGGCATCCACGCCCTCGGGCGAATAGATGGCCGACACCGTGTCGGATTCCCATTCCGGCCCGCGCGCCACCAGTTCGCAGCCGTCCCACGCCTCGACCGCGGCGCGCACACCCTGGGCCAGCCGCTTGTGACGCGCCCAGATGCTTTCCATCCCGGTGTCCAGGATCATGTCCAGCGAACAGCGCAGCCCGCGCAGAAGCTGGGTGGCAGGCGTGTAGGGGAAATACCCGGTGTCGTTCAGCTTGATCATGTCCTCGAAGCTGAAATAGCAGCGCGACATGCCGGAATTGGCCAGCCGCTTGTTGGCCTCCAGCGCCTTGTCGCTGACGCCGAGGAAACCAAGTCCCGCAGGCAGCATGAAGCCCTTCTGCGAGCCGGACACGGCCAGATCGACACGCCATTTCTCCATCTCGAACTCGATCGACGCGATGGAACTGACCCCGTCGACGAAGAGCATCGCGGGATGGCCCGCATCGTCCAGGATCTTGCGCACGCCCTCGATATCCGACGTCACGCCTGTCGCGGTTTCGTTCTGCGTGGCGAAAACTGCCTTGATCTCGTGGTTGGTGTCGGCCTTCAGGTGCTTGGCGTAGTCCTCCAGCGGCACGCCCTTGCCCCATTCGACCTCACACAGCACCACGTCGAGGCCCAGTCGCTCGGCCATGTCGACCCAGAGCAGCGAAAACTGCCCGAAGCGCGACATCAGAACCTTGTCACCGGGTTGCAGCGTGTTCTGGATGGCGCTTTCCCATGCTCCGGTGCCGGAGGACGGGAAAATGAAGACCCGACCGTTCTCCAACCGATAGGCTTTCTTCATGTCGGCCAGCAGGCCGGTCACCAGATCGGGGAAATCCGGGGCGCGCATGTCCTCCATGGGGACGTTCATGGCCTGACGCACGGGTTCCGGCACATTGGTGGGGCCGGGGATGTAAAGATGCTGGTAACCATTCATGATGTTCTCGCTCCCTGTCACATGACTTGACGCAGGGTCCTAGCACGCAAATCGGCCCTGTGAAGCCTTGTTCGCGGCAAAACCGGGGTGAAACCGCCCGATGGGTGGGTAATTCCTACCCGCCCGGGTGACATATCGCGTCCCAACCCGCCTCGGCATACACAGGCATACAGAAAATTCCTTTGATTTCAGTCATTTCTGCTGGTGTTATGGCTGAACGAGAGCCGTCTGTTGGGGAGCTGACGGTGAGGAGGAACAAGGAGCCGGCGCATGAAAGCTGCCCCCGGAACGATCATGACATCAGCTGAAAAAACGAGTGGTAGCACGGGCTTGCCGCAGGTCATCGTGGCCGACCGGCAGTTGATTGTCTGCCAGGGAATCGGCTCGCTGGTGACGCAGATTCCCGAGGTCGAACTCGGCCATTACGCCACCGACAAGGCCAGCCTGCGCAAGCACCTGGCCCATGCGAGGGGCAAAACCATCCTGATCCTCGGGGTGCGCCTGGCCGATGGCGATTTGACGCAGGTCCTGTCGATCGTGCGCAAGGATTACCCCGATGTGATGGTCGTCGTCGTGGCCGAGGAAACAGAGTTCGCCTTCATCCGCACGGCGATCAAGGCCGGGGCCAACTCGGTTTGCATGATGGGTCAGATCCTGACCAGCCTGCCGCGGATACTGGGCAAGCTGATCGAGGGCCATTCCATTGTCCCGACCGAGATCCTGCGGCGTCTGACGTCCGAGAATACCGACGCGCTGTCTCGACGCGAACACGAGATCCTCGCACTTCTGGGCGACGGGCTGACCAATTTCCAGATCTCCGCCCGGCTGGGGCTGAGCGAGAACACTGTGAAATATTACCTGAAAGCCATCTATCAGAAACTGTCAGTGAATTCCCGCGGGGCGGCCATCGCCAAGTACGTGGCCGGCAATTACTGAGGCCGACCCTGATGAAACCTTGCGAGCCTCCGCGCGAGGTATGATCTGGGCGTGTCGCAGATGATCCGCGACCGGGGACATTGGGCCGCATCGCCGGGGATCCAACACGGCGATCAAGGCGGTCTGTCGCTCAGGCGCTCGCAGCCGCGGTCACCAACTGCCCAAAATCCGGGCTAACAGGGCTTCCGGCTTGAACAAACTGCGTTGTCCGGCTTTCATCGTACCGACTGATATGGTCAATACGGGGCGGATCGGGTCCGATATCGCCGGGCCCGCGGGACAAGGTCAGGGGAACATCCGCTCGTGCACCAGGAACACAAATTGCTGAACGCGCGCCTGCGCGAACTGCTCTCCCGGATCTATCCCGACGAATCCGCGTCCGATCTTGCCCGCGCGATCATCGCGGCGTTCTGGCCCGAAGGCTCGGTGCCCCGCAAACGTGCCCGCACGCCCAGCAACCGGCTCTGGTCGGAAAAGGATGCCTTTCTCATCACCTATGGCGACACCATCCTCGACGGGGTGCACAAGCCGCTGGACCTGCTCGAGGACTTCCTGTCGCGCTACATGGGTGGCGTGGTGGACGGCGTGCATGTCCTGCCGTTCTTCCCGTTCAGCTCGGATGACGGATTTGCCGTGACGGATTACTGCGCCGTCAACCCCCGTCTGGGCGAATGGAGCGACATCAGCCGCATCGCCTCGAACTTCCATCTCGTGTCGGACCTCGTGCTGAACCACGTGTCCAGCCAGGGCAACTGGTTCAACCAGTACCGGCAGGGCAAGGCGCCCTATGACAGGTTCTTCTACGAGGCCGACCCCGACCAAGACCTCAGCGCGGTCGTGCGCCCGCGCACCACGCCGCTTTTGCAAAAGATCGAGACGCGGAACGGCGACCGCCACGTCTGGTGCACTTTCAGCCATGACCAGATCGATCTGAATTTTTCCAATCCCGAGGTGCTGCTGGAGATGCTGCGCATCATCCGGATGCATATCGACAAGGGTGTGCGGACCCTGCGGCTGGATGCCGTGGCCTTCATCTGGAAGGAACCGGGCACGTCCTGCATCCACCTGCCGCAGACCCACGCCATCGTGCAGCTGATCCGCCTGCTGGTAGATTACACGTTCGAGACCGTGGTGCTGCTGACCGAGACCAACGTGCCGCGCAGCGAGAATCTCAGCTATTTCGGCAACCGCAACGAGGCGCACGCGGTCTACAACTTTCCGCTGCCGCCGCTGATCCTGCACGCGATGCAGTCGGGCTCGGCCGAATATCTCAACCGCTGGCAGGCCACCATGCCGCCCGCGCAGCTGGGCTGCGCCTACCTCAACTTTACCGCCAGCCATGACGGGATCGGAATGCGCCCCGCCGAGGGCGTGCTGCCCCCTGACGAGAAAAACCGCATGATCGAGACGGCGCAGCAGGCCGGCGCGCTGGTGTCGATGCGCACCATGCCCGACGGCACCGAACAGGCCTACGAGCTGAACTGTTCTCTGTTCGACGTGATGCGCACGACCTTCAAGGGCGAGGACGACCACCACTTCGACCGCTTCATCTGTTCCCAGACCATTCCGATGTCGCTCGAGGGCATTCCGGCCTTCTACATCCATTCCTTCCTCGCCACGCCCAGCGATCACGAGGCGGTGGAACGCCGCGGGATGAACCGGGCGATCAACCGTCACCGCTGGCACTACCCGGACTTGTTGGAGCGGATGGAGGACGAAGGCTCGGACCAGGCGCGCGTGATGAAGACCTTGTCTGAACGCCTGCGCATTCGTGCCCGCCAGCCGGGGTTTCATCCAAACGCCACGCAGTTCACCCTGCGCCTCGATCCGCGGCTTTTCGGGGTCTGGCGCCAGAGCCTCGATCGCTACCAGTCGATCTTTGCCATCCACAATGTCAGCGACCAGACGGTCACCGTGTCGCCCGATCAACTGAACATGATCGAGGACGACAACTGGCGCGACTTGCTGTCGGGCGAAGAGATCGACGCGGCGGCAGAGGCGATTACGCTGGCCCCGTACCAGAGCCGCTGGATCGCCAATCGCGAAAGCGCGGCACCCGGCGACCGGCCTTAAGCGTTTTGCCTTTAACCTGAACCAACAGCTAAAGGCGAAACGCGTGCAACGACTGGGTATTGCACCGCGTTTCACGATAAGCTGTGATACAGGTTTATCGCGAAACGCTTTAGCTGAACTCCTCGGCGTCCTTCAGCGCCGCCGATTTCAAATCCGACAGGAACTCCGGGTCGGCGGCATGTACGCGGCTCCACGTGGGGATGAAGGGCGTCGCTTGCGGGTTTTCCAGGAAAACCGTGCCCGCGCGAATGATGTTCTCGGCGAAAAGCTCGACCGACTTTTCCTCCTTGTGGCGGTCAACGGTCAGCCCGTTCATCTTGGCATCCGCGTAATAGCTTTCCAGCAGGTCCAGCGCGATCCGGTAATATGTGGCCTTCAGCGAGCGGAAGAGGTTGGGCGTGAACACCGTGCCGTCCGACGCGAGCTTGCGGAAGATCGCCTTGCAGATATCCGTGGACATCCGGCTGAGGCCCTGGCTGGCGTCCTCGGGTGACAGGTCCTGGTGCTTGTGGTCGTAGGCGTCGGAAATCTCGACCTGGCAGACCGATTGCGGCGCCAGATTGCGCCACGCCTCGGACAGCACGCCGATTTCCAGCCCCCAGTCAGAGGGCACGCGCAGGTCGGGCAGCATCGGTGTGCGCATGGCGAACTCGCCCGACAGCGGATAGCGAAAGCTGCGCAGGTAATCGAGGTAGTCGCGATCCCCGATCACCCGTTTCAGCGCGATCAGCAGCGGACTGACCAGCAATCGCGTGACCCGGCCATTCAGCTTGGTGCCGTCGACGCGTGGGTAGTATCCTTTGACCATCTGGTAGCGAAAGCCGGGATGCGCCGCCGGGTAGATCAGCCGCGCCAGCAATTCGCGGTCATAGGTCAGGATATCGCAATCATGCAGCGCCATGACGGACGTGTCGGCACAGGCGATGAGATACCCCATGCAGGTCCAGACGTTCTTGCCCTTGCCCGGCTCCTCGGGGGCGATGCCCTTTTCCTCCAGCCGGGCGCCGAGGGCCTTCATCCGGGGGCTGTCGTTCCACAGCACCATGTGCTGCTGCGGCAGGCGGCTGAAGAATTCGATGGCGTGCCGGTATTGCGCCTCGTCGGCCTGATCCAGGCCGATGATGATCCGGTGCAGGTAGGGCACCTGGGTCAGCTCGTCGACGATGTGTTCCAGCGCGGGGCCTTCCAGTTCGGAATACAGGCTGGGCAGGATCAGCGAAATCTTCCGCGTCTCGGCAAAGGCCGTCAATTCGTAGGTCAGGTCGTCCAGGCTGCGGGTGCGCAGGTTGTGCAGCGTCGTGATATTTCCGTTCTGGTGAAAATCGGCCATGTGCTCAGGGGTCTTTCGTCGTTGCTAAATCGTCCAGGATCGCGTTCACCGCCTCGGCCCATCCGGCGGGGCCTTCCGCATGTGTCCGAATGATGCGTCCGCGCGTCTTGCCATAACTGTTCTCGCCCGCAAGCGGCGGGATACCGGGCGAGGCGGAATTGGCCACCACCACGCCGATCTCGGCCCGTTCCAGCATGGCCACGTCGTTCGGCGCATCGCCCAACGCCAGCGTATGCTCGGGGCGGTAGCGGTCGATCACTTCGTCCATGCGGTCCGCCTTGGTGCCGCCAAAGGACAGGGTCAGAAACCGCCCGCCCTCCTGAACCGTCAGCCCGGCGCCTTGTGCGGCGGCGACAAAGGCATCTCGCTCCGCCCCCGGTCCGGTCCAGAGACCGGGTTCGCTGAATTGCCGCGCCTGCGCGCTTATCGCGTCATCAGGCGACAGGCCGGTATGCTCTGCGATATCCTGATGCGTCATGTCGCCAAACCCGGTAAAACCTTTTGGCAAACGTGCGATTGCAGCGCGAAGTTCCCGGTAGGTCTGCGCGCCTTCGGTGCCGTCCGCGCCCGGCTCCAGCAGGCCGCCGCCATTTTCGACGATGGCGGGCCAGTCAGACAGCCCCATCGCGTCTCGCAGGGGCGCGATCTCGGCGGCGGTCTTGCTGCTGGCCAGCACCACACCGCAGCCCGCCAGTCTCAGCCGTTCCAACGCCGGCGCGGCAGGCTGCCACGCATATGTGCGGTGGTCCAGCAACGTGCCGTCAAGATCGGAAAACACAAGGAGGCGCGGGCCAAGGGTCATATGTCGACACTAGACGACAAGTTGCGGCAAGGCGACCGGGGAACGCACCTTGCGGCCCGCAAAATCTTGCCGCGCCCCATTTCCGGGCGCCACGGCACGGCCCTTCTATTGAAGCGGCGGAGATTGCGCTACAACATCCGGGAAAGACGGAAAAAAACGAAGGCTGACCATGGCGGGCGAAAACACAGTGAAAATCGCCGTTGTCGGCTTTGGCCCACGGGGGCTCGGCGCACTCGAGGCGCTGGCCGAGCGGGCAGGCGCCGCCGCAAGGGCGCTGCATGTCGATCTGTTCGAGCCCTCCAGCACCCCCGGCGCCGGCCCCAATTTCGACCCTGGCGAAAGCCCGGTCTGTCAGTTGAACACCCCGATGCGCGATATCGACATTCGTCCTCCGCGCGGTTCGCGCTGCGGCGCCTTCGCCGATTGGCAGGATGCCGGGTTGGCGCACGATGCGTTCCCCCGCCGCCGCGATCTTGGGCGCTATCTCGAAACGCGCTATGCCGAGCTGCGCCGCCATGGTGGCCTTTCCCTGCGCCATGACACCGCCGTGATCGACGGGCTGGAACATGGTGACGGCGGCTGGATGCTGCGCGCGGGTCCGGGCACCTTGCACGGCCCCTATTCAGAGGTCCTGCTGACCCTTGGCCAGCCCGAGGTCAGCCCCGATGAGCAGCTTGACGACTGGCAGACCCACGCCGCCAATACCGGCGCGGTGCTGCGCCAGGCTTATCCTGCCTGGAAACTGCAACGCGACGCCGACCGCTGGACCGGACAGACCGTTGCGATCCGGGGTCTCGCGCTGTCGGCCTTCGACGTGATCCGGGTGCTGACACTGGGGCAGGGCGGGCGGTTCGAGAACGGGCGTTATGTCCCCTCGGGCACCGAGCCGGGCCTGCTGGTGCCGTTCTCACTGGACGGCTTGCCACCCTTCCCCAAGCCAGAGACGGCGGCGCTCGATGCACGGTTCGACCCGACCGAGGCGGAAACGCAAGGCTTCGCCGCTGCCATATCCTCCGCGGCCGAAGCGCCGCCAGACGTGGCGCGCAGGCAGGTGTCTGACGCCCTCCTGGCCGCCGTCTGCCGCGTGCTGGATCAGCTGGACGGAGCCTCCGGGGATGCCGCCAATTGGCTGGCCCGGGAATGGCAGAACCCCGGATCGCAGGAAAGCGGCCCCGCCATCTCTGCTCTCCAGGCCGGGATTTCCATGGCCGATGGCAGCCTCGCGCCCTCGACGGGCTTCGTCTTTGGGCAGGTCTGGCGTAAGTGGCAGGACACGTTGCGCCGGGGCTACAACCCCGCGACCACACCGCCCGAAACGGCCAGCCTGCTGGTAGGGTTCGACGAGGGGCTGAAACGCTATTCCTATGGCCCTCCCGTTTCGGCCTGCCGGGAAGTTGCGGCCCTGGTCGCAGCCGGTTTGGTGACGCTCGACCTGACGGCAGATCCCGACATCACGCTCACCGGGGCGGGCTGGACGCTGGCATCGGAGGATCACCGGGCCGAAGCCACCGTCATGGTCGACGGTGTCCTGCCGTCGCCCGACCTGTCAAAACTGCGCGCGCCGCTCGTCACCGCGCTCACCCGGCAAGGCAGGCTCTGCGCCATGGCCGAAGGCCTTGCGGCAAACGTGGCCGCGGACGGGCAGATGCTGGACCGTCACGGTGCCATCGTTCCGGGCCTGGCATTTCTGGGCCGCTTGGCACTGGGCAGCGTGATCGCCGCGGATTCAATCCACGATTGTTTCGGCCAGGCCTCGGTCCGCTGGGCGAGAGGGGTGCTTGCACGAAACATACCGCGCCCGAAATAAAGGCATAAGCACCAGCATCACTGGCGGATCGCTGCTTATCCTGTTAGGATCGGTTGATCATGGTGTGTGGCACCCTACGCTTCACATGCATGGGTGTGTTTGCAAAAGTGCTTGCGCACAGAGGTGAACAATTAACTAGGCGAATGATATGAAGAAATTCCTAGCAACGACCTGCGCGGTCGCCTTCGGGGCGATCATGCCGATCCAGGCAGCGGCACAGGCGGCACAGACCTTGCCGGTTCAAGACGGTCCGCCGGTTGCCGCGGGCGAAACCGCGGAAGCTTACGCAATGCGCGTGAACGCTTGTGGCGGAGCGACCCTGGTGGGCGCGACGTTCACCCCTGGCGGTGACCTGGTTCAGGCACGCTGTGCCAGCGCCGGTCTCGGCATGGGGACGGGCCCGGCCGCAGCGGCTGCCGCCGCTGCCGGTGCAGGTGCACTGCTGATTATCGGCCTTGACGGGTCGAGCAGCACCACGACCTCGAACTAAGGCGATCTTATGCAATGCAAAGGCCGGCACCTCTGCCCGAGGTGCCGGCCTTTTTTAATCAATTGTACTGCGATGATGGCTTTTCGTTGACAGAATGCGACGCGGCGGGTGGTGACAGGCACATATGCGGCCTGTCACCGCCGTTTCTTGCTACTCGGCCGCTTCGACCGGCGTGTCGTCCGTCACCGGCAGCGACGGCTCGCCATGGTTGCCGCTCTCCAGCGCCGTTCTTACACCCGCCTCGTAGTCGGGATGCACCTTTTTCAAAACCGCGAGCCAGCGTTCCTTAACATCCTCCGACACAGGTGCCATGCCGCCCGCCATGTTCTTGTGCAGGCGGTCGCGCTCGGCATCGTTCAGCACCTCGGCATAAAGCTTTCGAGGCTGCACGTAGTCGACGTCGCTTTCTTCCTGCTTGAACCGGCCCACGACGGCCTCGGGGTCGATCCGCAGGGGCGGCTCCTCGGCGCTTTGGTCGGCCACGGGGCCGTCATACTGGTTCGGCTCGTAATAGGCGTTCGGATTGCCGAAATCGTTGGTGAAGAACCGCATCGCGCCGTCCTTGTGATAATGCCGCACCTCGGCATTTTTCGGCGCGTTCGCAGGCAGCGCCTCGTAATGCGTGCCAAGGCGATAGCGGTGCGCATCGGCGTAGGCAAAGAGCCGCGCCTGCAACATCTTGTCAGGCGAAAAGCCGATACCGCGCACAACGTTGTTCGGGCTGTAGGCGGCGTTCTCGACCAGCTGGAAATAGTTCTCCGGAAAGGTGTGCATTTCCAACTCGCCCACCTCGATCAGCGGAAAGTCGTCATGCGGCCAGACCTTGGTCAGGTCGAACGGGTTGAACTCCGTTTCCAGCGCCTGTTCTTCGGTCATGACCTGGATGAACAGCGTCCACTTGGGATGGTTGCCGTCCTCGATCATGTGCCACAGTTCTTCCTGGTAGCTTTCGCGCGTGTGACCGATGATCTCGGCCGCCTTGTCGTCGGACAGCGTCTCGTGGCCCTGGTGGGTGCGGAAATGGAACTTCACCCAATGCCGCTCGCCCTTGTCATTCCACATCGAGAACGTGTGGCTGCCATAGCCGTTCATGTGTGCCGGGCTGCGCGGGATACCACGATCCGACATCAGGATCGTCACCTGGTGCACGCTTTCGGGCTGGGCCGACCAGAAGTCGAACATCGCCTCGGGCGAGCGCAGGTTGGTCTTGGGGTGGCGTTTCTGGGTGCGGATGAAGTCGGGAAACTTGTAGCCGTCGCGGATAAAGAAAATGGGGGTGTTGTTGCCCACCATGTCCCAGTTTCCATCCTCGGTATAGAACTTCAGCGAGAATCCCCGCACGTCACGCTCGGCATCCGCAGCGCCACTTTCGCCCGCCACGGTGGACCAGCGCGACAGCACCTCGGTCTGCTTGCCGACCTCGGAAAAGAGCTTGGCGCACGTGTATTCGGAAATATCCTTGGTCACGGTGAACGTGCCCTGAAGGCCCCAGCCCTTGGCGTGCACGACCCGCTCTGGGATGCGTTCACGGTTCTGGTGCGCCAGCTTTTCAATTAGCTGATGGTCCTCCAGCATAACGGGACCCCGCGCACCGGCGGTGCGTGAGGTCTCGTTCGTTGTGTACGGGCTGCCTGACGTGGTGGTCAGTGTTTTTCGCTTGGTCATCGTTACTCTCCTTTTCTCATTCCGGCAGGCGCGAGGGCGGCTGGATCAATCCAGCCAGATGCCCTTGATGTTCACGAACTCCCGCACGCCAAAGCCGCCATGTTCGCGGCCATAGCCCGAGTCCTTGACGCCGCCGAAGGGCATGTTCGGGTGTGCCGCGCCAAAGCTGTTGATCCGCACCATGCCGGTGTCGAAATACTTCTTCGCCATCTCCGCCGCGCGCTCGGTGTCTTTCGAAAAGATGCCACCGCCCAGGCCGTACCGGCTGTCATTGGCGATGCGCATCGCGTCCTCGTCGTCCTTGGCGCGGATGACCGAGGCCACGGGGCCGAAGATCTCGTCGTCATAGGCCGGCATGCCGGGGGTGACGTCCCCCAGCACGGTCGCGGGGTAATAGGCACCGTCCCGATCCAGTTTCTTGCCACCGGCGAGGATCTTCGCGCCTTTCTTCACGCTCTCTTCGACCTGCTCCATGACGGTCTCAAGCTGTTCCTGGCTGCTCAGCGGGCCAAGCTCGGTCTCGTCGTCATCGGGAGCGCCCACCTTGATCTTGGACATCGCATCGGCATAGGCATCGACGAATTGATCATAGACCTTGTCGGTCACGATGAACCGCTTCGCGTTCACGCAGGTCTGACCGTTGTTGTAAAGCCGACCCTGAACCGACAGTTTCACAGCCAATTCCACGTCCGCATCTTCCAGTACGAGGAACGCGTCGTTCGACCCCAGCTCTAGCACGGTCTTCTTCAGTGCCTTGCTGGCTGTTGCGCCGATATGGCTGCCTGCGGCATCCGAACCCGTCATGGTCACGCCGCGCACCTTGTCATGCGCGATCACCTTGTCGGACGTGTCGTGGTCAATCAGCAGGACCCGGAAGATATCGTTGGGCAACCCTGCCTTGATGCAGATCTCGCGCAGGCGGAGGGCGCTGCCGGTGCAGATTTCGGCGTGTTTCAGGACACAGCCATTGCCCGCCATCAGGGCAGCGGCCAGCACGCGCACCGGCTGGTACATCGGAAAGTTCCACGGCTGGATCGAGTAGACCACGCCGATCGGCTGATACGTTACAAGCCCCTTGTTGCCGTCGCCCAGGTCCCGGGTTTCGTCCTTCAGCTGGCCCGGCCCTTGTTCGGCGGTGTACTCGAAAATCTGCGCGCACAGCTCGATTTCGTCCTTGCCGTCCTTCAGCAACTTGCCCATCTCGCGGGTCATCAGCTGCGACAGCTCGGCGGTGTTTTCGCGCAGCTCCTTGGCAATCGCTTTCAGCACTGCGCCGCGCTCTTCATGGGTCTTTTCACGCCACTCGATGAAGGCGGCATGGCACGCCTCGACCGCTTCGATGGCCTCGGCTTCGCTCATGGTCTGGTAGTCGGCGATCTTCTCCGCCGTCGCGGGGTTGATGGTCTCGATCTTGGACATGCTGACCTCTCTCTCGTTACGTCATGAACTTGTTGGCTCAACCCGAGCCGGACGCCACATGTTCCGACCCCTGTGCGCGGATGCCGCGCCCGAAGCGGACACGCGCCGAATGCACCGCGCTCGTGCATTAACGTTCTTGCATTTCCGCCTGCATGTTCTACTTTCGTTCACATGCGTAAAACCCTTTCAGACAAACTGGCGATCCTGGCCGACGCCGCGAAATACGACGCCTCCTGCGCGTCGTCGGGCACCACCCGCCGCGACAGCCGCAATGGCGGCATCGGCAGCGCGGGCGGCAGCGGGATCTGTCACGCCTACACGCCCGACGGGCGCTGCATCAGCCTGCTCAAGATCCTGATGACGAATTTCTGCATCTACGACTGCGCCTATTGTATCAACCGCGTCAGCAGCGGCGTGGAGCGGGCACGATTTACCCCCGAAGAGGTCGTGACCTTGACGCTGGAATTCTACCGCCGCAACTACATCGAGGGTCTGTTCCTCAGTTCCGGGATCATCAAGAGCCCGGACGACACCATGGCCGACATCACCCGCATCGCCCGGATGCTGCGCGAGGATCACGGCTTCAAGGGCTATATCCACCTCAAAACCATCCCCGAGGCCAGCCAGGAGCTGATCGACGAGGCAGGGCGCTATGCAGACCGCCTGTCGGTCAATATCGAACTGCCCAAGGATGACAGCACCCGCACCCTCGCACCGCAAAAGCGCCCCGAGACGATCCGCGCCGCCATGGCGTCGGTGCGCCTGAAACAGCAGGCCAGCAAGGAACGGTCCCACACCGGGAAACGCGCGCCGAAATTCGCCCCCGCCGGACAGTCCACCCAAATGATCGTCGGTGCCGACGGCTCGAACGACAAGGCGATCCTGACGACCTCATCGCGGCTCTACACAGGCTACAAGCTGCGCCGTGTCTATTACTCGGCCTTTTCCCCCATCCCGGACAGTTCCGCGATGCTGCCGCTGATCAAGCCGCCCCTGGTGCGCGAACACCGGCTCTACCAGGCCGACTGGCTCTTGCGTTTCTACGGCTTCGACGTGGACGAGATCACCGATGTGGCCCCCTCGGGCAATCTCGACCTCGACATTGACCCCAAGCTTGCGTGGGCGCTGGCGCATCGCGGGCAGTTCCCCGTCGACGTGAACCGCGCCGGGCGCGACGTGCTGCTGCGCGTCCCCGGCTTCGGCACCAAGACCGTCAATCGCATCCTGACCGCCCGCCGCTCGGGCGTCCTGCGCTATGCCGACCTTCTGCGCATCGGTGCGCGGATGGGCATGGCGAAATCCTTTGTTACCACGCCAGACTGGTCCCCAGCCGGACTGACCGACAGCGTTGACTTGCGCGCCCGCTTCGCGCCCGCGCCGGAACAGCTGAGCCTCTTCTGATGTACCGCGTATCCCTGCCGGACCTCGGATTTTTCGAGGCATGGCGCGACGCCGCCCGCCGCCTTCTGAGCCATGCCATCCCGCCGGAGCAGGTCGAATGGGGCAGGGGAGAGGACACCAGCCTGTTCCCTGCCGACCCGCTGCCCGAGGCGGACGGCCCCCACGCGGTGACCACGACCAAACAGTTCCTGTCGCTGGCCAAGACCGCCCTTTGCCACTCCGGCACCGAGGCGCCGACGCTGCTGTACCAGGCGCTTCATCGCCACCAGAGCACCCGCCGCGCGCTCGCCAACCCCGCCGATCCGATCGCGCGCAAGCTGTCGGTCCTGCAAAAGGCCGTGCGCCGCGACATTCACAAGATGCACGCGTTCGTCCGTTTCCGCGAACTGCCCACCGAGGGCAATCGCCGCAGCTTTGGCGCTTGGTTCGAGCCCGATCACCACATCCTGGAAACCGGCACGCCCTTTTTCGCCAAGCGCTTTGCCGATATGGACTGGATGATCGCCACGCCGCAGGGCGTCGCCCGGTTCGAGGATGGCAAACTTACCTTCCATCCCCCGGCGGACCGCCCCGACCTGCCCGAAGACGCCTCCGAGGCGCTGTGGGGCACCTATTTCGCCAACATCTTCAATCCCGCGCGCCTGCATCTTCAGGCCATGCGCTCGGAGATGCCGCTGAAATACTGGAAGAACCTGCCCGAGACCGACCTCATCCCCGGGATGCTCGCCGACGCCGAGGCGCGGGTGGAAAAGATGCGCGCCGCCATGCCGACCGAGACGCCCGCTCATGCCGAACGCATCCTCAGTCGACTGCCGCAACCCAAGATGACGGACATGCCCGACAGCATGGAAGAGGCCCGCGCCGCCGCCATGCAGTGCCAGCGCTGCGGTCTGTGCGAGGCCGCCACGCAGACCGTTTGGGGCAGGGGGCACGCACAGGCCGACCTGATGATCGTCGGCGAGCAGCCCGGCGATGCAGAGGATCTCGCCGGCAAACCCTTCGTGGGGCCGGCGGGTCAATTGCTGACCACGCTCTTGCAAGAGGCCGAGGTCGGCGACAGCTGGATGACCAATGCGGTCAAGCACTTCAAATTCCGCGCCACCGGCAAACGCCGGATGCACCAGAACCCCGACCGGCACGAGATCGACCATTGCCGCTGGTGGCTCGACCTCGAACGCCGGTTCGTGCAGCCGACGCTGACGGTCGCGCTTGGCGGCTCGGCGGCCTATGCCCTGACCGGCAACGATGCGCCAATGAAAGCCCGCCGTGGCCAGGTTGAGACCGCCCATGACGGCGGCGCGGTGCTGGTGACATGGCACCCCAGCTATGTCCTGCGCCTCGATGGCCCTGCGGCGACGGCGGCGCGCACGGAATTGCGGCACGACCTTGCCGCCGCCGCCAAGGTGCTTCAATCAGACGTTACGGAACACGTGCCCGGCGCGGTGCAATAGCTATCGGCGAGGGCGCTGATCTCAACCAGCCTCACCGCTCCAAGCGACAGCGCGAAGCATTCGTTCCGACGTCGCAAGGCGTCGCCCTGCGCCAGCTCGGATCGACGCCTTCCAGGAGCGACTCGCATCTGAGTTTATGCCGGGCGCAGCCCCAGCATGTCGCGGGTCTGGGCGATGCTCGCCACCGGGCGATCGTATTTCGCGCAAATCTCGGCGGCCCGCGCGATCAACGCCGCGTTGGACGGGGCCAGCGTGTCGCGATCCAGACGCACGTTGTCTTCCAGTCCCGCGCGGGTATGTCCGCCCGCGGCAATGGCCCACTCGTTGACCACCACCTGGTTGGCGCCGATCCCTGCGGCGCACCACGCGGCATCGGGCGCACACTCCCGCATCGTTTTCACGTAGAAGTCGAACACCTCGCGATCCGCGGGCATGGCGTTCTTCACGCCCATGACGAACTGCACGTATAGCTGGCCCGGCACAATGCCCGCGTCATGCATGGCGATGGCCTGCAGGATATGCGACAGGTCGAACGCCTCGATCTCGGGCGTGATCTCAAAGCGGGTCATCTCCCCCGCGAGCCACGCCACAAGGTCCGGCGGGTTTTCGTAGACCCGCGTGGGGAAGTTGTTCGACCCCACCGACAGCGACGCCATGTCGGGCCGCAGCGAAAGCATCCCGCCACGCGCCTTGCCCGCGCCCGAGCGTCCGCCGGTCGAGAACTGGATCACCACGCCGGGACAGTGCTTTTCGAGCCCTTCCTTCAGCGCCGCGAACCGGTCGGGGTCCGAGGAGGGCGTCTCGTCCTCGTTGCGCACATGCGCGTGGATGATGCTCGCCCCCGCCTCGACGGCGGCGTGGCTGCTTTCGACCTGCTCGGTCACGCTGATCGGGACCGCCGGATTGTCGGCCTTGCGCGGCACCGACCCGGTGATCGCGCAACACAGGATGCAAGGCTTGCCAGCTACGTCAGACATCGAAGAATACCTTTTCCTTATTGTCCTGAGAGTGGATAACATGGCGCAGTACGAAACGGGCGCCGCGCTGACCTGTTTTCCTTGGATGCGCGTCTGAAAGCGAACGAAGGTCCTTCAACCGGGCGAGAACTTCAGCAGCACCAGCGCGCCGGACTTGCTGCCTGCGGTGTGCATGGCACCCGGTGCGCGGATGATGAGGTCGCCCGGCTCATAGCTGTTCTCGTCGTCGAAGAAAGACCCCTCCAGCACGTAGATTTCCTCGACCGTTTCATGTGCGTGGGCCTCGGAAAACGCCCCGGGCGCGATCTTCATCAGCATGGTCATCTCGCCCGATGCCGCCTCGTATAGAGGTTTCGTCTCGAAGCCCGGGATACCCGTATCCTGCCAGTCCACGGCAGACTGGTTCAGATGGACCGTCCCGGACGCAGGGCGGGCCAGTGTCGCGGTTTCCCGAGTCGGCTGAAATTGGTCTGCCATGCGCATATCCTCTTGCCTGTCTTTTAGTGAACGGTATTGAAACGTGTTCGGAACATCAATGTCGCGGTAGGTTTCCGCCTGTCTTGACCCAGCTTCAGCTGGCCTGTGCGAGCTGTGCATCTCATGGGCAAAATGTTGTTTTCGTTCGTCTGGCGCCGCCGGTGATATGGAAAAACCAACGTTGTTCGACGCAACTTCTTTGGAGGATCACGCCCCCAGGACCAACATCTTCGAACCAATTACCGGGTCGTAGACCTGGGCAGCGTCACTTTCTGAATATCCGTGTCGAGCGGAACATGCCCTCGAGTTCCTCGATCCGGTCGCGCGCCTTTTCAAGGCGTTGGGTCTGGATGGCGGCGATAAGCGCCTCGACGATCAGGTTGATCCCAAGGGTCGAGTCCCAGCTCGAGGGCACCTCGACCAGCGCGTTGATGACGTGATCGGCCGTTTGCGAGATCGGCGAGCCCCATTGATCGGTGAAAAGCACGATGACCACGCCGCGTTCCTTGGCCAGGCTTGCGAGCCGGGCCAGATCCGCCTCGTAGCGGCGAATGTCGAAAATCACGAGGACGGAGCGCGGCCCCATGTCGATCAGGTATTGCGGCCAGACGTTGGGGGATTGCGACAACAGCGTCACGCCGGGGCGGACGATCTGGAGGTGGTTGAAGAAATAATCCGCGTTCGAGCGCGTGATGCGCCCGCCCAGCAGAAAGATGTTGCGCCGTGTATCGGCCAGAACCTTGGCCAGCGCGTCGAACGTGGCGGGGTCGAGCCGCTCGATCGTCTGGTTGAGATTTTCGAACACGGCTTCCGCGAAATTGCGGAAGGCGGGGGAATCCTTGCGGCCCTGCGGCCAGCCCTCGCTCTTGAGGATCGGCTTCTTTATCTGGGCCGACGCTTCTTCGCGCAGGGCGGCCTGCATTTCCGGGAACCCGTCAAAACCCAGCTTTCGCGCCAGACGGATCACCGTCGGTGTCGACACGCCCGCGGCCTCAGCCAGCTTGGTGATCGATTGCAGCCCGGACATGGGGTAATCCCGCAAAAGGACGTCCGACAAAAGGCGCTCGGCCGGGGTCAACGCGCCGGCCTTGTCCTTCAGCTTGTCCTTTACGATGCCGGTCCGTGTCACCTGCGACGCCTTTTGAAGCAATTGCTACAAGATAATATATGGCCGTAGTTTCGTCTACGAAAAATTCTTGACAGTTTTCGGGTCCCTCCCACTAATGGGCCGTGTGAATGGATCGAACACATACCGGATTCTTTCGCCCGAAGACGGGCACCCGTCGCAGGTTGTCAACCGCGGTGGGCAGGCGCCCGTCTGCCTTGTCTGTGAACATGCCAGCGCGGTGATCCCTGCCACGCTCGGCACGCTTGGCCTGGCCGAGGAGGACCGGTTTTCCCATGCGGTGTGGGATATCGGTGCCGAGGCGCTGGCCCGCGAGTTGTCGGCACGGCTCGATGCGCCGCTGGTCCTCGCCCGGGTGTCGCGGCTGGTCTATGATCTGAACCGTCCGCCCCAGGCGCCCGACGCGATGCCCGTCCAGAGCGGTGATGTCCCGGTGCCGGGAAATCGCGACCTGACCCAGGATGAAAAGGACGCGCGCACGGCGGAGGTCTATGACCCCTTCCATGCAACATTGTCCGAGGTGCTCGATGGCTTTGACGCGCCGCCGGCCCTGGTCACGATCCACAGTTTCGCACCTATCTGGGACGGCAAGCCGCGCCTGACGCAGTTGGGCCTCTTGCACGACGCGGATGCTGGACTTGCGACGACAATGCTTCAGATCGCGGACACCACGCTGGTGACCCATCTGAACGAGCCCTATTCGGCGCGTGACGGGGTGACCCATACGCTTGAACGACACGCAATCGCACGCGGGCTGAAAAACGTGATGATCGAAGTGCGCAACGACTTGCTGACCGCAGAGGCGGACGTGGCCCGGATCGCAACAGAACTGGCGGGTATGCTGATCGCTGCGCTGGATCTGCAGGGCGCGCCGGCATGACCGCGGTAATGCTGAAATACGTCGCGGTCATCGACCGCTTGAACCGCTGGATCGGGCGGATCGTGATGTACGGGATCTTCGTGATGATGGCGATCCTGCTGTGGTCGTCCTTTACCAAGCTGGGCAGCGATATCGGGCTCGATATCAACCCATCGCTCTGGACGCTGGAAATGGCACAGTTCGCGATGGTCGCCTATTACATCCTCGGCGGACCGTACTCGATCCAGATGGGCTCGAACGTGCGCATGGACCTGCTCTATGGCGAGTGGAGCGACCGGCGCAAGGCGCAGGTCGATGCCTTCACCGTGCTCTTCCTGATCGTCTACCTGGGGTTTTTGCTTTGGGGCGGCTGGGACAGCCTGATGTATTCCTTCCAGTATGGCGGCGAGCGCAGCAACAGTGTCTGGCGGCCTTACCTCTGGCCGATCAAGCTGATCATGGTCGTGGGCATCTTCCTGATGCTGCTTCAGGCCATCAGCGAATTCTTCAAGGATATCCTGCGTCTGAAGGGGCACGACATGGGTCCCAAGGACCAAGACAGTTCTGACGCCCGGCCCGAGGGGACCCGCACCTGATGCCGTATGAAGCCATCGCCGCGCTGATGTTCGCCTCCATGATGCTGATGCTGCTGACCGGCCAGCGGGTCTTCGGCGCTATCGGGTTCGTGGCCGTCGTCGCGGCGTTCTTCCTGTGGGGCGACCGGGGCGGCTATGACCTCGGCTTTGCCGCCGCGATCAAGCTGATGAAATGGTATCCGCTGCTGACGCTGCCGATGTTCATCTTCATGGGCTACGTCCTGTCGGAAAGCCGCATCGCGGATGATCTATACCGCATGTTCCACGTCTGGATGGGCGGGCTGTCGGGCGGGTTGGCCGTGGGCACGATCGGGCTGATGGTGCTGATCTCGGCCATGAACGGGCTTTCGGTGGCGGGCATGGCCATTGGCGCCACCATCGCGCTGCCCGAGCTGTTGAAGCGAGGGTACGACAAGCGGATGGTCACCGGGGTGATACAGGCAGGCTCATCGCTGGGCATCCTTGTACCACCGTCGGTGGTACTGGTGCTTTACGCCATGATCGCCCGTCAGCCGGTGGGGCAGTTGTGGCTGGCAGGCGTGTTGCCGGGGCTGATGATGGCAGGGATGTTTGTCCTTTACATCGTGATCCGCTGCCGCCTGAACCCGACGCTTGGCCCGATCCTGCCCAAGGAAGAGCGCAACATCCCGATGGCCGAGAAAATCCGCCTGCTGGGCGCGGGCCTGCTGCCGCTTTTCATCTTCTTCACCATGATGGTGCCCTTCGTGAACGGCTGGACCAGCCTCGTGGAATCCTCGGCCATTGGCGCCATCGCCGCCTTCCTGGCCGCCGTGGTCAAGGGCCGCATGACGCGGCAGGTGTTCGAGACCTCGGTGCGCAAGACGCTTGGCATCTCCTGCATGTTCATGTGGATCATCCTGGCCGCGCTGGCCTTCGGCTCGGTCTTCGACGGGCTGGGCGCGGTCAAGGCGATCGAGAGCCTCTTCACCGAACAGCTGGGCCTCAGCCCCTGGATGATCCTGATCCTGATGCAGCTGTCGTTCATCGTGATGGGCACGTTCCTCGACGACACCGCGATGCTGGTGATCGTGGCTCCGCTCTACGTGCCGCTGGTCGGCGCGCTCGGCTTCGACCTGATCTGGTACGGCGTGCTCTACACGATCACCACGCAAATCGCCTACATGACGCCGCCCTTCGGCTATAACCTGTTCCTGATGCGCGCGATGGCGCCGCCCCAGATCACGCTGAAGGACATCTACACCTCCATCCTGCCCTTCGTGCTGGTGATGGTGGTGGCGCTGTCGACGATCATGATCTTCCCCGAAATCGCGCTTTGGCTGCCGGGGTATGTGTATGGGAATTAAACAAAAGACCTTGGTCACAAGGCGTTCGAGCAACTGAACCTAACAGAGAGGGTATAACAATGACGACAAGACGTAATTTCCTGAGAGCGGCCGGTGCGGCCGTACCGGCGACGCTTGCAACCCCTGCGATCGTCAAGGCGCAATCCGCGATCAAGTGGCGCTTCCAGACCTATGCCGGCAGCGCGCTTGGCGAGCAGGTGACCAAACCGGCCATCGACTACATCAACGCGAACGCCAATGGCGAGCTGGAGATCGAGCTGTTCTATGCCGACCAGATCGTGCCCACCGGCGAGCTTTTCCAGGCGCTTCAGCGCGGCACGATCGACGGTGTTCATTCGGACGACGACTCGATGGCCTCGCCCACGCCGCTGCGCATGTTCGGCGGGTATTTCCCGTTTGCGACCAAGCATATCCTCGACGTGCCGGTGCTCTTCAACCAGTACGGTCTCGCCGATATCTGGCGCGAGGAATACGGCAAGGTCGGCGTGCAATGGCTGTCTGCGGCGGGGCAGGACCCGTGCAACTTCAACACCAAGAAGGAAATCACCTCGGTCGACGACCTTGACGGGCTGAAGCTCTATACCTTCCCCACGGCGGGCCGGTTCCTGGCCAAGTTCGGCGTCGTGCCGGTGAACATCCCCTACGAGGATGCCGAGGTTGCCGTGCAAACGGGCGAGCTCGACGGCATGGCCTGGTCGGGCATCACCGAGGACTACACCGTGGGCTGGGCCGACGTGACCGACTACTTCCTGACCAACAACATCTCGGGCGCGTGGATCGGCTCTTGGTTCGCCAACCAGGAACGCTGGGCCGAATTGCCCGATCACCTGAAATCGGTCGTCATGGCCGGGGTCGAGGCCGGGCACACCTATCGCAACCAGTGGTATTGGGGCGGCGAGGCTGCGCTGCGCGCCAATGGAGACAAGTTGGAACTGCGCTCTGTGCCCGCGTCCGAATGGGCCGAGGTCGAGAACGCCGCCAAGGAGTTCTGGGACGAAGTCGCCCAGGAAGGCGAGGTTCACGAGAAGATCGTCGGCATCTTCCGCGAGTACAACTCGGTCATCAACCAGGCCGGCGCGCCCTACAACTTCGAGTAAGCCAGCCCAAAGACCCGGAGCGCCTTTTCCCAAGGCGCTCCGTTCATTTCAAGGAGAACACACATGACCGCCAATCTCAGCTTCGACGCGCTAAAGAAGCTTGCCTCGAAAGGCGAGATCGACACGATCCTCGTCTGCCTTGTGGACATGCAGGGGCGGCTCATGGGCAAACGGTTCCATGTCTCGAACTTCCTCGACTCCGCGTACGAGGAAACCCATTGCTGCAATTACCTGCTGGCCACGGACCTCGAGATGGCCACGCCCGAGGGCTACGAGGCGACCTCGTGGGAGAAGGGCTATGGCGATTACGTGATGAAGCCGGACCTCGGGACGCTGCGCCGGCTGCCGTGGCTTGAGGGCACCGCGCTGGTGCTGTGCGATATCATCGACCACCACACGCACGAGCCTGTCCCGCATACCCCGCGCCAGATCCTCAAGGCCCAGATCGCGCGGGCCGAGGCGATGGGCTTTACCCCGATGATGGCGACCGAACTGGAGTTCTTCCTGTTCGAGAAATCCTTTGACGAGATCCGCAAGGAGGGCTTCCGCAGCCTGACTCCGATCAGCGGCTACAACGAGGACTACAATATCTTCCAGACCACGAAGGAAGAGCATGTCATGCGCCCGATCCGCAACCTGCTGTTCGAGGCGGGCGTGCCGGTCGAGAACACCAAGGGCGAGGCCGAGACCGGGCAAGAGGAACTGAACATCCGCTATGCCGAGGCCATGCTCTGTGCCGATCACCACACGATCGCCAAGCAGGCCGTGAAGGAGATCGCGAACCAGCACGGCCACGCCGCCAGTTTCCTGCCCAAGTGGCACGCCGACAAGGTGGGTTCCGCCGCGCATATCCACCAGTCGCTGTTCAAAGGCGACACGCCGGCGTTTTACGATGCGGATGCGGAGCTGACCATGTCCGACACGCTGAAAAGCTATGTTGCGGGCCTGCTGAAATATTCCACCGACATCACCTATTTCCTCGCGCCCTACATCAACAGCTACAAACGCCTGATGCCGGGCACCTTCGCCCCCACCAAGATCGCGTGGAGCATCGACAACCGCACCGCCTGTTACCGGCTGGTGGGCGACGGCACGAAAGGCGTGCGCATCGAATGCCGGACGCCGGGTTCGGACATCAACCCGTACCTGGCCTGTGCCGCGCAACTGGCCGCCGGGCTGTGCGGGATCGAAGAGGGGCTGGAGCTGTCGCCGCCCGTCACCGGTGACGTCTACAAGATGGACGATGTGCCGATGCTGCCCCACACCCTGCGGGCAGCGACGGAAACCCTGCGCAGCTCCGACATGCTGCGCCGGGTGATGGGCGACGCCGTGGTCGATCACTACTCCCGCGCCGCAGAGGTCGAGCAGGAAACGTTCGACGCCGTCGTGACCGACTGGGAAATCGCGCGCGGATTTGAAAGGGCATGAGCATGAGCAAGACGGTTGACCTGATTTCGCCGATTGATGGATCGGTTTATATCACGCGCGATGTGCTGCCGCGCGACGCGGCGGTGGCGGCCACCGACAAGGCCCGCGCGGCGCAGGCGGGCTGGGCCGCAAAACCATTGGCCGAGCGTGTCGCCGCCCTGCGCAAATCTGATGAGATCATCGGGGTCGACACCGATCGCATGGCGCTTGAACTGGCGCATCAAATGGGGCGTCCGGTACGCTATGGCGGCGAATATGGCGGCTTCAGCGAACGCCTGAGTTACATGGCCGAGGTCGCCGCCGAGGGGCTGGCCGAGGACGTGATCGAGGACAGCGACACCGCCCGCCGCGTCATCAAGCGCGTGCCATGGGGTGTCGTCCTGGTCGTGGCGCCGTGGAACTATCCCTACATGACGGCGATCAACACGGTCGCACCTGCGCTGATCGCGGGCAACTCCGTCATCCTCAAACATGCCAGCCAGACCTTGCAGGTGGGTGAGCACCTGGCCGAGGCGCTGCACGCGGCCGGTGTGCCAAAGGACGTGTTCCAGAACGTGGTCATCGACCACGACACGACCGACGCCCTGATCGCGGGCCGCCACGTGGATTTCGTGAATTTCACCGGCTCCGTCGGGGGCGGGCAGGCGATGGAACGGGCCGCCGCGGGGACGTTCACGCCGGTCTCGACCGAACTTGGTGGCAAGGATCCCGGCTACGTGCGCGCCGACGCGGATCTCGACGCGGCCGTCGACGGGCTGATGGACGGTGCGATGTTCAACGCGGGCCAATGCTGCTGCGGGATCGAGCGGATTTACGTCGCCGAACCCCTGTTCGACGCCTTTGTCGAAAAGGCCGTCGCCTGGGTCAAGGCGCAGAAACTGGGTAACCCGCTTGAGGCCGAGACGACGCTTGGCCCGATGGCCAATGTCCGCTTTGCCAAGGAAGTCCGCGCACAGATTGCCGAGGCGCTGGAGGACGGGGCCACCGCCCATATCGACCGGATGCAGGCGGATGACGGCGCCAACACCTATGTCACCCCGCAGGTCCTGACCAATATCACTCACGACATGCGGGTGATGCGCGACGAATCCTTCGGCCCCGTGGTCGGCATCATGCCCGTGGCCGATGATGACACCGCGATCCGCCTGATGAACGACAGCCGCTTTGGCCTGACCGCCTCGGTCTGGACACGCGACATTGCGGCGGCGGAACGCATCGGCGACCGGATCGAGACCGGCACCGTCTTCATGAACCGCTGCGACTACCTCGACCCCGCCTTGTGCTGGACCGGCTGCAAGGATACCGGCCACGGCGCGGGGCTGTCGAAACTCGCCTACCAGGCCCTGACGCGGCCCAAATCCTATCACTTGAGAAAGATCTGACATGGCTCTTACCGGAAACTGGTCCTATCCCACGAACATGCGCTTCGGCGCCGGACGCATTGCCGAGATCGGCGAGGCGTGCCGCGCCGCGGGCATGAGCAAACCGCTTCTGGTCACCGACCGGGGGCTGAAATCCATGGATATCACCACCAAGACGCTCGAGCTGATGGACGCCGCCGGGCTGGGTCGCGCGATCTTTGCCGAGGTCGATCCCAACCCCTCGGACGCGAATGTCGAGGAAGGGCTGAAATTCTACCGCGAGGGCGGCTTCGACGGCGTCATCGCCTTTGGCGGCGGCTCCGGCCTTGATCTCGCCAAGACGCTGGCCTTCATGGCCGGACAGACGCGCCCGGTCTGGGATTTCGAGGATATCGGCGACTGGTGGACCCGCGCCGACCCCGACGGCATCCACCCCATCGTCGCCGTGCCCACAACCGCCGGGACCGGCTCGGAAGTGGGGCGCGCATCGGTCATCACCAATTCGGCCACGCATGAGAAAAAGATCATCTTCCACCCCAAGATGCTGCCGGCAATCGTCATCTGCGACCCCGAACTGACGGTGGGCATGCCCAAGCACATCACGGCGGGCACCGGCCTCGATGCCTTCGCCCATTGCGTCGAAGCCTATTCCAGCCCGCACTACCACCCGATGAGCCAGGGCATCGCGCTCGAAGGGATGCGGCTGGTCAAGGACTACCTGCCGCGCGCCTATGCCGACGGCACCGATATCGAGGCACGCGCCAACATGATGAGTGCCGCCGCCATGGGCGCCACGGCCTTTCAAAAGGGCCTTGGCGCGATCCATGCGCTCAGCCACCCCATCGGCGCGCATCACCATACCCATCACGGCACGACCAACGCCGTCTGCATGCCCGCCGTCCTGCAATTCAACGAACCCGCGATCCGCGAGCGTTTCGGTCCGGCGGCGGCCTATCTTGGCATCGAGGGCGGCTTTGACGGGTTCTGCGCCTTCGTGGACCAGCTGAACGACAGCCTTGGCATCCCCAAGACGCTGACCGAACTGGGCGTTGCCGACCCCGACCTCGACACGCTTGTGGATGCGGCGCTGAGGGATCCGTCGACAGGCGGCAACCCGATCGAGATGACGGCCGAGAATACGCGAAAGCTTTTCGAGGCTTGTCTCTGACGCAAAAGGAAAAAAGTGACCGGGCAGGGGGCCTGACAAGAAACTGTCAAGAAACTCAGGCAAAAGGCACGGACTCGTCAAAGAGTTTGACCAAATGGTCAATGCTGATCATCCTGCACGTAAATAATCATCCACCAGAGGGGGACACCCATGAAAAAGACACTGCTCACGACAACCTGCCTGGCCGTGTTCGGCCTGTCGCAGGCCGCCACCGCCGATACGCTGCGCCTGCTGACCTGGGGCGGCTACGCGCCCGACGAGGTCGTCGAGATGTTCGAGGAACAGACCGGCCACACCGTCGAGGTCACCAAGTCCAACAACGAGGAAATGATCGCCAAGCTGCGCGCCACGGGCGGCGGCGGCTTCGACCTCGCCCAGCCCTCGCAGGACCGCATCATGGGCCCGCAGATGGAATTCGGCATCTACAAACCCATGGACCTGTCGAAGATCGACGAGTCGCTCTTCATCCCCTCCATGCTGGAAGCGACCAAGGGCAACACCACCGTGAACGGCGAAGTCTACGGCGTGCCGCATGTCTGGGGCACCTCCGGCCTGGTGATGAACACCGCCGAGGCGGGCGACGTGGTCAAGGACTACACCGACCTCTGCGATCCCGCGCTGGAAGGCAAGGTCTCTTACCGCCTGAAGCGCCCCACCCTGATCGGCTTTGCCTTCGCCATGGGCGAGGACCCGTTCGCCGCCTATGGCGACGAGGCCAAGTACAAAGAGATCATGGAAAAGGTCGAAGCCAAGCTGACCGAGTGCAAGTCCAACGTGAAAGCCTATTGGAGCGGCGGCGACGAGCTGATGAACCTGCTGCGCTCGGGCGAGGTCACGGCGTCGATGGCGTGGGATACCGGCGGCTGGAAGCTGAACGAGGACAATTCCGACATCACCTTCGTCGCCCCGGCCTCGGGTGCGCTTGGCTGGATCGACACGTTCGTTCTGCCCGCCAAGGGACAGGCCGACGATGTGGCCTACGAGTGGATCAACTTCGTGATGCAGCCCGAGGTTTCGGCCAAGATCACCGCGGCGGCGGGCAATTTCACCGCGTCTGCCGGGGCTGATGAGTATGCCGAGGACGCGCTCAAGGCCAAGTACCAGGACAGCTTCCCGCCGGAAGCGGTCGACAACATCAAGTGGTACCCGCCGGTTCCCGCCGGTCTGGAGGCCATCGAAGGCGAAGTCCTGGACCGCGTTCAGGCTGCCAACTGATCGCCCATGAAAACGCGGCACCCTTTCGCAGGGTGCCGCCCTGTGAACGGCCCCCTGCATGACCCCTGATCTTGAATGCGTCGACCTGGTAAAGCGTTTCGGCGACACGACCGCCGTCGACAACGTGTCGTTTTCCGTGCCGCCGGGCAGTTTCTTTTCCATCCTCGGCCCGTCGGGCTGTGGCAAGACGACGATCATGCGCATGATCGCGGGGTTTCTGGAACCCACGTCGGGTGACATCCGCATCAAGGGTGGCACGGTTCTGGACACGCCACCCAACAAGCGCCCGGTGAACATGGTGTTTCAGCACCTCGCGCTGTTCCCGATGATGACCATCGCCGACAATATCGGCTACGGTCTGCGGCGGCAGGGCATGGCCAAGGCCCAGATCGCCCGTAAGGTGGACGAGGCGCTGGACCGCATTGGCCTGCCCGGCATCGGCGCGCGCAAGGTCGACGAGCTGTCAGGCGGGCAAAAGCAACGCGTGGCCATCGCCCGCTGCATGGTGCTGGAACCCGATGTGCTGCTCTTGGACGAGCCCCTGGGGGCGCTTGACCTCAAGCTGCGCGAGCACATGAAGATCGAGCTGAAGGCGCTTCAGGCGGCCTTCGACACCACCTTCGTCTACATCACCCACGACCAGTCCGAGGCGCTGGTCATGTCTGACCAGATCGCCGTCATGAACGCCGGGCGGTTCGAGCAGGTCGGCACGGGCCAGGACCTCTATTACAGGCCCGACACGCCCTTCGTTGCCGGCTTCATCGGTGAGGCCAACCGCTGGATAGGGCGCATCGACCGCGTCGAAGGCTCAATGCTGGAGATGCGGACGGATTCCGGCCTTGCCATGCGCGCGACGGCGGCCCAGGCGCTGGCCAAGGGCGACGCCGCGGAAATCTTTGTCCGGCCCGAGTCAGTCCACCTCGCCGCCAGTGCCGAGGCGTTGTCGCAATTCGACAACCGTTTGCAGGGAACCGTGACAAGCATTTTGTTCAACGGCGCCGCCTCGCGTGTGCTGGTCGAAGATGACGCCGGCGAAACGCTCGAAGTCACGCTGCCCCAGACCGGGGAATTCGCCAGCCTGAAACGTGGTGACATGGTGCATATCGGCTGGGGCGCGGCACAGGCGACCTGCTTTGCCGGGGCCGCCTGATGCGTGCCGAGGCCCGGATCGGGTTCATCCTGCTGCTGACGCCGCTTTTGTTGTGGCTGGGGCTGCTGATCGTCATCCCGCATATCGACATGCTGATGATCTCGCTGCGCGAACGCATCAGTTTCGGCGTCTACGAGCCCAGCCTGACGCAATACGACAAGGCCCTGACCGAACCGCTTTACCTGCGCACCTTCTGGCGCACGGCGGTGATGTCGGTGCTGGCCACGGCCATCACCCTGCTGATCGCCTTTCCGGTGGCCTACTACATCGCCAAGATGGCACGGGGTCGGTTGCAGCAAGTGCTGTTCATGCTTTGCCTGATCCCGTTCTACGTCTCGGAACTGGTGCGCACCTTCGGCTGGATGATCCTGCTGCGGGAAACCGGCCTCGTGTCCAACCTGCTGCAATGGGCGGGGCTGGCCGATCAACCGGTCGAGATGCTCTACAACGACGCGGCCATGATGGTGGGCCTCGTCTATACCTCGATGCTGTTCATGGTGGTCCCGCTGGTCACAACGCTGGAAAGCCTCGACGACAGCGTGGTCGAGGCGGGCTACGACCTCGGCGGCAGCGGCCTGTCGGTCCTGCGCGAGATCATCATCCCGCACGCCATGCCGGGGATCGTCTCGGGCTGCATCGTGGTGTTCATGCTCAGCTTGGGCAACTACCTCACGCCGACCATGCTGGGCGGCAAGGACAGCCTGTGGTTCACCGAGATGATCTATAACCAGTTCATCGTCCGCTCCAACTGGGAGCTTGGCGCGGCCTTCGGCTTCATGCTGCTGGTGCTGTCATCGGTGATCGTCTGGGGCATGCTGCGCCTGACGGGCCGCACCCTGCAGGAAACGATGGGGTAGCCCATGATCCCGACCATTCCACGTTCCCGCAGCTTTCGCGTCCTTTACGGCGGTTATGTCCTGCTGTTCTTCCTCTATCTCGCGCTGCCCCTGACCGTCGTCGCCGTCTTCGCCTTCAACGACAGCCAGTTTCCGTCGCTGCCGTGGGAAGGCTTCACCTGGAACTGGTTCTTCGGAGAGGACCGTCCCCAGATCGGCGTCTTCCACGAACGCGGCATCCTGCGCGCGGTGGGTACCTCGGCCTTCGTCGCCACCTGCGTCGCGGTCCTGTCGGTGAGTGTCGGGACCACGAACGCCTTCCTGTTCAACCGCTACGAATTCCGCGGCAAGGGCGCGCTTTATGTCCTGATGCTGCTGCCGCTGGTCATTCCCGGGATCGTGCTCGGTATCTCTATCCTCGTCTTCTCCTCGACGCTGGCGAACGGGATCTGGAACGCGGCGGAAGTGGATATCCAGGCGCTGCGCCCCGGCTTGCTGCTGGTGATCCTTGGGCAGTTCTCCTTTATCACCACCATCGCGACGCTGGTCATCACCGCCCGGCTGCAGAAATTCGACCGCACGCTGGAAGAGGCCGCGCTGAACCTCGGCGCCACGCGCCTGACGGCCGTGCGCACGATCACCATCCCGTTCCTGATGCCGGCGATGATCGGCGCGCTGGTGGTGGCGTTCCTGATGAGTTTCGAGAACTTCAACACCACGCTCATGCTGGTCGGCTCCGACGCGCCCCTGACCATCGCCATGTTCGACCGCCTGAAAGAAGGTTCGACGCCGCTTCTGAACGCGGTTTCCCTTCTATTGATGCTGGGTTCGTCGCTCCTGGCGCTTCTCGTGATCCTGTTCCAGCGCCGATAGGGATCCTACCGCCGCGGCGTCCCCGGCTTCTCGGACGACGCTCTCTTCTGCGCCGCGCGCGCCCGGTTCTTCTTGCTGTTGGGCTTGCCCTTCGGCGGTGGCGGCCCCTTGCCAGCCCGCTTGGAGGCAGGTTTTCCACCGGCTTTGGCCTTACCGGCCTTACCGGCCTTGCCTGCGTCTTTCGGCATGTCATCGTCGCCCCGCGCCCCGTGCCGGGGTTTGCCCAAGGGGGCATGCAGCGCCGGATCGGGCGCCTTCGTCTCGCGCTGTCGCGCCGGGGGTGTCGCGTCCCTGCGGTCCTCGGGCTTGGGCTTGCGGCGGCGCGGCGCGGGCGTGTCATTCCAATCGACGGGCGTCGTGTCCCCCTTGGACGACCCCGGTTTTGCCTTGGGGCCGCGCTCTGGTTTGCCGGGCCGGAAGGGCGGCAGGTCCGGTGCCGCGTCAAGGCGGCGAAGCTTCTTGCTGCCCTCGATCGTCATCCCCGGGCCAATCTCCTCCAGGAAACCGGGCACGCTGGCCTCGCGGATCTCGATATAGGACAGGTCATCGGCCACGCGGATCGCGCCGATATCGTCCTTGCTCAGCCCGCCCGCCTTGCAAACCATCGGCAGCAGGTGTCGGGGCGAGGCCGCCTGGTTGCGCCCTTCGGACAGCGAGAACCAGACGCTGGGGCCGAACGCGGCGCGCGGTTTCGGCTTGTCGGGCTTGCCCGGTTTGACGGGGCTCAAATCCTCGGGCGCGGAATGGCGCAGCTTGTACTGACGCAGGTAGGCGGCGGCGATCTGCTCAGGCGTGAAGCGTTCCAGCAGTTGGTCCACCGACGCGCGCTCGCCTTCGGTGATCTCCGCCTGCCAGTCATCGGCATCCAGCATGCGCACCTGATCCTGCGCATCTACCTCCGCCGCCGACGGCGCGGCGGTCCATTCCGCTGTCAGCTTGGCGAACTTCAGGATGCGCTCCGCCTTCTTGCGGGCCGAGGGCACGACGATCAGCGCGCTGACCCCCTTGCGTCCCGCGCGGCCGGTGCGGCCCGATCTGTGCAAAAGTGTCTCTTGGCTGCTGGGCAGTTCGGCATGCACCACAAGGTCCAGCTTGGGCAGGTCGATGCCGCGTGCGGCCACATCGGTCGCCACGCAAACCCGCGCCCGCCCGTCGCGCATGGATTGCAGCGCGTTGGAGCGTTCGCTCTGCGTCAACTCCCCCGACAAGGCCACGACCGAAAATCCCCGGTTCGACAGCCGCGTCGTCAGCCGCGCGACCATGGCCCGCGTGTTGCAAAAGACGATGGCATTCGGCGCCTCGTAATAGCGCAGTACGTTGATGACCGCGTTCTCGTTGTCATGCGCTGCAACCGACATCGCGCGATAGGCGATATCCGAGTGCTGCGCCTCTTCGCCAACGGTCGAGATGCGCTCGGCATCCCGCTGATAGCTTTGCGCCAGCCTGGCAATGGCGGTGGGAACCGTGGCCGAGAACAACAGCGTCTGACGCGCCTCCGGCGTCTGCTCCAGGATGAACTCCAGATCCTCGCGAAACCCGAGGTCCAGCATCTCGTCCGCCTCGTCCAGCACCGCTGCCCGTACCGCCGACAGGTCGATGGACCCGCGCATGATATGGTCCCGCAACCGCCCGGGCGTGGCCACGACGATATGGGCGCCGCGCGCCAGCGCCCGCCGTTCATCCCGCATGTCCATGCCGCCGACGCAAGAGGCCAGCACCGCGCCCGCATCGGCATAAAGCCAGCCAAGCTCGCGTTTGACCTGCATCGCAAGCTCGCGGGTCGGTGCCACGATCATCGCCAGCGGCGCGTCAGCCTGCTCGAAGGTATCCGCGTCGCCCAGCAGCGTGGAGGCGATCGCCAGCCCGAAACCGATCGTCTTGCCGGATCCTGTCTGCGCCGAGACCAACAGGTCACGGCCCTCCAGTTCAGGTTGGGTGACAGCCTGCTGGACAGGGGTCAGGACGTCATAGCCTTTACGGGCCAGCGCATTCGCAAGGGTGTGTTTCAAGGGCCTGGTGCTTTTCTTGGGAAAGACGTGTCAGCCGGGCGGCGCTTGGACCGCCGGCAAGTGCCGGGCAATACCCCCTCGGGCCGTCTTTGTATAGGCACTAATCTACTATTGATGAATAGCTCTGCTCAATGACGCACCGGTAGACCTACGTGGCGCATCCCGCCATTCAAATTCGCCGAAACACGCAGGTTCTTGTGGGGGGCAAAGGGCCGACATATGGCTTTCCATGAATTCGATAGGGGCAAAATCCCCGCCTTGAAGGGCATGCCGGATCGGGTCCGACCTTGGGTGCCAGGTACCTCGGTGGGCAGGTCAGACGCGGAACCGCCGATGGCTTCATTGGCGAGGCGGATTATCCCTTGGTCCGAACAAATCGCGCAGGTCCCACATAAGAACTATGCCTTGGTTTCATTGGAAAGAATCGACTAGTCTCTTGTCGTATTAACGTTTCCGAAAACCCGTGGACTGAAAGCTGGTATGGCAAACTCACCCTATTCCAAGTTGCCTCCCCAAGCGTTTTGGCGACAAGGTGTCGTTCAAAGGCATGAGAATGCCATTCATGAGCTGTACACGCCCAAATTTCCAATCCGAAAGAGTGACCGGTTCGTAACGGCCGGGTCCTGCTTTGCGCAGCACATCGGACGATCGCTCAAAGAAGAAGGGTTCAATGTCATAGACGAAGAGCCTTTTCCACAGCGAGGATTGAAAGCTATTCCTGTGGAAACCCGCAGAGCTTTGGGTTTTGACCTGTATTCTGCCCGGTATGGCAACATTTACACCTCTCGACAGTTGTTACAGCTTGATAAAGAGGCGCATGGCGATCTGGAGCTGACTGATCCCATCTGGGAGAAAGATGGTACGTATTTCGATAGTCAAAGGCCGAATATCGACATAGCGGGTTTCGAGCTGGCAGAAACCGTCAGAGAAAATCGGAAACATCATCTGGATTGTGTCCGGCGAGCATTCTCAAAAGCAGATATTTTTGTTTTCACGTTTGGATTAACAGAGACTTGGGTACATCGAGCGTCTGGAGACGTTTATCCCGTCGCGCCAGGAGTGATCGCCGGTACCCACGATGATGAAACATACACTTTCAAAAACCTGGGTTATTCGGACGTTCTTTCTGATTTCCTCGAATTCCGTGAAAGGATGATGTCCAGAAATCCAGAGGTGAGGTTCCTAGTCACGGTCTCGCCCGTTCCGTTGACGGCAACCATGTCGGGCCAGCATGTCGAAATCGCGACTGTACGCTCAAAGTCGATTTTGCGCGCAGTCTGTGCGGAGCTTTATGACTCGTTCGAGAACGTGGACTACTTCCCCTCTTACGAAATGACGACATCACAAAAGAACCAAGGTGGTGCGTTCGCTTCCAACCTGAGAACCGTGAAACCCTCGGCCGTTGAATTGGTCATGAATTCTTTTCTGAAGGCGCATGGATATAACAGTGAATTGACGATCGAGGGCGGTGTCTCAAGCCCCGGGCTTGCAGAGGATCACGACATGGATTCAGAGGACGATCTGGTTTGTGAGGAGATGTTTCTGGACGGTTTTGGAAGCCAATGAAGATACTTGTAATTGGAAATTCTCACGCGGCGTCTCTGAAGCAGGGGTTTGACAGGGTAAGAAATCTCCCAGAACAGATTGAACTGACTTGGTTCACATGTGCGGGACGAGAGTTTTACAAGTTGACTTGTGACAAGCACAGCTTTGGCCTTCAGAATGCCACGCGGAAACCTGAAATAGAACGGAAATTGATCAAGAGAAATGGAGCGGCGCGCATATCGATAGAGGCCTTTGATCGGATATTGATCGCCGGGCACACGAACGGCTTTCTTGAGATCATAACGTTATTGGCTCAATTCGGCGTTGAAGCCGTCCATGCCAAGCCAAGTACGCCAATATTGACGAAAGATGGCTTTACGCAGTGCCTGGACCACATATTGCAGTCAAGAATTCCGAACTGGGGATCTTCCGTCACGGGAATTCCGGTCGATATGATTCCTGCGCCTCGCCTTACCGATGATGTCGAGCCATTCCTGGGCAGCGCACCGAAGTTTAGATTTTGCAGAGATCTGCGGAAAGAGAATGAGCGACTGTTTGAAATTCTTTCGTTCGCGGAACAACGGTACGCAGCTTTTGCGTCAGATGCCGGTATTCATGTTCTTCCTCAGCCGGACAAAACAATTTCGAAGATCACCGGACTGACATTACCAATTTTCAATCGCCAGATAGAAAGTATCTTCGGTCAGCCGAAGGCCCCTGATGGCGCTCATGTCAACTGGGAGTACGGTCTATTGGCCGTCGAAGACTATTTGAATTACATCAATGCGGCTCTGCCGCAAAGGGTTCGGCATTAAATTCGGTTGCCTTGAATGCTACCAAATTCCCCGCCTTGACGGGCGTGCCGGATCGGGTCCGGCCTTGGGGTGCCAATGATTTCGTGGATTGATGTGTGGTCAGCCGTCCCGGCCTGCAATGAGACCGGGAACGTGGCGGCCCAATCTCAAGGGCCGCCAATTTGACTCGGGTCGCTTACTTCGACTCGTCTTCGTCGCGGAACATGTCAGCCATGTCCATCTCGGGGTTGTTCTCGCACTCTTCCTTCAGCACGACCATCAGTTCCTCGTCCGACCCGGTCGCAGCAGCGCGCGCGGCAGCGCGGCCGCCGATGTCATCGTCAGGGTCGCCGAGTTCGTCCGTGGCGCTCGACGCGTCCGTGTCGGCTCCTTCGTCTGCACCGACCGCTTCGTCACGAATGTTCTCACGGCCGCCCATGGTCTCGAATGCCTCCATTTGACCAGCGTCGTCCATCTCGCTGAATTCGGCGCAAGTCACCGCGTAGGCGGGCTGCGAAAGGGCAATGAAAAGGCCGAGGACGGAGGTGGTTTTCAGAAACGTGTTGCTCAAAGTCATGTAAAACTCCCGTTCTTAGGTTTAACCGCCCCATGCACCATGCACTCAAAACGTAAACCTTCAGCCTGAAAACGCGCCCAGGTGGGAACATGTTCCGGCCACGTGCCGCCGAATTCCGAATGTGCGATCCGTCCTGTCGCGGCTCGTGCGGCGTCTTGAACGATTCGACCGCCTCATTTGAATTAAATTTTGTGTCGATTCGCTCAAATTGTGGCGTCACCGTTTCCGGATCGTGGATATTCGTCGTTTCTGAAGGCGATTGACGCTAGGTCAACAAACAGCCACGCGTTTGTTTCACCCAAGTCTCGACACAATCCGACCATGGTTGCCTTTCGTCCGATTTGGAAACGGCAATCTACCTTTGATTGTTTTTCGCGTCGGCGGAAAAAGGCCGAGCCCTTGTTTTTAGGGCTGCTGCGCGGATACCCGCCGAAGGGTGCGCGGAAACAATAACTAGAACGTGTTTTGCAGGCTGCCTTAATTCGCCGCTTCGTCGTGGTTTTTTGCAAATTGCTCGGACAGTTTTCTGACAAATTTCACTTTGTGGCGCACATCACATCTCGTAAAACGAACTCAGCCCAACTGGGGGGCGATGTCTGTAGGTCACGGGGGCGACCGCACGAAACGCATCATATTAGGTGCGGAAAGGTGCGATCGTCGGGCTGCTTTGGCAGCAGACTGGTAGCGAATGTATGCGGAGTGCGAACTCCACGACGTTCCCGCGTGATATGCGGGTCTTTCCCTCCTGATAATCGAGGTCCGTGCAGGTTGCCCCTGGCCGTCACGTCGCTGGCTTTGGGAATGGTTTTGGTCTGGCGTCGCCGCATGTGCGGTGATGCCGAATGGAGAAGACGATGTCGAATTTTGATCCAAGCTCGGTCACTGGCCTGATTGGCCTGTGGGATTTTAAAAGCGGTGCTGAAAAGAAAGATACCGGCCTGGACGACGGTGTTGCCCAGAACGCGACACACGGCGATGGCAACGCCATCAACGTCAGCTTTTCCAACGACCAGCTGATCGTGGGCGCGGGGAGCAACTCGCACCCCACCGTGCTCGATGTCAAAGCCGACCCGTACTCCTCTGCGGATGACGAACAGTTCAACCTGGATCGCGGCACCATCGAGACGCAGTTCACGCAGTTCTCGCACTCGGGCAGCTCGGAAGACGTGATCCTGTCGCGCGGCGAAAAGAACATCGACAATCATGACGAGGGCTTCTTCGAAATCCGCGTCACCAACGATGGCAAGGTTCAGACCTACCACAACACCAACGACGGCGACGCGGTCGCCACCCTGTCCACCTCGAAGGACTTTTTCGAACCGGGCGACCTGGTCAACGTGAAATATTCCTTCGATGTCGATACCGGCGCCACTCTGACGGTCGAGAACCTGACAACCGGCAAGACCGAGACAATCGAGAGCGACGAGAAGGGCCTGACCTTCGACCTGACCGACAATGACGACGAGGAATTCAGCTTCGGCGCGCGCGAAGTGGACGACGGACATTACGACAAGGAATTCCAGGGCGCGATCGACTACGTGGCGCTCTACGAGGAATCCAAGGCAAGCCCCGATGGCGCTGTCGACGGCGAGGAGTTCGGCGAGGACATGGACCTCGGCTATGACGACTCCAACGCGCCCACCGACCAGGGCGGCGACAAGATCACCGATGGCGCCGACCTGATCTATGGCAATGGCGGCGACGACACGATCAACGGTGCTGGCGGCGATGACACCATCTATGGCGGCACCGGCGGCGAGAAGGGCTTCAACGGACCGCGCGAAAGCTTCAACTGGGACAAGGTCTCGGGCGCTCAGGCGGACAGCACCGTCACCCAGGACACCGGCAGTGTGGATGTGACCTATACCCGCATCGCGGATACGGGGAACCACGTAAGCGATGTCGACAACCACACCAACCTGAACACCGCCGGCATCGACACGGGCGGCGAGTCGATCGACACCGACAGCTCGCTGCTCTCGGAAACCGGCGGCAAGGGCAATACCGGCAAGTTCCAATGGGAGTTTTCGGAAGTTGTCGGAAACGTTGAATTCAACATCAATGACCTCGACGGTGACGGCCTTGTGACCGTGAAAGCCTACGACGCCGACAACAACCCGATCGAGGTTGTCCTGACCGGTGGCAAGGACATCAATATCACCGGCAACGTCGCCGACGCGGATGGCCCGTACCAGAACGTCAACGACCCCGACACGACCGTCAATGTCTCGATCGCGGGGCCGGTATCGCGCGTGGTGGTCGAGCATACACAGAACGGCTACGACAATTCCGGCATCCACATCACCGACATGTATTTCGACACCGGCTATAGCCTGGGTGACGATGGCAACGACGTGATCACCGGCGGCGCCGGCGCGGACGAGATGTACGGCGAGGGCGGCGACGACACCTTCATCGTCTCCAGCGGTGCGGACGGCGACGGCGACAAGGTGGTCGGCGGCAACGGCCCGGATGACACCAAGGACAACGACACGCTGGACCTGCGCGGCGCGGGCCAGGTGACGATCGTCGACTCTGCCGACTCCAGCGATGCCGGCGCCCGGAAAGGCACCGTGACCTTCGAGGACGGCTCGGTGATGGAATTCAGCCAGATCGAGACGATCCTGACTGATCCGCAGCGCGACGGTGTCGTCGACGGCGAGGAAACCGGCGAGGTCATGAACCCCGGCTATGACGACAGCAACGGCCCGACCGACGGCGGCGGCGATATCATCGACGGTCCCGACGGGCTGGAGGACGTCATCGAGGGCAATGGCGGCGACGACACGATCAATGCCGGCCTGGGCGACGACACGGTCGACGGCGGCACCGGCGCGGACGTGATAGTCGGCGGTGCGGGTACAGACTCGATCACCGGCGGCCAGGGCGATGACGACATCTCCGTGGGCGGCAATGACAGCGCCTGGGGCGGCACCGGCGACGACGAGTTCACCGTCGACGCCACCGATCCGGCGGCAGAAATCGACGCCACCATCGACGGCGGCTCGGACGGCACCGACGGCAACCCCGACGGCCCGGAAAACGGCAACGAGGGCGACATCCTGAACCTCGGCGACCAGACCGACGATCTGACCGTCACCCTGGAAGACGCCGATCCCGAGAACGGCACGGTCAACGGCCTGGATGCCGACGACACGCCCGACATCACCTTCGAAGAGATCGAGCGGATCATCACCGGCAGCGGAAATGACACCATCGACGCCGAGGATGCCGACGGCCCGATCGACGTGGAAACCGGCGCAGGCGACGACAGCGTCGACGGCGGCAACGGCGACGACAAGATAGATACCGGCGACGGCAACGACACGGTCTATTCCGGCGACGGTTCGGACACGGTCGATGGCGGCCACGGGGACAACTACATCGACACGTCGCTCAACAGCGGTCTGCCTCTGCCCGATGACGGCTTCCCGTCCTACGGTCCGTTCCCGGCCGTCCCGGCGGATGCCGATCCCAACGACGACCGCGATCTGGTCAATACCGGCAACGGCAACGACACGATCTATACCGGCGATGATAACGACACGATCAATGCCGGCGCGGGCGACAACTATGTCGACGGCGGCCTTGACGACGACGAGATCACCACGCTCTGGGGCGCCGACACCATCGTCGGCGGCGAAGGCGACGACACGATCTCGTCCGGCGCGGGCGACGACCTCATCTATGGCGGTCTCGACCCCAATGTCGTGCCCTTCGACCAGGTCAACATCCCCGACGCGCCCGATGGCGGCAGCTACGGCCCCGACCCGGATGAAAACAACGGCAGGGATTGGATCGACGCAGGCGCCGGCAACGACACCGTCTATGGTCAGGACGATGACGACACCATCTTCGGTGGCGGCGGCAGCGACCTGCTCTATGGTGGTATCGACGACGACCTGATCTATGGCGAAAACGGCCGGGACACCATCTACGGTGGCCAGGGCGCAGACACCATGTACGGTGACGCCGGCTCGGACGAGTTCCGCTTCGATGCCCGCGAGGAAGCCTTCGGCGACGAAATCGACGGCGGCACCGAGGATGGCGACAACGACCCGACGACAGACAACGAGAACGACCAGCTTTACCTGCAAGGGATGGGCCGGTTTGAGATCGTCCAGAGCGACGGCGTCACCCCGCTGGACCTCACCACCCCGAACGACCCGGACGGCAACAGCTTTACCGGCCAGGTCAACTTCCTCGATGCCAGCGGCAATGTCGAAGGCACGCTGAAGTTCACCGAGATCGAGGACATCATTCCCTGCTTCACGCCGGGAACGGTCATCGCAACGCCGAAAGGTGAGCGTCTGGTCGAAGACCTGCGCGAAGGCGACAAGATCATCACCCGCGACAACGGTCTGCAAGAGATCCGTTGGGTGGGCCGCCGCGATCTGTCGGGGCAGGAGCTGGTCAGCGCGCCGCACCTGCAGCCGGTCCTGATCCGTGCCGGTTCGCTGGGCCACGGCCTGCCGGAACGTGACATGATGGTCTCGCCGCAGCACCGCCTGCTGATCAACAACGAGAAGTCGGCGCTCTACTTCGAGGACCGCGAGGTTCTGGCAGCCGCCAAGCACCTCACCGGCATGGAAGGTGTGACCTCGGTCGAGGCCAGCTCGGTCAGCTACATCCACTTCATGTTCGACCAACACGAGGTGGTGCTGTCCAATGGCGCCTGGACCGAAAGCTTCCAGCCCGGCGACACGGTGCTCGACGCGATGGGCAACGACCAGCGCAACGAGATCTTCGAGCTCTTCCCCGAATTGTCGGAGGCAGAGGGCCTGAAGGCCTACACCGCCGCACGCCGGTCGCTGAAAAAGCACGAAGCCCGGCTTCTGGTCAAGTAACAGCTTTGCAGCCGACCGGTCCTTTCGGGGGCCGGTCACATGGAATCGGTTGCGGGGGCTGACTCGAGTTCCAGTAAACAATCCCGGCCATTGGTCGGGATTGTTTCGTTATGGCGTGGCACAGGAAAGCCGGGACAAAATCCTGGCGCTCTTTCCCGAAGTCGCCATGCCGGCGGGACTGGAAAGCTACCAGGCGGCCCGCCTGTCGCTCGAGGCGCACGAGGCGAAGCTGCTGGTCGAACAGTCCCTGCGCTAAAGCGTTTCGCGGTGAACCTGACGTGCAGCTTATCGCGAAATGCAGCAGAACAGCCAATCGTTGCACGCGTTTCGCCTTTCGCGGATGGCTCGGGTCAAAGGCGAAACGCTTTAGCCTTTCGCCGCCCGCCAGTCCGCCCAGGCTTCGGGCGTATCCAGATCCAGCGTGGCCCTGGTCCCGCCAATGGGACAGGGCCGTATCTTTTCCGGCCCGATCACTTCCCGCGCGCCGGTATCGCCGCTCAATGTGACCAGCGCCGGCAATAGCCGGGCGGGCAGGAGGGTCGGATGCCCGAAACGCCCCTCCGCGTCCGTGGCGCGGATCACGTCGCCGGGATGGTCCGCGTGCAGTGCCGCCACCGCGCGCATGTCATCCGCATCCAGGTCGGGCATGTCGGGCAGTACGATCATCAGCCCGCTCATGTCCCGTTCCATGGCCCAGCCCGCTGCCACGCGCAGCGACGCACTGAGGCCGCTGGCAGCATCGGGGACTGGCCGTCTCTCCAGTCCCGCGTTCGCCGCGACGTCAAGGCTGGTAGCGCGCGCCCCGGAGACGGTGGGCAGGGTAACAAGAACAGGTAAACCGAGGCTTAAGGCCCGCCGGGTTTGCCGCAGCAAAATCGGCACAGCGTCGACTTCCTCCAACAGCTTGTCGCGCCCCCGCATCCGCGAGGAAGCGCCCGCTGCGGGCAGAACGATCCCCAGTGTCACCGCTGCCAAACCCCAAGCAATTGATCCCGTCTTACCCTCGCATCCGGGTCATGTCGGGGTCAAACAGATGCTCTGTCAACAGCTTTGCGGCGCACATCTCGCCCAGGATCTCGATCTCGGCCTCCAGCCCCGGCTTGGCGTTTTCCGCCGGGATCAGCGCCAGGGCGATGGATTTCTCTGCGTGGTGCGAATAGCCGCCCGAGGTGCAGAACCCCTGAACACTGCCTTCGATCCAGACAGGCTCGTAGCCGTTCACATCCGCATCCGTCGCATCCACCTCGAACGCCACCAGCGCCCGCTTCGCGCCTTCGGCCCGCTCTGTCTCGGCCGCCGCACGCCCGATGAAATCGGCGTTTTTCCTGAAGCTGATGAAGCGGTCCATGCCCGTCTCGCCCGGCGTGTAATCCGGCGAAAACTCCGACAGCCAGGACCCAAAGAACCGATCGAGCCGCAGCGACATCATCGCGCGCATTCCGAAAGGCTTCAGGCCAAGGTCCTGACCCTTGCTCCACAACTCGTCCCAAAGCGCCCGTTGCGCCATCGGATCGCAATAGATCTCGAAACCGAGGTCGCCGGTATAGCTGACCCGCTGCACCAGGCAGTCGACCATGCCCACGGAAATATGCCGCAGATCCATGAACGCCATGTCGGAAATATCCGCCCGCGTGCAGGCCGCAAGCAGATCCCGCGATTTCGGGCCCGCGATCTGAAACCCGTTCAGGCGGTCCGAGATATTCTCGACCGTCACGCCCATTTCCGCGTTCTGCTCGAACCAGCGCATGTGATAGGCCTGTGCGCCGTAGGACGCGGTCAGCTGGAACGCCTCGTCCGACAGGCAGGACACCGTGAAATCCCCGATCAACCGCCCCGCATGCGACAGCATCGGCGTCAGGCTGATGCGTCCCGGCTTCGGGATGCGCCCCGCCATGATACGGTCCAGCCAGTCACGCGCGCCGGGGCCGGTCACCAGGTATTTGCCAAAGTTGTGAACCTCATTGATTCCAACGCCTTGCCGGACGGCCTTCACCTCGCGCGCCGTGGCGTCCCATGCGTTCGAGCGGCGGAAACTGGGCGTCTCGAATCGAGGCTCGTCGCCTTGGGCGAAATAGTTCACGACCTCCAGCCCGAACTGGTGCCCCCAGACCGCGCCCATACCGTCAAAGATGTCGTACATCGGCGTCGTGCGGAAGGGGCGCGCGGCGGGCAGTTCCTCGTTCGGATAACTGACGGAAAACCGCTTCTGATAGTTCTCGATCACCTTGGGCAGGGTATAACCGGGCGTGATCCAGTCGCCATATCGGGCCACGTCCATCGCGCTCACGTCGCGCTCGCATTCCCCCTCGACCATCCACTGCGCCAGCATCAGGCCCACACCGCCGCCCTGGCTGAACCCGGCCATCACGCCACAGGCCGACCAGTAGTTGCGCAGGCCCGGCACAGGCCCCACCAGCGGGTTGCCATCGGGGGCAAAGGTGAACGGCCCGTGAATGACCGACTTCACCCCGGCGCGCTCCAGCGCGGGGAATCGTTTGTAAGCAAAATCAATGGATTGCTCGATCTTGTCAAAGTCATCGGGCAGCAGCTCGTGCCCGAATTCCCAAGGCGTTCCATCCACGGCCCAGGCGCGGCAGGGCTGCTCGTAGAACCCGATGCACAGGCCACGCCCCTCCTGCCGCAGGTAGCTTTCACCGGCCGGGTCCATGACATGCGGATGCTCGCCCCCCGCGTCGATGATCGCGGCAATCTCGGGCACTTCCTCGGTCACGAGGTACTGATGCTCCATCGGGAAGGTCGGCACGAATACTCCGGCCATCGCCCCCACCTCGCGCGCCCAGAGGCCTGCCGCGTTGACCACATGCTCGGCCAAAATGGTTCCTTTGTCCGTTACCACTTCCCACGACCCATCCGGTTTCGGGTTCGTTTCCAACACCTTGCAATGCGTCTCTATCGTGGCGCCGCCCATCCGCGCGGCCTTGGCATAGGCATGGGTCGTGCCCGACGGGTCCAGATGGCCGTCCAAAGGGTCGTAAAGCGCGCCGATGATGCCGTCGGTATTCGTGATGGGTGCAATTTTGCGCACCTCCTCGGGGCCGACGATCTCGGTCTCAAGCCCCATGTAGCGGTGCTTGGCCCGCTCAGCGAGCAGCATGTCGAACCGATCCTTGTTGTCCGCGAGCGTCACGCCGCCGACGTGGTGCAACCCGCAGGACATGCCGGTGATTCCCTCCAACTCCTTGTAAAGCTTGATCGTATAGCCCTGAAGCGCCGCCATGTTGGTGTCGCCGTTCAGCGTGTGAAACCCCCCCGCGGCGTGCCAGGTCGACCCCGAGGTCAGGTCCGACCGCTCGATCAGCATCACGTCCGACCAGCCCAGTTTCGTCAGGTGGTAAAGCACGCTGCATCCGACAACGCCGCCGCCGATCACGGCCACTCGGGTGGTGGTTTTCATGGGGTGTTCCTTTCGGTCTGCCGTTGCGTCCAGACTGTCTGGTTGCGGACGGGCGGCATGTCCGTTTGCGACAGGTATTGTCGCTAAAGACGGGTCGGGCGATTGTGCGAAGCAGGGTGAATGCGTCACCGCGCATTTCCGCCCCCTGCCGCAAACCGTAACCCCTTGTCGGAAACGGCATGACAAAAAGCCATCACACGACCGATGATGTCGGGAACCGACAAACGCGGGCCGTCCCGGTGGGGCAGTGTGCCGCCAAACAGTCAGATAGGAAGACGAGATGAAGACTCATGCACAGGCCGTTGTCATCGGAGGGGGCGTCATCGGATGCTCGGTGCTCTACCACCTGACAAAGCTTGGATGGACAGACGTGGTGCTGCTGGAGCGCGACGAGCTGACCTCCGGCTCCACCTGGCACGCGGCGGCCAACATCCACGGCCTTCACGACAGCGCCAATATCAGCCGGCTTCAGCACTACACGATGAACCTCTACAACAGTCTGGAGGAGGAAACCGGCCAAAGCTGCGGCGTCTTCCAGCCCGGCTCGCTCTACCTCGCGCAGACCGAAAACCGCGAGCACCAGCTGAAGCTTCAGGCCGCCAAGGCCGAACTCTACGGCATGAACTTCCACGAGATCACCCGCGAAGAGGCCGAGGAAAAGCACCCGCTGGTCAATTTCGACGGCATCCGCTGCATCATGTGGGAGCCCGATGGCGGCAACGTGGACCCATCCGGCGTGACCAACGCCTATGCCGTGGGCGCCCGCCAGCGCGGCGCGGAAATCCACCGTTTCACGCCGGTCACCGCGACCACGCAGAAGCCCGACGGCACCTGGATCGTCGAGACCCCCAAGGGCAATATCGAAACCGAATGGGTCATCAACTGCGCCGGTCTCTGGGGCCGCGAAGTGGCCAAGATGGCGGGCATCGAGGTGCCGCTACAACCGACCGAGCACCAGTATTTCGTGACTGAAACCATCGCGGATATCGACGGCATGGACCGCCGCCTGCCGTCGGTCGCCGACCGCGACGGCGAATACTACCTGCGGCAAGAGGGCAAGGGCCTGCTGATCGGCGCTTACGAGCGTGACATGCGCTTCTGGGCCGAGGACGGCACTCCGCTCGATTTTGCGCATGACCTTTTCCCCGACGACCTGGAACGCATCATGGAAAACGTGATGCGCGCGATGGACCGCGTGCCGGTCGCCGCCGAGGCCGGGATCAAGCGGGTCATCAACGGCCCGATGATCTGGTCGCCCGACAGCAACGTGATCCTCGGCCCCGTGCCGGAGCTCAAGAACTACTTCATGGTCGGCGGCATCATTCCCGGGTTCAGCCAATCCGCCGGCATGGGCCTGATGGTCAGCCAGTGGATCGTCGAGGGCGAGATGAAATACGACATGTTCGCCTGGGACATCGCGCGCTTCGGCCTCTGGGCCAACGACCGCAAGTTCGTCAAGGCGAAGGTCGAGGATGTCTATGCCCACCGCTTCGCCATCCATTACCCCAACGAGGAACGCGCCGCGGGCCGCCCCCTGCGCACGCGCCCCGTCTATGAAATGCAGAAAGAAATGGGCGCGGTCTTTGGCCTGAACTACGGCTGGGAACACCCGCAATGGTTCGCCGATGAACCCGGCACGAAAGACACCAACGGTTTCATCCGCCAGAACTGGTGGGCACCCGTGGGCGAGGAATGCAAGATGCTGCGGGACCGGGCGGGTATCATCGATATCTCCAACTTCGCCAAGTACCACGTCAAGGGGCCGGGGGCCGAGGATTGGCTGAATGCCGTGTTCGCCAACCGGATGCCCAAATCCGTGGGCCGGTCGTGCCTGACGCCGCTGATCGGCGTGCGCGGCGGCATCGCGGGCGACGCCACGGTGACGCGCGTGGCCGAGGATGAATTCTGGGTCGTCTCCTCGGGCATGGCCGAACGCTATCACAAGCGGTTCTTCGACATGGTCCCGCTGCCCGAGGGCACCACCTTCGAGACCAAAACCGAGGCCATGTGCGGCTTCAACGTCGCCGGGCCGAAATCGCGCGAGATACTGCAACGCCTGACTAACGAAAGCCTCGCTACCGAGGATTTCCCCTTCATGCGCTCCAAGATGATCGACATCGCGGGCGTCGAATGCCTCGCCCTGCGGGTCAGTTTCACCGGCGATCTGGGGTGGGAGCTGCACTGCAAGACCGAGGACCAGGAGAAGCTCTACAAGGCCCTTCTGGAAGCGGGCAAGGAATTCGGCGCAGGCCCCGTGGGCGCGCGCGCGCTCATGTCCATGCGGGTCGAAAAGGGCTATGGCTCGTGGAGCCGCGAATACTCGCCCGAATACTTCCCGCACGAGGTCGGCTTTGCGCCGCTCTGCAAAATGGACAAGGACTTCCTCAACAAGGCCGCGGCGGAAAAGGCGATGGCCGAGCCCACGCGCGAGGAACTGGTGCTGATCCATATCGACGAGGAAGACGTCACCGCCTCCAACGCCGACGCCACGGGTGGCGAGCCAATCCGCGATGCCAATGGCACCCCCGTTGGCCGCGTCACCTCGGGCACCTATGGCTACACCGTCGGCATGAGCCTCGCCCTGGGTTACGTCAAGTCCGGCACGGTCAAACCCGGCGATGACGTTCAGGTCATGGTGCTGGGCCGCCCGCACAAGGCGCGCATCCTGCACGAGCCGCCCTTCGATCCCCAGGGCGAAAAGCTGCGCGCCTGAGTCAAGCCTTGTCTGCGCCGGTCAGGGTAATGAAAACCCGACTGTGCGCAGGCGGAGGCGGTCGATATCCCGGTCCCGAAAGGATCGGCGCGGGCGTCATGCGTAACGGTTTGACGGTTATCCTGAATGCGCCCCGGTCGGTTCTTTCCGCACCGGGGCCGGCATTGCGCAGCGTCGTCATGCCGTGCCTCGTGCGACCTTAAGGGGCGGTTGACCTGCCGCGTAGGACAGCGTGGGTTTTCACCCACCCTACGCCTGCGAGGCCTCGAACCGCTCATGCGCCCGGGCAACCACGTCCCGATCCAGGCTCAGGCCCAGTCCCGGTTTGCCCTCCAGCGCCAGCCGTCCCTTGACGGGGGCCACGTCCGGGCCCTCCAGCACGTTATCTTCCAGCAACTGCCACATGATCTGGTTGCCGTCGTCGAGGTTCGGGATCGCGCGGCCCACGTGATGCTCGGCCACCGTGGTGATGCCGGTGGTCATCGAGGAATGGATGCAGATCTTCAGCCCCGCCGCCTCGGCAATCGCGGCGGCCTGCATCATCGGGCGCAAGCCGCCGATCTCGCGTGGGCCGACCGCGATCATGTGCGCATGTCCGCCGCTGATCGCACGGTACACCTCGTTCAGCGTGAAAACCGACTGGTCCGCGCCGATGGCGATCGGGCTTTGCCGCGCGACCTGTCCCAGCGCCTCCAGCGCGGTCGAGGGCGTGGGCTGCTCGATATACTCGATGTCGAACTCGGCAAGCCGGGTAATCATCCGCAGCGCCAGCGCCGGATCCCACGCCTCGTTCGCGTCCAGCCGCAGGCGCGTGTCGCCGATGGCCGCGCGCACCGCCCGCGTGGCGGCGATATCGCGCTCCGGCTCGATCCCGACCTTGAGATAGATCACCGGGTGGCCCGCCGCCACCGCGGCCCGGGCATCGGCGGCCAGCTCCTCGACCGTCTCGCCCTGCAGGAAATGGAAGTACCCCACGTCGGCGCGCACCGCGCCGCCCAGCAGGTCCCACACCGGGCGGTCCGTGGCCTGTCCCTGCAAGTCCAGCGCGGCCATGTCGAACCCGCTCATCAGCTGGTTGGTGTAGCGGGGCATGTTGCCGCCAAAGGCCAGGAAATTGGCGCGGTACGCCTCGGCCATGATCTGCCGGGTCTCGAAAACCGTGCGGCCGATGAAATGCCGCGCCAGCTTGCGCAAGACCATCGCCTGTGCCGCGGCATCGGGCGCGGTCGTGGTCTCGCCCACGCCAACCGCGCCGTCCTCTCCGATCAGTTCGACAAGGTTGACGTGAAACCGCGTCTCGACGCCCTGCGACCAGACATAAAGGCGCTTCAGCGGCAGCGCCAACGGGGTGACGCGGATATCCGTGATCAGCATGTCGTGTCCTTACGGCAGGGCAGGTGCGGCGCAGTCTTGCCCACCTATCTGTCGGCTGTCCAGTGCCCGAGACCGGGCGCCGCCAGCATTCCCGACCGCCGTTGCCGGGTCTCAGACGCGAGGGCAGGGTCCGCGCGTCAGCCGCGCCGCCGCCGGTTGCGTCGCGTTGGCTGGGGCGTGTCGCCGCTGTTGTCCTCGGTGCCGTCCACCGCCGAGGAAAACGGCCCCAGCGCATTGGTGATCTGGTCCAGCGTCGGGCGGTCGCCACGCGGCCGCGTCTCAAGCGCCTCGCGCATTTTCGACAGGTGTTCGGGCATGGTGCCGCAGCAGCCGCCGATAATCGTCGCACCGGCATCACGCGCCAGCACGGCGTAGTCGGCCATCAGGTCGGGCGTGCCATTGTAATGGATATGCCCGTCCACGTATTTCGGGATGCCCGCGTTGCCCTTGGCCACGATCGCACGCTCGGTGCCTTGTGCCACGAATCCCAGCACGGTGCGCATCAGGTCCGACGCGCCGACGCCGCAATTCGCGCCAAAGGCCAGCGGTTTGTGATCCAGTTTTTCCACCATCACCGCCATGTCGGCCGAGGTCAGGCCCATCATGGTGCGCCCGGCGGTGTCGAAACTCATCGTGCCGCACCACGGCATGTCGGCCAGCTTGAACGCCTCGGCGGCGGCCTTGTATTCCTCGGGGGCGCTGATCGTCTCCAGCCACAGCACGTCCGCGCCGCCTTCCTTCAGCCCCTCGGCCTGCTCGTGAAAGATTTCCACCGCCAGCTCGTGGGTCAGGCTGCCCATCGGTGCCATGATCTCGCCGGTGGGGCCGACGGACCCGGCCACAACCACGGGGCGGTCGCGACGGTCGGCCACCTCGCGCCCTATCTCCGCCGAGATCCGGCTCAGTTCACGCGCCCGCTTCTGCGCGCCGTGCAGCTTCAGCCGCGCGGCATTACCGCCGAACGAGTTCGTCAGGAACAGGTCGCTGCCCGCGTCCACGGCCATGGCGTACAGCTTCTCGATCCGGTCCGGATGCTCGACATTCCACATTTCCGGTGCGTCGCCCGAACTCAGCCCCATGTTGAAGAGGTTGGTGCCCGTGGCTCCGTCCGCGAGGATCCAGTCCCGCTCGGCCATCATTTTGCTCAATGCGTTGGTCATGCGCAGCCCTTTGCGATGTTGGTCAGGAAATCTCATACATTCCGCGCGCGCGCAAACCCATAATCGTCATCATCTTCCTGAACCGGGGTATCATCCGCCGCCGTGGCACCGCGCTCACCTGCGCGTGCGGCGGGGCGGCGGATCGCCAGCCACAGGTCCAGCAGGCCCAGCCACAGCCCAATCCGGCTTCGGGCCAGCGCATAGCGGGGCACACGCCGGGCGGCAAAGCTGCTCTTGAATTGCGCCAGGCCCGACGCGGGCGCGAAGCGCTCCGCCAGCTGTGCCAGTGGGCCGTGCGCCGGGGGCAGGGCGGCCAGCGACAACTGAGCGATCCCCGCCTGTCGGGCCTCGGCCACGGCCGTGGCGACCAGGGCATGCATCGTTCCTTCCGGTGCGCCATCGCCCGCCCGCATCAGATCGAGGCACCAGTCGCGTCGCCCGATGTGAAAGCTGGCGAACCCGACGACGCGGTCGTCGAGGCGGGCCAGAAACACCGCCTGGTGGCTCAGGTACCCGGGGCAGAACCGGCCCATGGTCATGCCCCGCGCCGTGCCTTGCCGGGCCTGCCACGTGGCATCTATGTCACGCAGAGCGCCCCAGGGCAGGATTGTTTCCCGCGCCACCGTCACGCCGGACTGCGCAGCGCGGCGCAGCTTGCGCCTGAGCTGGCGAAAGGCGCTGCCCTCGGTGCTGAAATCGGCAGGGTGCAGGACCATGTCGTCGGCCACGTGCAGCGCATGCCAGCACTGCCGTCGCGCGGTCGCGGCGAGCCGCGCATCGGCCTTGTAGACCAGCGGGATCAGCGATTCGCGCGTGGCATGGCCTTGCATCAGCGCCAGCGCGTTGCGCGGCCCCGCCGCGCCGGGCGCGGACAGTGGGCCGAACAACATGCACAGCGTCTGCCCGGGCCGGATCACCGGCAGGCGCAGCGTGCCCAGCGCCAGCACTTCCGCGCCGCTCTGGCGGCACAGACCCGCTTCGGCCTGCGCCGGCCCGGCAAGGTCGCTTTCATGCAGTGCCCGCTTGATCGTGCCGGGGCGCATGCCGTCGGGCAGGGGCCGGATCAGCAAGATCCCGGCCAGCACCGCGGGCAGGGCGTAATAGACCAGCCGGAACGCCACGATGGCGCATAAAAGCTCTGTATCGGGCACCTGCGGCAACAAGGCGACCAGCACCAGCTCGAACGGCCCCAGCCCGCCCGGCGTCCCGCTAAGAAGCGCCGCGCCAAGCGCGATCATGTAAACGGGCACGAGCGCGCCCGCAGACATCGCGACCGTCTCGGGCAGCAGGCACCACAGCGCGATCCCTGCAAAAACCGTGTCGATCAGCGTCAGCCCCGCGATGGCTCCCAGCGCACAAAGGCTCGGCATCCGCAAGGTGAGGGCCCGCAGGTGGATGCGGGGGTGAAGGAATACGAGTATCGCGCTGACACCAAACAGCAAAAGCAGAAACAGGGGCAGGACGGCCGGCAGCAGGTCCGACGGCGACAGCAGCGTGGCAAGGCCCAGCGCGAAACTCAGCCCGATCAGGAAGGTCACCGCCACGCCGGTGGCCAGTTTCAAAGCCTGCACGAGGCTCAGTCCCGGCAGCAATCGCCAGCGCACCAGCGCGCCCGAGATCACGCCCATCCCCACGGTCTGCCCGATCGCGATGGCCGCCGCTCCGCTCAGCCGCGCCTGTCGCGCGGGGATGTCGGTGCGCAGGTGCTTGTGCAGGATCACGTCGTACTGGCCCAGCGCGGCAAAGCTGACGGCAGTGGCCAGTACCGCGCCCGCCCATTGCCAGGCCGACAGCTGCGCCATGACCTCGCCCAACCCGGCAAAAGCGCCCTCGTCGACCTGCCGCATCAGCACCCAGATGCAAACCAAGCCAAAACATAACGGCAGTGCAAGACGCACCCAGCCCGCCGCGCCCGGCCACGCGACGCGCAACACCCGTGATGACATGCAGCACCGTCCTTCCCTAGACCATATCGGCCCAAGGCTATCGGCACGGCGTTACCGGCGGCTTAACAGATCAAATTGTCGAAAGATTACCGGGGGCAAATCGCCCCCGCGCACCTGTAGGGTGGGTGAAAACCCACGCGTCCTCAGGTTTCCTTCATCAGCTGTTCCTGCGCCACGCGCAGCAACTCGTCCATCTTCGAGCGGATCGTGTCCGCGTCCGCCATGTCGCCCAGGTCGCCCGCGACCTTGCGCACAACGTCTTCGTGGCCGGCTTCCTCGAAATCCGACAGCACGACCTCTTTCGCATAGGCGTCCGCATCTTCACCGGTCTTGCCCAGGATCTCCGCCGCCCACAGGCCCAACAGCTTGTTGCGCCGCGCCTCGGCCTTGAATTTCATTTCCTCGTCGTGGGCATACTTGTTCTCAAATGCGGTTTCACGATCGTCGAAGGTGCTCATCAGGCTCTCCCCGGGCAGGTATTTCGGTCTTCCCAGATATGGCCGCAAGCCCGCGAGGACGCAAGTCCATAAGGCCGCCTTGCCCCATTTCGCCGCATAGACTATGAGAACGCCACACGCCGCGAGTCCCTTACCGCGGCCCCAGATGAAAGAGAGCCCATGGCGCGGCGCAAGAAAATATACGAAGGCAAGGCGAAAACCCTGTTCGAGGGCCCCGAACCGGGCACCATCGTGCAGTATTTCAAGGACGACGCCACCGCTTTCAACGCGGAAAAGAAGGACGTCATCGAAGGCAAGGGTGTGCTGAACAACATGCTCAGCGAATACTTCATGACGGGCCTCACGAATGTCGGCATCCCCAACCACTTCATGAAGCGGATCAACATGCGCGAACAACTTGTCCGCGCCTGCGAGATCATTCCGCTGGAAGTGATCGTGCGCAACTATGCCGCCGGGTCGATGGCCAAGCGGCTGGGCATGGACGAGGGCACGCAGCTGCCGCGCCCGATCGTGGAATACTGCCTGAAGGACGACGCCCTGGGTGATCCGCTGGTCACCGAGGAGCATATCGCCGCCTTCGGCTGGGCCACGCAGCAGGACATGGACGACATCCTGTCGCTCGCCCTGCGCGTCAACGACTTCCTCGCCGGGGTCATGTACGGCGTCGGCATCAAGCTGGTGGATTTCAAGATCGAGATCGGCCGCGTCTATGACGGTGATTTCATGCGCCTGATCGTGGCCGACGAGATCTCGCCCGACAGCTGCCGCCTGTGGGACATCGAAACCGGCCAGAAGCTCGACAAGGACGTGTTCCGCCGCGACCTTGGCAGCCTCACCGACGCCTATACCGAGGTCGCCAAGCGCCTGGGCGTCATGCCCAAAACCAACCCACCGGTGACCAAACCGACGCTGATCAACTAGGGGATCCGATCACATGAAAGCACGCGTACACGTCATGCTGAAAAACGGGGTGCTCGACCCGCAGGGCGAGGCCGTGCGTCACGCGCTGGGGTCGCTGGGCTTCGACGGGGTCGAGGGCGTGCGCCAGGGGAAGATCATCGAGCTGGACCTGACCGAGACCGATCCGGGCAAGGCCAGGGAGACCGTCACGGCCATGTGCGAAAAGCTGCTGGCGAACACCGTGATCGAATCCTATTCGGTGGAGATCGCCTGATGCACGCCGCCGTCATCGTCTTTCCCGGCTCCAACTGCGACCGTGACATGAAGGTCGCGTTCGAGAACGCGGGCGCAAAGGTCTCGATGGTCTGGCACAAGGACACCGAGATGCCGGCCGGGGTCGACGTGATCGGCGTACCGGGCGGCTTTTCCTTCGGCGACTACCTGCGCTGCGGCGCGATTGCCGCCAACTCGCCCATCTGCCAGTCGGTCAAGGCTCACGCGGACAAGGGCGGTTACGTGCTGGGCATCTGCAACGGCTTCCAGGTGCTTACGGAAACCGGCCTTCTGCCGGGCGTACTGCTGCGTAACTCGGGCCTGAAATATGTCTGCAAAGCCCTTGATCTGAAAGTGGAAACCTCGAATTCTGCCTACACGTCGGGCTACAACGCGGGCACCACGATCACGATTCCCATCGCGCATCACGACGGCAACTACTACGCCGATGACGACACGCTTGCGCGGCTCAATGACGAAGACCGCGTTGCCTTCCGCTACGTGGAAAACCCGAACGGCTCGCAGCAGGACATCGCCGGCATCCTGTCGGAAAACCGCCGCGTGCTGGGCATGATGCCCCATCCCGAGCGCATGGCCGAGGAAACCCACGGCAATACCGAAGGCGCGACGCTCTTCACCAGCCTTGTCGGCAGCCTGGAAACCGCCTGATCCGCGCCCCGGCGGCAAACCGCCGGGGGCCACTATGGGCGGCTCTTGTTCCGCCCCCGGCGACGGCGTAATCTGAAGCATGGCCAGGGGGTTCTTCTCAAGCGAGGACAGGAACGGGCGCACGCTGGGCTGGCGGGCGCGGCTGGCGCTTTTGACGCTGGTGGCGCTGGCCATCGGGGTCGTCGCCGTCACCAACAGCCTTCTGACCGACCGCTTTACCGAAAACACCCGCAACCGGGCCGAACTGCGCTTGGCGCTCTATTCCGGCAACCTGCTGTCCGAATTGCGCCAGAACGCCATCGTGCCACAACTTCTGGCGCGCGACCCCGCGCTGATCAGCGCTCTTGACGCGGGTAATTTCACCCAGTCTTCCCAACGCCTTATCACCTTCAACGAAGAGATCGAGGCTGCCTCGCTCACGCTTCTGGACGCCGACGGGCGGGTCGTGGCCGCCACCGACCGCGCCCGCATCGGACAGACCGCCCGCGACGCGCCCTATTTCGTCGACACCCTGCGCAGCCGGGATAACGTCTTCACCATCGTGCAGGACGAAACCGGCGCCTTCCGCTTCTTCTATTCGCGCCGCGTGGACAGCAACCAGACGCTGGCCGGCATGATCGTCGTCGAGATCAACCTGCAGAAATTCGAACGCGCCTGGGCCGGCATTTCCGACGCCGTGCTGGTCACCGACTCGCAGGGCCGCATCATCCTGGCGACAGAGCCGCGCTGGCGCGGCCTGACCGAGGAGGCCGCGCTCACCCGCGAGCCGCCCAGTTCCGCCATCTTCCGCGCCATCCAGGCCACCACCGACTGGTCCAGCCTGCCGCCCGACGCCTATGTCGAAGGCGAGGCGGTGATGCGGGTGCAGGGCAGGGTGGCCTTCCGCGGCTGGCGCATCGCGTCCTTCACCACCTACGCCTCGGTGCGCGACAAGGTGAACGGCGTCTTGGCGCTGGAAATCATGATCTTCGCCATCCTGCTGGCGCTGGCCTTCTATTTCCTCAACCGCAAGACGGCGGCGCGGGCCTCCCTCTTCCAGCGCGAGTCGGCGGAGCTTCGCGCATTGAACGCCAGGCTGCAGCGGGAAATTGCCGAACGCCAAAGGGTGCAAGAGAACCTCGCGGTGGCCGAACAGACGCTTCAGCAAAGCTCCAAGCTGGCCGTCCTGGGCGAGATGTCGGCGGCCGTCAGCCACGAGCTGAACCAGCCACTTGCGGCGATGAAAACCTACCTTGCCGGCGCTCGCCTTCTGCTGTCGCGCAACCGCCCAGACGAGGCCGTCAGCTCGTTCCAGCGCATCGACGACCTGATCGAGCGGATGGGCGCGATCACCAAGCAGCTGAAATCCTACGCGCGCCAGGACGGCAACCGCTTTCAGCCTGTAAACATGGGCGATGCGATCTATTCGGCGCTCGCGTTGATGGAACCACAGCTGCGCGAGCGGAAGGTCGACATCACCCGCACCTTGCCCGAGGATGCGGTCTGGGTGATGGGCGACCGGGTGCGCATCGAACAGGTCATCATCAACCTTCTGCGCAACGCCATGGACGCCACGCAAAACGAGACCGAGGCGCGTATCGACATACTTCTGGCCGCGGGCGAGACGGCCGTTCTCACCGTGCGCGACAACGGCTCGGGCATCGCCGATATCGACAACCTGTTCGAGCCTTTCTATACCACCAAGCAGCCCGGCGACGGTGTCGGCTTGGGACTTGCCATTTCCTCGGGTATCGTTAACGACCTCGGCGGCCGTCTGACGGCGCGCAACGCCGCCAACGGGGGGGCTGTATTCGAAATGCAGCTGCCCATATTGACCGAAGACGCCCAACCGGACGCGACAAGAGCAGCGGAGTAAAAGGACATGCCGACCGCCATGAAAATCGCCATCATCGACGACGAAAAGGATATGCGCCAGTCGATCAGCCAATGGCTGGCCCTGTCGGGATACGACACCGAGGCGTTCCCCTCCGCGGAAGAGGCGCTCAAGGTGCTGGGGCCGGATTATCCCGGCATCGTCGTCACCGACATAAAGATGCCCGGCATGGACGGGATGCAGTTCCTGAAGAAGCTGATGGGCAGCGACAGCTCTCTGCCCGTGATCATGATCACCGGCCACGGCGACGTGCCCATGGCGGTCGAGGCGATGCGAGTCGGGGCTTATGACTTCCTAGAAAAGCCATTCAATCCCGACCGGATGAACGAGCTGGCCAAACGCGCCACCAACGCCCGCCGCATGGTGCTAGACAGCCGCGCGTTGCGGCGCGAGCTTTCCGATGGCGGTCAGCTGATGAAGAAACTCATCGGCGCCTCGCCGGTGATGGAGCGCCTCAAGGAAGACATCCTCGACCTCGGGCAGGCCGACGGCCATGTCCTGATCGAGGGCGAGACCGGCACCGGCAAGACCCTCGTGGCCCACGCCCTGCACGCCGTTGGCGCCCGCGCGGGCAAGAAATTCGTGCTGATCTCCTGCTCGGGCATCGAGGAAGACGCCCTGATGAAGCGCCTCTTCGGCCCGATGCAGCCCGAGGACACGCGCCTGCCTGCCGTGGAAGAGGCTCGCGGCGGTACGCTCGTTCTGGAAGATATCGAGAAACTCAGCGATGCCGCGCAGGCCAAGCTGCTGTCCTTCGTCAACGAGGAAGGCACCCCGCCGGAAACCCGCGTCGTGGCGATCTCCAACATGCAGGAACAGGACCGCACCTGCGAGGATGCGCTGCGCTCGGACCTGTTCTATCGCCTCGGCGCGCTGCGTATCACGGTGCCGCCCCTGCGCCAGCGCGGTGAGGATATCCTGACGCTCTTCACCCGCTTCTCGGATGCCTTCGCCGATGATTACGGCTGCGAGGCGCCACAGGTCTCCGCCCAGGAAGCCGCGCAACTCTTGCAGGCCCCGTGGCCCGGCAACGTGCGCCAGCTGATCAACATCGCCGAACGCGCCGTGCTGCAATCGCGCCGCGGCTCGGGCACCATCGCCTCGCTGCTGATGTCCGACCATCAGGACATGCAGCCGGTGATGACGACCGAGGGCAAGCCGCTCAAGGAATATGTCGAGGCGTTCGAGCGCATGCTGATCGACAACACCATGCGCCGCCACAAGGGCTCGATCGCCTCGGTGATGGACGAGCTTTGCTTGCCGCGCCGCACCCTGAACGAGAAGATGGCAAAATACGGCCTGCAACGCTCGGACTACCTCTAACCGGCTGGAACCGGGTCAAAGTCCGCGCGTTTCTCCTGCGACACACAAAGGAGAGCAGCATGACCCGTACAGCAATCATCACCGGCGCCGGCTCGGGCATCGGCGCCGCCACCGCCAAACGCTTTGCCGATGACGGCTGGAATGTCGTCCTGAACGGCCGCACCCGAGACAAGCTTGACGCCGTCGCGGCCGAACTGCCGGAAATGGGCGTCCGGGTCGTCGACGGCGACGTCTCCAAACCCGACGATGCCGAGCGGCTGGTCACCGAAGCCGTCGAAAGCTTCGGCGGCCTCACCTGCGTCGTCAACAACGCCGGCATCGCGCGTGGCGGGGCGCCCGGCGACCTCAGCTTCGAGGATTTCAACGCCCAGATGAACATCAATGCCGGCGGCGTCTTCAACTGCGTGACCGCGGCCCTGCCGGAACTGAAAAAGGCCGATGGCGCGTGCATCGTCAACACGTCCTCGGTGTCCGGCCTTGGCGGCGACTGGACGATGTTCGGGTACAATGCCTCCAAGGGCGCGGTCAGCAACATGACCCGCGCCATGGCGCTGGACCTCGCGCCGGACATCCGCGTCAACGCCGTGGCCCCGTCGCTGACCCGCACGGAGATGTCCTCGGGCATCCGCGACGACGAGAGTCTCATGGCGCGCTTCAAGGACCGCATCCCGATGGGCCGCGCCGCCGAACCCGAAGATGTCGCAAGCGTCATCGCTTTTCTGGCCTCGCATGATGCGCGGTTCGTGAACGGCGTGGTGCTGCCCGTGGATGGCGGGCTCTCGGCCTCGAACGGTCAGCCGAACTTCGCTGCCTGACCGACTACCACCCACGCGCCCCGTGCGCCGCGTGGGTGGTGTTTTCCTGTGGATGCTTTCCTCCCGCGCGCCGTAGCGCCGGCCCGAATTGCAACGCAGGCACGATTACCCATTGTCTTTTACCGTCTTCCGCCCTTAATTAGGAGATATGCTCCACCAATTGTGGACCATTTCAGAGTTTCGCTGCTTCAGGCCCAGGAACGGGTGGTGAGGCAACCGATTGGGTCCCCCGAGGGACCACGAGACGCCGGCACATCCCAAGGGATGATGCGGCACATGAACGGGGGCAGGGGGCCGAGGTCCCGCAGCCCTGGAGAAGAACCGCGATGACGCGCGCGAGAACATCGACGTTCCAGTGCAAGACCCGATCCGGTCGGGCCTTCCGCGCGTTGCATATCGCTCGAAAAAGACACGACCAACGCACGCTCGCTCCCCCCGGGGGCTGGCGGCCTTTGTCGTGCAACGGACATACATGGCCAAGAAAATGCTTATCGATGCCACCCACGCGGAGGAAACCCGCGTCGTGGTGGTTGACGGAAACAAGGTCGAGGAATTCGACTTTGAATCGGAAAACAAGCGCCAGCTAGCTGGCAACATCTATCTCGCAAAGGTCACAAGGGTCGAACCGTCGCTTCAGGCGGCCTTCGTCGATTACGGCGGCAACCGCCACGGTTTCCTCGCCTTTTCGGAGATACACCCCGATTACTACCAGATCCCCGTGGCCGACCGCGAGGCGCTGCTGGAAGAGGAGCGCGCCTACGCCGAGGCGATGAAGGCGCGTGACGAGGAAGAGGACAAACCCAAGCCCAAGCGCAGCCGCCGGCGGCGCTCGTCCAAGGCGGCCGAGGCCGACAACGGCGATTCCGTCGCCAAGTCGGATATCGACGGCATGGAAACCATCGACCTCGACGACGAGGCGGCGAATGACGACGAAGGTCTGTCGCCGATGGAAACCGTGGCCGAAACCCCGGTCGAGGAACCGCAGGACGACGACACCACCGAGGCCGCCACGAAAGAGGCGGACGAGGGCAAGGACGACGCTGACGACCACGGCGAGGATGACGACGACACGTCCAAACGCTCCGATGCGTCCTCAAAGGACGAGTCCATCGAGTCGGTCGCCGATGACGACGACCACGAGGATATCCGCCCGCCGCGCAAACCGCGCCCGCGCCGCTACAAGATCCAGGAAGTCATCAAGGTCCGCCAGATCCTGCTGGTGCAGGTCGTCAAGGAAGAGCGCGGCAACAAGGGCGCGGCGCTGACCACGTATCTCTCGCTCGCCGGCCGCTACTGCGTGTTGATGCCCAACACCGCCCGTGGCGGCGGCATCAGCCGCAAGATCACCAACGCCACGGACCGCAAGAAACTGAAAGAGATCGCCAACGAGATCGACGTGCCCCAGGGCGCGGGCCTGATCGTGCGCACGGCGGGCGCCAAGCGCACCAAGTCCGAGATCAAGCGCGACTACGAGTACCTGCAACGCCTGTGGGAGCAGATCCGCGAACTGACGCTGAAATCCATTGCGCCGGCCAAGATCTACGAAGAGGGCGACCTGATCAAACGCTCGATCCGCGACCTCTACAATCGCGAGATCGATGAGGTCCATGTCGAGGGCGATCGCGGCTACCGCATCGCCAAGGACTTCATGAAGATGATCATGCCGTCCCACGCCAAGAACGTGAAGCAGTACACCGATACCCTGCCGCTCTTCGCGCGCTACCAGGTGGAATCGTACCTCGCGGGCATGTTCAACCCCACGGTCCAGCTGAAATCCGGCGGCTACATCGTGATCGGCGTGACCGAGGCGCTGGTGGCCATCGACGTCAACTCCGGCCGCGCCACCAAGGAAGGCTCGATCGAGGACACCGCGCTCAAGACCAACCTGGAGGCCGCCGACGAAGTCGCCCGCCAGCTGCGCCTGCGCGACCTTGCGGGCCTGATCGTGATCGACTTCATCGACATGGACGAGCGCAAGAACAACGCCGCCGTCGAGAAGCGCATGAAGGACCGGCTCAAGACCGACCGCGCCCGCATCCAGGTGGGCCGCATCTCGGGCTTCGGGCTGATGGAAATGTCGCGCCAGCGCCTGCGCCCCGGCATGCTCGAGGCCACGACCCAGCCGTGCCCCTCCTGCCACGGAACCGGCCTGATCCGCTCGGACGACAGCATGGCGCTCTCCATCCTGCGCCAGATCGAAGAGGAGGGCACCCGCGGACGCTCCCGCGAGGTGCTGGTGAAATGCCCCGTGGCCATCGCCAACTTCCTGATCAACCAGAAACGCGAGCACGTCGCACAGATCGAGGGCCGCTACGGTTTGTCGGTGCGGATCGAGGGCGACCCGACGCTGGTCAGCCCCGACTTCACGCTCGAAAAGTTCAAGACAGCCTCCCGCGTGGTGAAACAGACCTCCGCCGCCGTGGTGTCGGTCGACAGCTCGCTGATGGACGATATCGACGACGCTGCCGACGCCGAGACGCCCGATCCCGCCGAGGCCCCGCCCGCGCCCGAGAACGAGGGCAATGACGGGGGCAACAACGGCGGCAATGACGGGGGCGACGGCCAACCCAAGAAAAAGCGCCGCCGCCGGCGTCGCCGCTCGCGCTCGAAATCCGGGAATGGCGAGAACGGCCAGAACCAGAACGGCGATCAGCAGGAGAACGGTCAGCCCTCCGGCGACGGCCCGTCCGACCAAAAGAACGAGACGCCGAAGGACGACACACCGGCAGAACCCGTTGCAGCAGAGTCCCAAAACGTCTCCGAAGAGGCGCCGAAAGAGGACAAGCCCAAGCGCGTCAGCCGCTCGCGCAAGAAAAAGACCGACGACGCGCCCAAGGAAGAGGCAGCCGCCGAGGCCCCGTCCGAGACGGCCGAGGCCACGCCGGAGGACAAACCTGCGGAGAAGCCGAAGCCCAAGCCGCGCTCGCGCAAGAAAAAGGAAGAGCCCGCGCCAGAGGCGGCCGCAGAGGCAGCGCCCGAACCCGCGGCGGAGCCCGCACCCGAGGCTGCCGAAGCCGCACCCGAGCCAGAGGCCAAACCGGCCCGCAAACGCGCTCCGCGCAAGAAGCCCGAGCCGGTCGCCGCCGAGGCCACCGACACGGCCGAGACCGCTACGCCCGAGCCGGCCGAGGACAAGCCCAAGCGCAAGGGCTGGTGGTCGTTCGGCAGCTAGGTCGCTCTGACAGAAACATGAAACGCCGGGGCAGGACCCCGGCGTTTTTGGTTTCATTCTCACGCATCCAGTAGCGATCACGCGACTTTGCACACGCTGTCCCGGGCTTGACCCGGGACCTCGAACCGTAGAGATCCCGGATCAGGTCCGGGATGCGCGCCGGCAGATCCCGGCGCTCACTCCTCCGCCTCATCCACCGGCACGTACAAATCCCCGCCTTCGCGGAACTTGGCGGCCATCTTTTCCATCCCTTCCTTCTGCGCCTCGGCGCGGATGTCGTGGCTGATCCGCATCGAGCAGAATTTCGGCCCGCACATCGAACAGAAATGCGCCACCTTGTGCGCTTCCTTGGGCAAGGTCTGGTCGTGGAACTCCCGCGCGGTTTCCGGGTCCAGCGACAGGTTGAACTGATCTTCCCAGCGGAACTCGAACCGCGCGCGGCTCAGCGCATCGTCGCGCCGCTGCGCGCCGGGCAGGCCCTTGGCCAGGTCGGCGGCATGGGCCGCGATCTTGTAGGTGATCACCCCTGTTTTCACGTCGTCCCGGTCGGGCAGGCCCAGGTGCTCCTTGGGCGTCACGTAGCACAGCATCGCGCAGCCGAACCACCCGATCATCGCCGCCCCGATCCCGCTGGTGATATGGTCATACCCCGGCGCGATATCCGTGGTCAGCGGTCCAAGCGTATAGAACGGCGCCTCGTGGCAGCACTCCAATTGCTTGTCCATGTTCTCCTTGATCTTGTGCATGGCCACGTGGCCCGGCCCCTCGATCATCACCTGGCAATCCTTGGCCCAGGCGATCTTGGTCAGTTCCCCCAGCGTCTCCAGCTCGGCGAACTGCGCCGCGTCATTGGCATCCGCGATGGACCCGGGCCGCAGCCCGTCACCAAGGCTGAACGACACGTCATAGGCCCGGCAAATGTCGCAGATCTCCTCGAAATGCTCATACAGGAACGACTCGCGGTGATGATGCAGGCACCACTTGGCCATGATCGACCCGCCGCGCGACACGATGCCTGTCACCCGGTCCACCGTCATCGGCACCATGTGCAGGCGCACGCCGGCGTGGATGGTGAAATAATCCACGCCCTGTTCCGCCTGTTCGATCAATGTGTCGCGGAACACCTCCCAGGTCAGGTCCTCGGCGATGCCGTTCACCTTCTCCAGCGCCTGGTAAATCGGCACGGTCCCGATCGGCACGGGGGAATTGCGGATGATCCATTCGCGCGTGTTGTGGATGTTGCGCCCCGTGGAAAGGTCCATGACCGTGTCCGCGCCCCAGCGGATCGCCCAGACCAGCTTGTCCACTTCCTCTTCCATCGAGGAGGTCACGGCGGAGGTGCCCATGTTGGCGTTGATCTTCACCAGGAAATTGCGCCCGATGATCATCGGCTCGGATTCGGGGTGGTTGATGTTGGCCGGGATGATCGCCCGGCCCGCCGCCACCTCGTCGCGCACGAATTCCGGCGTCACGTAGTCGGGAATATTGGCGCCCCAGTCATTGCCGTCGCGCGCCTCGGCCACGGCCTCGCGCATCTGGTTCTCGCGAATAGCGATGAACTCCATCTCCGGCGTCACCACGCCCGCCCGCGCATAGGCCAGCTGCGTGACCGCCTTGCCATCTTTCGCCCGCATCGGTGCGGCGATATTGGGAAATTCCGGCGTCAGGCGGTCGCCTTCGACGAAACCGTTATCCTCGGGCTTTACATGACGGCCCTCGTATTCCTCGACATCGCCGCGCGCCTCGATCCACTCGCGGCGCAGGCGGGGCAGGCCCTCGCGGATATCGGTCAACACGTTCGGGTCGGTATAGGCTCCTGAACTGTCATAGACGGGCAGGGGCTCTTCGCCGGACGTGGGATGCACGGAAATCTCGCGCATCGGCACGCGGATATCGGGGTGTTGCGTGCCTTTCACGTAGATCTTGCGTGACGCGGGCAGCTCGCCCGTGGTGATCTTGGGATTGGGTACGTTCATTTTGGCGCTCCTCAAGCGGTTACTCGAAAAGACACCAGATGAGGCGTGGCTTGAGGGAAACGCGGGGGCGATGCGCCCCGTCTTCGGAAAACAGTGCCCGGACGTCCGGGAATGCGATCCTAGCTTCCTACGCCAGTGTCAACTGGGTCAGGTTCAAAGGGTCGCGTCACCGGGCATATGCCCTGTCAGCCTCTCAGTCCCCTGGGCGGGACCCCCCTGCGTAAGCGCAGGCTAGCGAAGCGCCGCCGTCATTTCAACGGCCAATCGGGAAAAGTCTCGGGCGGTGCGGATCAGACCGGCACATCGTCGTAATTGCGCCGGGTCGTCGGGGCGGTGTCCTTGATATCCACCTTCATCGCAACGCCCATCATCTCCATCATCCGCCGCGTTTCTTCGGTATAGTCCGTGAACGCCTTCTTCATGAAATCGCTTTGAACCTGCATCAGCTCCTGCGGCGTCTTGCAGGCCAGCATCGCGCGTTGCGCCTCCAGATCCTTCTCCAGCCGTTCGGACATGAAGCGCATGCTTTCCTGAACCATGTCGAACCATGCTGTCATCGCCACCGGGCTGAACGCCGCCATCGCGGCCACCATGCCGGCATTGGCCTGGTAAGTCGTGTCCGGGGTTTCGGTTGTTTTCTTCGTAGATCTGGCCATCTGCGCCACTCCTTACGAGCTTCGGCAAAGCCCGCGGCGGGGCGGTCTTTGCGGGAACGTCTTCCGATCTGGCACAACACACCGAAACACGCGCCTTGCGCCATTCGGGACGGTAATAATTATATGACGTGGCTCATCCGAGGTACAGCGCAACCGGCCTGCTGTCCCTCGCGCCGTTGTCGCACCCCCGTGCGCCTCAGCCCTTGCGCACCCGGTAAAGCGTCACCACCCCGTCCTCGACCGTCTCGATCAGTTCGTGCCCCGCCTCGGCACAGAAATGCGGCACGTCGATCACCGCCGCCGGGTCATCCGCCCGCAGCACGATCACATCACCACTGGCCAGCGGCTTCATCCGTTTGCGCAGCTTCAGCACGGGCAGGGGGCACAAGAGCCCCACGGCGTCGATGGTCTCAGGTTCGCTCATGCGACCGGAGGTAGTCCAACCGTTACAGCCTGTCCACCGAGATGTGACCGCGCTGTGACGCCGCGCCGCGTGACGCCCTCCGCGTTTTGCACTAGACGAAAGGCATGTTCGGAATCGATCTCATAGACGCCACCCTGATCCCCGCCATGGCCATCGCGCTCGTGGCCGGCGTTTTCTCGTTTCTCAGCCCCTGCGTGCTGCCCATAGTGCCGCCCTACCTGGCCTACATGAGCGGCGTCACCGTGACCGACCTCCAGTCCGAGCGCCGCACGCGCAATAAGGCGATCCTGCCCGCGCTTTTCTTCGTGCTGGGCCTGTCGACCGTTTTCCTGTTCCTCGGTTTTGCGGCCTCGACCTTTGGCCGCGCCTTTCTGCAATACCAGGATTACTTCAACACCGCCGCCGGCCTCATCGTCATGATCTTCGGCCTGCATTTCCTCGGCATCTTCCGCATCGGCATCATGGACCGCGAGGCGCGCCTCGACGTGGGCGACAAGGGCGGCACCACGTTCGGGGCCTATATCCTCGGCCTCGCCTTCGCCTTCGGCTGGACGCCCTGCATCGGGCCGCAGCTGGGCGCGATCCTGTCTCTGGCGGCGTCCGAAGCCTCCGTCACGCGCGGGACGCTGCTGCTCGCGGTCTATGCCGCGGGGCTCGGCATCCCCTTCCTTCTGGTCGCCGCGTTCCTGCCGCGCCTGACCGGGCTGATGAACTGGATGAAACGCCACATGGACCAGATCGAGCGGATCATGGGCCTGCTCCTCTGGACCATCGGCCTGCTGATGCTGACGGGTGGCTTCGCCGCCTTCTCCTACTGGCTGCTCGAGATGTTCCCGGCCCTCGCGCTGGTCGGCTAAAGTCTTACTCTCGCCCCAATAATGGGCTACGCTCTTGCAAAGAAGAGGCCAAGACAGGTCTGGCATGAGCAGCCCCACCCACGCCCCCGTCACCCGTCGCCGGGTGTTCTACATTCCGGGATACGATCCCATTCATCCCCGCCGCTACCGCGAGCTCTACCGCAAGGAGGGCGCGGAGCAGGCGGGCCTCTCGGGCTATGACCTCGCCCTGTCGGCCCGCAAAACTCAAGGCCGCTACGGCTGGCAGGTAGACGCGACCATAGAGGGCCAGGCAGTCCATACCGAGTTCGACGTGCTGGTCTGGTCCGACATCGTCCGCGACAGCATGGAGCGCGGCATCGCCGGCACCTACCTGCAACTCATCCGCACCGCCTGGACCTATATCGCCTCGGGCGCGCTGTTCCGCCTGATGCGCCTGCGCAAGGGGCCGGTCATTGCCGCGCTCTACCCGGTGGGCTTCCTGGTCGTGCAACTGGTGCTGGCCCTCGCGCTGGCCTTTGGCCTGTGGTCCGCCATCGTCTGGACATGGGAAACGCTCTTTCGGCCTCCGGACCAGTTGTTCTCCGATGCCTTCGTCTATGTCCTTTACGGCAGCATTCCGGTCGCGCTTCTGGCAGGCTACGCGCTGCTGCGCTGGTTCAAGGCCCGCGACAACAAGCTTTTCGCCTATTACCTCATGCACGACTACGCCTATTCGGCCCAGTCCAAGGGCGCCAACCCGCCCAAGTTGGAGGCGCGGATGGCCCAGTTCACCGACGAGATCGCCGCCGCATTGACCCGCGACGTGGACGAGGTACTCGTCGTCGGCCACTCCTCCGGCGCCCATCTCGGCGTCTCCATCCTCGCAGATCTCATCCGGGCAGGCCGCGTGCCGGAAAACGGCCCGACACTCTCGTTCCTCACGCTGGGGCAGGTCGTCCCGATGGTGTCCTTTCTCAAGGAGGCCCACCGCCTCCGCGCCGACCTGCACTACCTCTCGACCCGCGAGGAACTCGCCTGGGTCGACGTCACCGCCCCCGGCGACGGCTGCGCCTTCGCGCTTTGCGATCCGGTCGCCGTCTCCGGCGTCGCCCCCAAGAATCAGCGCTGGCCCCTGATCCTCTCGGCCGCCTTCACCCAAACCCTCAGCCCGGCACGTTGGAAGGCCCTGCGCTGGCGCTTCTTTCGGCTGCATTTCCAGTATCTCTGCGCCTTCGACCGCCCCGGCGACTACGACTATTTCCAGATCACCGCCGGCCCGCAGACCTTGGGCCACCGCTACACCGACCGCGCCCCGTCGCCCAGCCGCATCACCCGCGCCACCTCCCGCTTCACGAGCATGGCGGCATGAGCCAACCGCCCAAGCCGCCCGCGCGCGAGGGCCGCGTTTCGCTCTGGCGCTACATGCGGCTTTTCCGGGCCGACATCCTCTCGGCCCAGCCCGCGCGGCTTTACCGCGCCTGGATGGCCGAATTCCGCACGCCGTTCTTCCGCTCCTACCTCTGCAACCAGCCCGAGCTTGTCGACCTTGTGCTCAAGGAACGCCCCGACGATTTCCCGAAATCCGACCGCGTGCGCGAAGGCCTCACGCCGCTCCTGGGCAATTCCGTCTTCGTCACCAACGGCGAGACATGGAAACGCCAGCGCCGCATCATCGACCCGGCCTTTGAGGGCGGGCGCCTGCGTGACACGTTCCCGGCCATGCTGGCGGCGGGGCAGGGCGCCGTGGCGCGCCTCGCCGATCACGCCACCGGCCAGCCCGTCGAGATCGAGGCCGAGACCAGCCACGTCGCTGCCGACGTGATCTTCCGCACGCTCTTCTCGATCCCGATCGAGGATGAGATCGCCACCCGCGTCTTCAACGAGTTCCGCGAACACCAGCGCACCCAGCCGATGCTGAACCTGGCCGCCTTCCTGCCACTGCCGCGCTGGTTCCCGCGCTTTCACCGCCGCCGGACCAAGGCGACGGCGCGCACGATCCGCGACCTGATCACCCGCCTGACAAGCCGCCGGATGGACGAGATTGCGGCGGGCACCGCGCCCGACGATCTTGCCACCAAGATCATGACCACCACCGACCCCGAAACCGGCGGCCGCTTCGACACGCCCGAAATGGTCGACCAGGTGGCGATCTTCTTTCTCGCCGGGCACGAGACGTCGGCCTCGGCCCTTGCCTGGGCGCTCTATCTATTGGCAATGCACCCCGACTGGCAGGAACGTCTGGCGTCGGAGGCGCAAGAGGTTCTGACCGAGGGCAGCATGGCGTTCTCGGACATGGGCAAACTGCGCCTCTCGCGCGATGTCTTTCGCGAAACCCTGCGCCTGTATCCGCCCGTGCCGATGATGGTCCGTGAGGCCGCCTGTCCTGAAACCTTCCGCGACCGGCAGGTCCCGAAAGGCAGCCAGATCGTCCTCAGCCCGTGGCACCAGCACCGCCACGAACGGCTCTGGGACCGCCCGGACGACTTCGACCCTGCGCGCTTTGGCACCGAGAACGGACGGGCCTGTCTGCGCAACGCCTACATGCCGTTCTCTGCCGGACAGCGCGTCTGCACCGGCGCCGGGTTCGCCATGATCGAGGGGCCGCTGCTCCTGTCGATGATGGTTGCCGTTTACCGGTTCGAACTCGTTCCGGAGCGTCCCGCCATGCCGGTGGCGCACCTGACGGTGCGCGGCAAGGACGGCATCTGGCTCAAGGTCACGCCGCGCTAGGGGCCGGGGCAAATCTTTTCAAAAAAGATTTGCCAAAAGCTTTCTCAAAGCTTTTGGCGCTCAACACCAAACCGACACCCGCTCGTTATTGCAGAAGATGACAACCTGTCCCGCGTTCTCGACCGCATGGTATCCCCGCCGCCCGATCTCGCGCCGAAACCGGTCTCTGTCCACGATCCTCTCGATGTCGCGAACGCTGCGCCGGACGACACCGCCCTCCCGAGCGGCTTTCGCGTCGAAAATCTTGCGCATCCAAATGTCGGCGGGCAGGAGAAGGCGACGCTCTGACATGGGCTCATGCTGGCCCAAACATAGTTAATACCGGGTAAAAAGCGCGCGGTCTCTTGTTCCGGTCTCTTGCAAGAAACGACACCGACGCGATGCCACCCGGATACCGACGCAATACCGACGCGCCATTTTGGGCTGCGCATTCGGGTTAACTTTTGTCCCGGTAATGCCGCAGCACGTATAGCCGGATCGCAGAGGCCAGCCCCATGTCCACGCCCCGTGCCTCGTCGATCCGCGCGGCCAACACGTTGACGGGCACATCTTCCTTCGCCGCTATCTCTTTGAAACACTTCCAGAATTCGTCTTCCAGCGAGACGCTGGTCCGATGCCCGCGCAGCGTGAGCGACCGTTTGACCGGCCGGCTCACTCTTCGTCCAGGCGATGCTGCCGCAGCGCCTCCCGCGCCTTTTCCGCCCGCGCTTCGTCGATCTCTCTCTCGACCTTCGTGCGTCCGAATTTCACAGCGTTTTCATCAGCTTGTGATCGCTTCTTCGCGTTATTCTTCGCCTTCCGAATGCGGTTGAGATTGACGATCTCGCTCATGCGTCTTTAGGGCCGATCATGTCCTCGGGCCGAACCACCTCGTCAAAGGTCTTCTCATCCACGAAACCAAGGGAAATTGCCTCTTCTTTCAAGGTGGTACCGTTCTTGTGCGCCGTCTTGGCGACCTTGGTGGCGTTGTCATATCCAATGGTCGGCGCCAGCGCGGTCACGAGCATCAGGCTTTCCTTCATCAGTTTGTCGATCCGAGGCTCATTGGCCTCGATGCCCAGCAGCATACGTTCCGTGAAGCTGTCCGCGGCGTCACCCAAAAGCTGTATGGATTGCAAGAGGTTATAGGACATCATCGGGTTGTAGACATTGAGCTCGAAATGCCCCTGGCTCCCGGCGAACTTGATCGCGGCGTCGTTGCCCATCACGTGGGCCGCCACCTGCGTCAACGCCTCGGCCTGTGTCGGGTTCACCTTGCCTGGCATGATCGACGAGCCGGGCTCATTCTCCGGCAGGATCAACTCTCCCAGGCCAGATCGCGGACCTGAGCCCAAGAACCGGATATCATTGGCAATTTTGTAGCAGCTTCCCGCAACGGTCGCGATTGCTCCGGACAGGAACACCATCGCATCATGCGCGGCCAGCGCCTCGAACTTGTTGGGCGCGGTGACAAAGGGCAGACCTGTGATCTCGGCCATATTCGCCGCCACCGCCTCACCCCAGCCCTTGCGGGTGTTGAGCCCGGTTCCCACGGCGGTGCCACCCTGGGCAAGTTCGTGGATGCCCGGAAGGCCGGACTCGATGCGCTGGATCCCCATGCGGATTTGATGCGCGTAGCCTGAGAATTCCTGACCCAGTGTCAGTGGCGTCGCATCCTGCGTATGGGTGCGACCGATCTTGATGATGTCTTTGAATTCATTAGACTTCTGTTCCAGCGCTTCTGCCAGCTTTAGAAGCCCCGGAAGCAGGACGTCACGCACCGACATGGCTGTTGCGATATGCATCGCGGTCGGGAAGGTGTCGTTCGAGGATTGCCCCATGTTGCAATGATCGTTGGGGTGCACCGGGTCCTTGCTGCCTATCTCGCCACCGAGGATCTCGATGGCGCGATTGGCGATTACCTCGTTGGAATTCATGTTCGACTGTGTGCCGGATCCCGTCTGCCATACCGCCAGCGGGAAATGGTCGTCCAGCTTGCCCTCGACCACTTCGCCCGCCGCCTCGATGATCGCGTCGGCCAGCTTCGCGTCCAGCACGCCCGCCTCCTTGTTGGCCATGGCGCAGGCCTTCTTGATCACTCCCAGCGCACGGACGATTGCCACCGGCTGTTTTTCCCAGCCAATGGGGAAATTCATCAACGAGCGCTGCGTCTGCGCGCCCCAATATTTGTCTGCCGGAACCTCCAGCGGGCCGAAACTGTCGGATTCTGTACGAGTGGCGGTCATTGCGGAGTCTCCTGGAAGTTCGTTTGGCGCTTCATATCCGACCGGGTGGAAATATCAACGCTGCATACAGCAGAATACCGTACGCACGTGTCAGCCGACGTTACTTGCGGAAACTATCGAGGCTGACCACGTCGGCATCGCGCGGCTTGGTCGTGTCCTCGGCCTCGATGTCATGCTCATCCAGCGCCGCCTCGTCGCTGGCCTCTTCCTCGTCATCCTCCTCGGCCTCGTCCTGCGATTCGAAGCGCAGGCCGAACTCCACCGAAGGATCGACGAAGGTCTGGATCGCATCGTAGGGGATGTAGAGCGTCTCGGGGCTGTCGCCGAAGTTGAGCGTAACGGTGAATCCCTCGTCGGTGACGTCGAGATTGTCGAACCAGTGTTGCATCACGACCGTCATCTCGTTCGGGTAGCGTTCGCGCAGCCAATCGGCCAACTCAGCCTCCGGGTGGGTCGTTTCGAAAGTGATGAAGAAATGATGTGCGCCCGGCAGCCCGTTGTCGCGCACATCGCACAATACTTCCTGGATCAGGCCGCGCATGGCCCGGTGCATCAGTTTTCCGTAATCGATTGAATGCGGCATCTTCATCCCCGAACCTTTCGATTTTCACAATAAGGGATTCGAAGCAAAACAAAAGAGGCCGCGCAGCTTAGACCAGCAAATCGATGCCCCACGCCAGCAGCGCCATGACGGCAAGCCCGGAGACCATGGGCACACGCAATCCTACGTAGATGAAAACGGCAAGCAGAACGAGCGAGGCGTTCTGCACTGAGAAACTGTCGAGGCGCAGCGCCGGCACTATGGCTCCCTTGCCGACATCGGTGAACAATACGTGCAGGGTAAACCAGACGGCGAGATTGAGGATCACGCCCGCCACGCTGGCTGAAATGGCGTCAAAAGCCCCTTTAAGCCGGGGCCGGGCCAGCAGCGCCTCGACATAGGGCGCGGCGGCGAAGATCCACAAAAAGCACGGTACGAAAGTGACCCAAAGCGTGACCGACGCCGCGACCATTGCAAAGCCCGGACCACCTTGCAAGAAACCCGTCATGAAACCCGCGAACTGAGTCACAAGGATCAATGGTCCCGGCGTCGTTTCCGCAAGGCCAAGCGCGTCGATCATCTGGTCTGTGTTGAGCCAGCCATAGGACTGGACAATTTCCTGCGTCATGTAGGCCAGAACGGCATAGGCGCCGCCGAAGGTGACCACCGCGAGCTTGGAAAAGAACAGACCGAGCTGCAACAGCAGGGTCGCGTCGAGCGCCCAGAGAGTCAGCAAAGGCGCGGCCCAAATCGCGCCCCATGTCACCACCGTGCGCACCGTGCCAGCCCGCGTTACGACCGGCACGGGCGGGTCATCTGTGGCGCCGGTCCGCACCGAGACCAGCCCTATGACGGCGGCCACCCCGATGATGGCAGGGAAGGGCACCGAGAAGAGAAAGATCGCCATGAAAGACCCCAGCGCGAGCGTCAGGGCCAGTCCGCCCCGAAGCGCACGGCGTGCGAGCTTGTAGAGCGCTTGGAACACGATCACCACCACCGCCGCCTTGATGCCCGCGAACACGGTCTGAACCACTGGCATCTGGCCGAAATAGGCGTACCCGAACGCCAGCGCAAAGATCACCACTGCACCGGGCAGTACGAAAAGCAGTCCGGCCAAAAGGCCGCCTCTGACGCCGCGCAGCTTCCATCCGGCATAGGTGGCAAGCTGCATCGCCTCGGGACCGGGCAGAAGCATGCAAAAGGACAGCGCCTGAAGGAATTGGCTTTCGGTCAGCCATTTGTGCCGGTCCACCAGCTCGGTCTGCATCAGGGAGATCTGCGCGGCAGGGCCGCCGAAGGACAGTATCCCGATCCGCCCGAACACGCGGAACATCTTGTTAAGCGATACCGTCATCGCGCATCCCGCGTCACTGTCCATTCATCGCCTTCGTCATACCCGCCCGGGGCCCATCGGTACAGCACATCATACGCCGCTATCCCGGCCCTCAACTGTCCATGATAGTTGCGAAACTGACGTGACAGTCCTGCGTTCCGATCAGGCGGTCGAGTTGGGGTACGATTATTCCGTCGGGTGGGGGTATGGCACATCCTTTGCTGACAGCGTTGCCGAGATTGCGCAACGTCCAGTGGATGCGACTTTGGGCCAAAACATCACGGAGTGGTCGCACATTCGCCCATACCTATGCGTGTCCAGCCTTGTGCCGTCTGTCAATGCGCATTGGAACAGCACGTGCCGTTCGCGCGTTAAACACTGTTCAAGGAGTTTATTTTATGACGCTCACCACGTCTGCCGAATATCGCGACGCACTGGCCAAACTTCAGGTGCGGATCAAGGACACGCTGGCAGGATATGATGAGATACTCGAGAGGGCCGAGCCCGGTGTTCGTCCGCTCATGGAGAAATTCAGTGCCGCTCACACGGCGCACGAGGCAGAACTAGCCGCGCGGCTGCGAAAACACGGATGCGTCCCGGATGAGGATGGCAGTTTCTTTTCCACAGTACAGCGCATTGTCATCAAGACCCGTGCGGTCTTTGATGACTTGGACGAAGACGTTCTTAATTCTGTGATCAAGGGCGAGGAACGCATCCTGTCACTGTATGACGCGGCCATCACGGCTGCGCGGGACGAAGGCGAGATAGCACTTCTGAGCAGGCAACGTGGGGAACTTCATGAACTCGTTCAGACGGCGCATCGAGAGTTCGATTAAACGGCACACTTCGTACGTTTCCTTGGCGCCGATGGCACCTTTTCTACTTACCCGGTAAAATGAAAGTGCAGGCTTCTGTTGCCAGGTGCCTGCGAACCCCGCCTGACCTTGCTAGAGGCCAGGGCTTAAGAGTCGGCTACTCCGACCGCTTACGCGGCCATTGCTGCCGGAGCATTATTGTCGTTGGCAATTATGCTTAGTGAACCGATAACGGTGGTATCTCACCGGGACAAAGCTAACCCCTTTAGACGTTCGTCGATCCTGTTTCGGCCCCATATCCCTCCAACGACGGGTGATTGGTGGAGCCGCCGGGTACCGCCCCCGGGTCCGATCCGCTTATTACGAGCGCGTTTATGTCCATAGTCCCGAAGGACACCTCAAATATAAGTGAGGCTCCGAAAATTGCAATGGGATCAAGTCTCGGCACGGCCAGTAAATTATGCGAATCTCCGGCGAAACCGGCTGTGAAACAGGCAGTTTTTGCAAGGTTTGACGTGTTGATCGCCAGCCTTGCGCCCCGTCGCGCAACGTCTGGATGTCGTTTGCGCTCGGAATTCAGCCGCATTTCATTGAAGCCCGGGGTCCAAACGCGTTAGGCTGAAGCACACGGGGGGATTTAGACGGGTAATCCGTGGCCCCCTCAAACCCGGCGCGTGGCCAAAAAGAGCCATCAAATGGCGCGCTACAGGAGGGACTGACATGTTCAACAAGATCATGGCCCCGGTTGACTTGGCTCACAAGGATCGTCTTGAAAAGGCGCTCAAGTGTACAGGCGACCTGGCCAAATATTATAACGCCGAAGTGGTCTATGTCGGGGTTACCACGACTACGCCCAGTTCAACCGCGCATACGCCGGAGGAATACGGGAAAAAGCTCGATGCATTCGCAAAAGAGCAGGGCGAGGCTTACGGTATCAGCGCTTCGGGTGATTCTCTGGTCAGCCACGACCCGAGTTCCGATGTCGACGATATCCTGCTCAAGGCCGTAAGCGACACCGGATCCGACCTCGTCATCATGGCCAGCCACGTACCCAACGTCATGGATTACGTGTGGCCGTCGAATGGCGGCAAGATTGCCGAACACGCCAAATGTTCCGTGATGGTGGTCCGGACCTGAGCCAACCGCTCGATTCCGATCGACACTAAAAGACTTCATATAGGGAGGCCGTGCATGGCCGATGAAACAACAAATCAGGGTATCCCGGAGCCGGAAGGCACCTCGGATATCATCCAGACCGATTATCAGATCGGTCAGGACAACATTGAAACCAAGATCGGGCCGTTCGGCTTGGATATCCATAATCCGGTCTTTCTGATTTCCGGACTCTCCATCGTGGCGTTCGTATTTTATGCGCTGGCGCTGCCAGAGCAGGCCTCGGGCTTGTTCGACTGGCTCTTCAGCGCCGTAACAAAGGGGTTCGACTGGTTCTTCTTGGGGGCGGCCAACATTTTCGTGCTTTTCTGCCTGCTTCTGATCGTGACGCCCTATGGTTCCGTCAGGTTGGGCGGGACAGATGCAACGCCGGACTACTCCTACATAGGCTGGTTCGCGATGCTGTTCGCTGCCGGCATGGGCATCGGGCTGCTGTTCTTTGGTGTGTCCGAACCCATGAGCCACTTCTCAAGCTCGCTGGGCGGCACCTCGATGGAAGAGGGGGCTCGAACCGACTGGGCGCCACTTGGGGCTGCGGGCGGCGACCAGGCGGCGGCACAGCGCCTTGGTATGGCAGCGACGATTTTCCACTGGGGCTTGCACCCTTGGGCGATCTACGCGGTTGTGGCGCTGGCACTGGCGCTTTTCTCTTACAACAAGGGCTTGCCGCTGACACTGCGCTCGGCCTTTTACCCGATCTTCGGTGACCGGGTGTGGGGTTGGACGGGCCACATCATCGACACGCTGGCCGTGTTCGCAACACTCTTCGGCCTTGCCACCTCGCTTGGCTTCGGCGCCGAGCAGACGGCATCGGGCCTGACCTACCTCTTCGGCAGCGGTGACGCGGCAGAGGGCACGCGGTCGTTCCTGGGCATTGCCTATGGCAACAGCGAGGAAAGCGGCGTTGAGAACAATCCGCTTTTGCTGGTGATTCTGATTTCGGCCATTACCGCGGTCGCTCTGGTCTCGGTGATTAGGGGGCTCGATGGCGGCGTGAAGGTCCTGTCCGAGATCAACATGGGTCTTGCGGCCCTGTTGCTGCTGTTCGTGTTCTTCGTTGGCGGTCCGATCTTCCTGATCACGTTGTTCTTCGACAGCATCTGGGCTTATCTGACGAACATCTTCGCCCTGTCCAACCCTGTTGGGCGTGAGGACGTGAACTTCAGCCAGGGCTGGACGTCGTTCTACTGGGCCTGGTGGATCAGCTGGTCACCCTTCGTCGGCATGTTCATCGCCCGCGTCAGCCGCGGCCGCACCGTGCGTGAGTTCGTGACCTGCGTGCTGATTATTCCGACGATCGTTTGCGTCCTCTGGATGACCGTGTTCGGCGGAACAGCGCTGAACCAGGTGGTTAGCGACGGCTATACCGGTGCACAGGATGCGGCCCTGGAACTGAAGCTGTTCTACATGCTGGACCAATTGCCTCTGGCGACGATCACCTCGGTGATCGGCATCGTCCTGGTGATCGTGTTCTTCGTCACCTCGTCGGACTCGGGCTCGCTGGTGATCGACACGATCACCGCAGGCGGGAAGGTCGACGCGCCGGTCGCACAGCGCGTGTTCTGGTGCATCTTTGAAGGCGCCGTGGCGATCGTGTTGCTGATTGGCGGGGGCTTGGCTTCGCTACAATCGGCGGTGATCTCCACCGGCCTGCCGTTCACGCTGGTGTTGCTGGTCATGTGCTACGCGATCTGGCGTGGCCTGGCGTCGGAAAAACGCGCCTGAAGGCAGCGACAAACCTGGCACAATGAAGCCCCCCGGGTTCTTGCACCCCGGGGGGCTTTGCTGTTTGGTGCCCGCGAACGAAAGGGAGAGCCGGAATGAGCGGGGCATTGGACATCGATTTCGTGCGGGCGCAGTTTCCCGCCTTCGCGGAACCCAGCCTGAAAGGAAAGGCATTCTTCGAAAATGCGGGCGGGTCATACACGTGCGCCCCGGTGATCGACCGGCTGACGCGCTTCTACCACCAGCGCAAGGTGCAGCCCTACGGTCCGTATGAAGCCAGCCGCCTTGGTGGCGAGGAGATGGACGAGGCCCGCACCCGCCTGGCCGCGATGCTTGGAGTTGAGACCGAAGAACTGAGTTTCGGGCCCTCCACGACGCAGAACACCTATGTCCTGGCGCAGGCGTTTCGCCAATGGATGAAACCGGGCGATGCGATCATCGTCACTGACCAGGATCACGAGGCCAATTCCGGCCCCTGGCGGCGGTTGGCGGACGCGGGGATCGAAGTGCGTGAGTGGCGGATTGATCCCGAGACGGGCCTTCTGCGCCTTGATGACCTGGAAGACCTTCTGGACGAGCGCGTGCGTCTGGTCTGTTTCCCGCACTGTTCCAACATCGTGGGGGCAGTCAATCCGGTGGTCGAGATCACCGCCGCCGCCCATGCTGCCGGAGCGTTTGTCTGTGTTGATGGGGTGTCATATGCGCCGCACGGCTTCGTCAACGTTGGCGATCTCGGGGCAGATATTTACCTCTTCTCGGCCTACAAGACCTATGGCCCACACCAGGGCGTGATGGTCATCCGCCGCGAGCTTGGGCAGATATTGCCGAACCAGGCGCATTGGTTCAACGCCGATAGCCTTTACAAGCGGTTCACACCCGCTGGTCCGGATCACGCGCAAGTGGCCGCCTGCGCGGGGATGGCGGACTATTACGATGTGCTTGCAGAGCATCACGGGATCACAGGCAGTGCGGCCGGGCGGACAAGCGGTGTGCATGACCTGATGCGCGGCCACGAGACCGAACTGCTGCAACCTTTGCTCGATTACCTGGCCGAAAAGAACACCCTGCGCCTGATCGGCCCACGCGATGCCTCCCTCAAGGCACCCACCGTGGCCGTGGAACTGCCCGGAGCGGGGGCCGAGATGGCGGCGCGGCTGGCCGAACACGGGATCATGGCGGGCGGTGGTGATTTCTACGGTGCGCGCCCCTTGCAGGCGATGGGGATTGATCTGGACAAGGGCGTGCTGCGGCTTAGCTTCGTCCACTACACGAACAAGACCGAGGTCGACTCCGTTCTGGAAGCCTTGGAAACTTGTCTTTGATCCACGGGGACTTGCAGGCCGTATAGCCCCTTGAAGACCGGGGGCATCGAGCACATGACCGACACCACACCGACCATCCTTTGGCTGCGCCGTGACCTGCGGCTGTCGGACCATCCGGCCCTGACTGCCGCGATCGAGCGCGGCGGTCCGGTGATCCCGGTTTTCATACGGGACAAGCTGGTCGATGATTTGGGCGCCGCGCCGAAATGGCGGTTGGGACTGTCGTTGGCCGATCTCGATAAAAGGTTGCGCGACAAGGGCAGCCGGATCGTGTTCCGTTCAGGCAATCCCGCCGATATTCTGCTCGATCTTGCGCGCAAGACCGGGGCAGGGGCGGTGTTTTGGTCCCGCGCCTATGACCCGGACGCGATCGAGCGCGACAAACAAGTGAAAACGGCGCTGAAAGATATCGATATCGAGGCCGAAAGCCACACCGGCCACCTGCTCTTCGAGCCGTGGACGGTCGAAACCAAGGCGGGTGGGTTCTACAAGGTCTATACCCCGATGTGGCGCGCCGTGCGCGACCGCGATGTCGCCGCGCCTTTGTCGGCCCCCTCGAAAATTCCGGCGCCGGATAGTTGGCCCGACAGTGAGGCCCTGGACGACTGGAAGATGGGCACGGCGATGGACCGTGGCGCAGAGGTCTGCCTGCCGCACCAGCGCGTGGGCGAGAAGGCGGCACATGGCCGTCTGGGCTGGTTCACCGGTCATGCCATTGGCGACTACAAGAAGAACCGTGATTTTCCCGCCGAGGATGGCACCTCGGGCCTTTCCGAGAACCTGACCTATGGAGAAATTTCCCCGGCTCAATGCTGGCACGCCGGGCAACGCGCGCTTCACGAAGGGGGCGGCAAGAGTGCCGAGACATGGTTGCAGGAACTGGTCTGGCGCGAGTTCGCCTACCACCTGATCTATCACACGCCACGCATCAAGGACGACAACTGGCGCGAGGAGTGGGATTCGTTCCCCTGGAACGAAGACGAGCGCCGCGCCGAGGTCAAGGCATGGAAGCAGGGCCGCACCGGCGAGCCCTTTGTCGATGCTGCCATGCGCGAGATGTACGTGACCGGCAAGATGCACAACCGGGCCCGGATGATCGTCGCCAGTTACCTGACCAAGCATCTGATGACTCACTGGAAAGTAGGACAGGCCTGGTTTGATGACTGCCTGACCGACTGGGACGTTGCGTCGAACGCTATGGGGTGGCAATGGGCAGCAGGCAGCGGCCCGGACGCCACCCCCTATTTCCGCGTCTTCAACCCCGAGACACAGCTGGACAAGTTCGACCCCGATGGCGCCTATCGGCGCCGCTGGATCGCCGAGGGGTACAGTCGGCCCACCAAGACCGCGCTGAGCTATTTCGAGGCAATGCCGCGCAGTTGGACCATTCAACCCGATAACGAGTATCCTGAGCGTGTGATCGGCCTCTCCGAAGGCCGGCAACGCGCATTGGAAGCGTATGAAGCGAGACCGTTTTGAAAGCAATGAGAACACCTTTGGGCACCGCCCGCGTCACAGCTCCGGATGGCGGCACCACGATGTCTGCTGTTACCGAGAGCGTTCTGACTGACACTGACGACCAGACCGGGCTTCCGCGCTATTTCTCCCGGATGTTCGCGGTGGCCCGGACGCTTCAGCATGGCCGGTTGGACATCGGGTTGGACGATGGCCGGGTGTTCCGCGCCGAGGGGGCGGCCCCGGGGCCGGTGGCGCGCATCGACATTCACAATGACGAACTGTTCTCGCGGATGCTGCGTGAGGGGTATCTTGGCTTTTGCGACGCCTACCTCGACAAATGGTGGACCACGCCGGATCTTCAGGCCTTCATGGACCTCGTCAACAGCGACAATGACGACATGTACAACGGCTATCCGGGGCAGAAGCTGGTCGAGCTTTACGAAAAGCTGCGTTTCTGGTTCCAGCGCAACACGCGCAAGCAGGCGCGGCGCAATATCAGCTATCACTACGATCTGGGCAACGATTTTTACCGGCTTTGGCTGGACGACACCATGACCTATTCCAGCGCCATCTTCGAGACAGGACAGGAGAGTCTGGAAGCGGCGCAGACGGCGAAATACGCTTCGATGGTCGATCAGATGGGTGCGACGGCGGGCGACCATGTGCTGGAGATCGGCTGCGGATGGGGTGGGTTCGCAGAATATGCGGCGGGCCAGCGAGGCCTACGCGTCACCTGCCTGACCATAAGCGAGGAGCAGTTCAAGTATGCCCAGGAGCGCATTGAAAAGGCGGGGCTTTCCGAACTCGTGACATTCAAGCTTCAGGATTATCGTGACGAGGATGGGCTGTATGACGGCATCGCCAGTATCGAGATGTTCGAGGCTGTGGGCGAGCGGTATTGGCCGGTCTACTTTGACACGGTGCATGACCGCCTGAAGCCCGGCGCGCACGCGACGCTTCAGATCATCACCGTGGGTGACGAGCGTTTCGAGACGTATCGCAGGGATGTCGACTTTATCCAGAAGTACATTTTCCCGGGAGGCATGCTGCCCAGCCCCGCAGCCCTCAGGGCACAAGTCGAGAGAGCCGGCCTTCTCGTCCGGCAATCCATCGAGTTCGGTGAAAGCTACAGCCAGACACTGCGCCGCTGGCACGACACGTTCAACGAAAAGTGGGAGCAGATTGCCGAGATGGGCTTTGACGAACGCTTTCGACGGATGTGGAATTTTTACCTGACCTCTTGTGCGGCAGCGTTTCATGCGGGTAACTGCGATGTGACGCAGATCACAATCGCGAGGCCCGCAGAGGAATGCCCGTAACCGACAGTATGCCGACAACCGGTCGAGGTGTCGCCGCCATATTGATGGCGATCCTTGCCTGGTACGCCTCCGAGATGTTTCGCCCATTGATGCCCGAAGGCACCGGGTTCGGCTGGTTCAACGAGGTGAATGTGGCCCTTGGCCTGCTGATGGGCTGGGTGGTCATCGGCTCAAGGCTGAACCACGGGTACAGCAACGCCATCGGTGCGGGCTTGACCGGCGTTGGTGCGATGGTGTTCTGGGCGCTTTTTCTGCAAAGCTTCAACGAGATGCTGCGCCACGCGCTGGAAAACCGCTATGACGGGCCGGTCGAAGGGATCATCGCGATTTTCGAGCTTGGTATCGATTACTTGTTCACCATGTGGCACATCCCGCTGATCGTGCTGCTTGTGGGCGGCGGGGTCGTGATCGGCCTCGTGTCGGAATGGGTCGCGCGGCGCTGGCGCTGATCGTATGGGACGCGTTACGCTGAAAGGTCCGAGCTGGACGAACGGCCTGTTGCGATGTCTCGGGGCCGGGGATGCTACCTCGGGCAATCTGGAAGGGCAGGCAGCGGCGCGGGCTTTGTTCTTCGCGACGGTTGTCGGCTTGCCGTGCAAGACGACGGAACATGACACCGTACTTTGCTCCGGTGCGCAGTCGGATGTGGCGCTTTATGAACACGCCGCGAGCGAGATCATGGGATACTTCGGGAGGCTTTCGGCGCAGGATCTGGAGCCGCGCCGTCAGATGATCCTGTCTAGGGCCGCCGCGCGTTCGGCGGCCGCCCGCAATCCGGCCCCGGCGACCCGGCGCAGCCCAATGCGGTCCGACGAGGTCGAGATCGTGTCGCGCGACACGCCGCACGAAGGTTTCTTCCTGACGCGCAGCTATCGTTTACGGCATCCGCAGTTCGACGGAACAATGAGTGCCGCGCTTTCGCGCGAGGTTTTCGTCGCGACCGATGCGGCTATCGTGCTGCCGTATGATCCCGTTCGCGACCGTATCCTGTTGATCGAGCAATTCCGCATGGGTCCATTTGGACGCGGCGATCCATACCCTTGGGTCTTGGAACCCGTGGCGGGCCGCGTGGATGCGGGTGAGACACCGGAAGAGACCGCGCGCCGCGAATGCAGCGAGGAAGCCGATCTTGCTCTTTTGCAGCTTGAGCATGTCTCCTCGCACTACTGCTCGCCCGGTTGTTCGACCGAAATGTATCACTGCTACGTCGGTGTGTGCGATCTGCCCGACAGCGGGCAAAGCCATGGCGGGCTGGATGTCGAGCACGAAGATCTGCGACGCCACGTCATTCGCTTTGATCAGGCGATGGATATGGTCCGCACGGGCGAAGTCAACATCGGCCCGCTGCTTGCATTGTTGCTCTGGCTTGAACGGGAACGCCCACGGCTGACCGCATCCGCTTGAGTTCATGGCGTTTCCGTCTTAATCAGATTCCGAATGCTGATTTAAGGAGCCTCAGCGATGCGGATCGCCAAGGATCTGGCCGACGCGGTCGGAAACACCCCCCTCATCAAACTGCGTAAAGCCAGCGAAGAGACTGGCTGTGATATCTATGGTAAGGCCGAGTTCCTTAATCCTGGCCAATCGGTCAAGGACCGTGCCGCGTTGGCGATCATCACAGATGCAGTGGCGCGTGGCGATCTGAAGCCGGGCGGTACGATTGTCGAGGGAACGGCCGGGAACACTGGCATCGGCCTCGCGTTGGTGGGAGCCTCGATGGGTTTCAAGACGGTGATCGTGATCCCGGAAACGCAAAGCCAGGAAAAGAAGGACATGCTGACGCTTGCGGGCGCCGAGTTGGTTCAGGTTCCGGCTGCCCCTTACAGCAATCCCAATAATTTTGTGCGGTACTCCGAACGCCTGGCCAAGAAGCTTGCCGAGACCTCGGAGAGAGGCGTGATCTGGGCCAACCAGTTCGACAACACCGCCAACCGCCAGGCCCATGTCGAGACAACCGGCCCCGAGATATGGGAACAAACAGGCGGCAAGGTGGACGGATTTATCTGCGCCTGCGGCTCGGGCGGCACTCTGGCCGGCGTGGCGATGGCGTTGCAACCCAAGGGCGTGAAGATGGGTATTGCCGACCCGATGGGCGCAAAGCTCTATTCATATTACACGACAGGTGAGCTCGAGGCCGAGGGCAGTTCCATCGCCGAAGGAATCGGCCAGGCTCGGATCACCGCCAACCTGGAAGGCTTCACGCCCGATTTCGCCTACCAGATTCCCGATGAGGAAGCGCTCCCGATCGTGTTCGACCTTCTGGCGCACGAGGGCCTCTGCATGGGCGCATCCACCGGCGTGAATATCGCTGGTGCAATCCGAATGGCGCGCGACATGGGGCCGGGGCATACCATCGTGACGGTACTTTGCGACTATGGCACGCGATACCAGTCGAAACTGTTCAATCCAGAGTTCCTGCGCGAGAAGAACCTTCCGACGCCCGATTGGCTGTCAGAGGCGCCGCGCAGCATACCCGGGGTGTTTGTCGAATGACCAGAGTGCTGCGCTGCCTGGCCGTACTGGTTCTTTTGATGGCCGGCTACGGGGCAGGGCTGACGACGGCACTCGTATCGACCGCTTCGCCTGCAACAGCACAATCGCGGGCTTCCGACAACTTGCCGGATTACGAAACCTGGACGCGCGTGGCGACAAGGGCCGATGAAGCCATTGAAACCGGCCGCGCCTCGACCAACGCACTGGAAGCGTTGCGCCACGAACTGGCCGACTGGCGGCAACGGTTCCTCGAGGCCCAGGACATCAATCGAAACGCGATTGAGACGGCACAGCGCCAACTGGAAGCGATTGGTCCGGCGCCGGAAGAGGGCGAGACCGAGCCCGCCGCGATCGCGGCGGAGCGCTCCCTTCTGGAAGACCGGATTGCACGTCTGCGAGAGCCGGTACGCCAAGCTGAACTGTCCTTCACCCGGGCCGACGGGCTGATCCAGGGGATCGACACCATCATCCGCGAGCGACAGACCCGGGAAATCCTGGAGTTTGGCGCGTCACCGCTTAATCCGGTTCACTGGCCCGAAGGTTTCGCCGCGCTCGCCCGGACCGCTTCGACTCTGCGCTCGGAGGTGATGACCGCTTGGGCCAACCCTGTCCAGCGCGAAGAGACCATGCAAGATATTCCCGCCTTGCTGGTGATGTCTGTGATCGGACTGGTGCTGCTGGCGCGAGGGCGCAAGTGGACCCACAAGCTGAACCGCAGGATACTGGACGAAAACCCGGGCGCGGCGCGATGGATCATAGGCTTCATCGTGTCGATGGGCAGCCTGTTCCTACCGCTTTTTGGTGTTTATTTCCTCATCGAGGCGGTTTCGAGCACCGGCTTGATCGGTTTGCGCGGCAGTCAGATACTGGACGTTCTCGGCCCGCTGGTCTTTACCTTTCTGCTGGCACGCTGGCTGGCCACGCGCGTGTTCCCCGGAAAAGAGGCCCGCACGCTGCCACTGAACCTGTCGCCCGAGAGTCGCCGCAAGGGACGGGTCTATGGCATGCTTCTGGGCGCAGTGGCATCGGGCAGCTTCTTTCTGCAGCAGGTCGGCGACATCTCGCAGTGGAGCCAATCCGCGTCTGTTGTCATCCTGTTTCCCCTGATGGTGCTTTGCAGCCTTCTGCTGTTGCGTATCTCGAGGCTTTTGCGGGAACATGTACGTACCGACGTGGAGGACGATGGCGAGGAAACCTATCGCTCTCGCATGACCGGAATACTGGCCTTTCTGATGGCTGCGCTGGCCATTGTGGTGCCGGTATTGGGCGCGGTCGGATACTTCAGGCTTGCGCAGGCGCTGCTCTATCCCTCGCTGGGCTCGATCGAGCTGCTGGCGATGCTGTTGGTGCTGCAAAGGGTGGTGGTCGAAGTCTACGTGCTTGTCACGCGCAACCGCGCGGGCGCGGCCGAATCCCTGATCCCTATCCTGATCGGAGTGGTTCTCGTCCTTCTTTCCTTACCGGTCTTCGCCCTGATCTGGGGGGCGCGCGTCGCGGATTTGACCGAGCTTTACGCCCGCGCGGCGGAAGGTTTCATGATCGGCGAGACGCGCATCTCGCCCATGATTTTCCTCACGCTCGCCTTTGTATTCGTCCTGGGATACACCGCGACACGGCTTCTTCAGGGTGCTCTCAAGAACACGATCCTGCCGAAGACCAAGATCGATCCGGGAGGTCGCAACGCGATCCTGTCGGGTGTCGGATATATCGGGATATTTCTGGCCGCGGTCATTGCCATCACCAGCGCGGGCATCGATCTCACGGCGTTGGGCTATGTTGCGGGCGCGCTTTCGGTCGGTATCGGTTTCGGCCTTCAAAACGTGGTGTCGAACTTCGTCAGCGGCATCATCCTTCTGGTCGAACGGCCCATCTCCGAAGGCGACTGGATCGAGGTGGGCGGCGTGCACGGCAACGTCAAGGACATCTCGGTGCGTTCGACCATCATCCAGACCTTCGACCGCTCCGACGTGATTGTGCCCAATGCCGATCTCGTTTCGGGACGGGTCACGAACTATACCCGCGGCAATACCGTGGGCCGCCTTATCGTTCCGGTAGGTGTGGCTTACGGTACGGATACGAAAATGGTCGAGGGAATCCTGCAAGAGGTTGCCGAGGCACATCCGCTCGTCCTGCTGAATCCGCCACCGGCGGTGGTGTTCCGCGGTTTCGGGGCGGATGCGCTGGATTTCGAGATCCGGGCGATACTGCGAGACGTGAACTACGTTCTGTCGGTGCATTCGGAAATGAACCACGAGATCGCCGCTCGATTTGCCGCGGCCGGGATCGAAATACCTTTCGCGCAGCGCGATATCTGGATTCGCAACGCCGAGGTGCTGGGAGGTGGCGGCACCGAAACCGGGGCCAAGGCCGCCACGGCGCCCGTCTCCATGTCTGTTCCCGAAACTAAGCCGCGCCAGCTTGATGAACCGCCGGACATGGACGGCGACGCCGACGGAGGTGATGGCGGGGGGGCCGGCGATGGCCGCTGAGCCGTGCGCAAGAAAGCTCTTGAACTGGCATGATCGCTAGCGATAAAGAGGCCAGACCGGAGAGGTGGCCGAGTGGTCGAAGGCGCACGCCTGGAACGCGTGTAGGCGGGAAACCGTCTCCAGGGTTCGAATCCCTGTCTCTCCGCCACTTGCCCCCGCGAAAGCGTTCTCCCGATCCGGCTGCGGCCGGATTTTCCCGTTATATTTGAGAGTTATGCAGGGTGGGCCGAGCACCGACGCTTGGGCTAAGAAGCACGGAAGCGGTCTCTCAGGGCTGGTATTCTCCGGACCTCATGACTGTGCCGATTTGGTGAATAGCCTTCCAAGGCACTGATAATACTGGCGATTCCAAGAACGCCACCTGTTGCCTTCGATTTCGGTGGCGGTTGCCCAAAAGCGACTAGCGTCAAACCTTATTGGCTGCGGGTTCAAGTCGGAACTTGGTGTGTTTCCTGGCAGATTGGGCGGAGAGCATGCGTAATTGGGCTGACCCTCCTCTGAGGTCGAGCTCCCGATATGATCACGGCATCGCTGTGAACAAGGGAGACAGACTATGGAATACTTCGTTGGATTAGACGTATCGCTGCGCTCGTGTGCGCTCTGCATTGTCGATGGCAAAGGGAAGGTTCAATTAGAGCGGGAAGTGCCTTGTGAAGTTGAGGACATGGCCGCTTGTCTTATGGCTTTCCCGCACGCCATCAAGTGTGTTGGCTTCGAAGCTGGTGCTTTGAGCCAGCACCTGTACATCGGCTTGCAGGCCGAAGCTTTTGACATCGTTTGCATGGAGGCGCGGCAGGTAAGCGCCGCGCTGTCGGCCATGCGGAACAAAACCGACAAGACCGATGCCAAAGGCATAGCTCAGATCCTGAAAACAGGTTGGTTCAGCCCGGTGCACATGAAGAGCCGACAGGCGCATGGCCTGCGGGAGCTCCTGAGCACCCGAAAGGCTTTGCTCAAAAAGACGATGGATTTGGCCAACGAGGTACGCGGCCTTTTGAAGATCTTCGGAGTTCGCCTGCCAAGAACAGTCAAGTACGGCAGCTTTGACGGGGTGGTTCGACCGATGATCCTGATGGATGAAGTGCTCGCGCATGCGATCATACCTTTGCTCGACGCGCGTGCGGTGCTCTTCCAACGCTATCTCGAGCTGGACCGGCGCGTTAAACGGGCAGCTTCGCAAGACGAAGTGTGCATGCGAATGATTACAGTGCCCGGGGGTGGGCCCCATCGCCGCACTCACGTTCAAAGCCGCCGTCGATGATCCAGGCCGTTTCAAACGTTCACGTACAGTCGCTGCGCACTATGGCCTTACGCCCAGACGCTACCAATCCGGCGAACATGATAATCCAGGACGCATCTCGAAGGCTGGTGATCGAGATGTCTGGGCTACCTAGTATGCCGCTGCAAACGCACTGCTCATGCGCACGATGGCGGGGTCACAGATCAAGTCCTGGGGGATGCGCTTAATGCGCACCAAAGGCCGCCGTCGTGCCGTCGTAGCCGTCGCCCGAAAACTCGCCGTCCTTCTGCATAAGATGTGGATCGATGGTACGGAATTCCGTCAGGAAAACGTGGGAGGCAAGGCATGACCCAGTAGCCAACCACCAACCCTGACGGGATCGTCCTATCCGGACGAGGTCTATGGATGAAGCCGAAAATGTCTGCTGCGCAACTTGAAGCGCGCCGGACAGCGGGGCTCTCCATTGCCAATCCGACACATGCATGCAGCGGCGCCCTTCGAACGCCAGACGAGACTGCGAAGAGAAGCGTGATCCGGATCAGCGATCCTCAATCGTTCATAAGAAGGAAAATGGAGCTTGACCCAGAAACCCAATTAGAGAAGCGGTCGTTCGCTGCACGCGCGAAGTGGTCGCAGCTTCGGTTGAAGAGCGGCCGTTCAATGTCGATGCTTCGAGCAAAATAGACGCCCAACGGAAGATGAAACGCGGCGTTGGCGTGAGCAGCAAGCAGGTCGGTGCGTGATCGGGCACAAAAAAAACTCATGGCGCTTGTGGTTTCAAACTCCGACCTTCATTGGTTTTCAGCGCTCCACTATATATAGTGCACATACAGTCACTAACCACTTAAGAGATGAGTATGCGCGGCTATCGTTCCACGCCAGAGGACTACCTATTCCACAAAGGCGACTGGCACGCCACCCAAGAAGGTTGGAGGAACGAACTCGTTGCCAAGATTGGCGCGATGAATGGCGACGAGCTTCTGAATATTTCGACAACGGATTTGGCGCGTTACTATGTCGACGAGTACACATTCGAGGTGCCAGTCATCCACGACGATGAATTGGTTGTGGATCAAAGAGAAACCAAAATTGACGTGAGCCAAGACCGTGACCGCATTATTCATGATCGTTCGCGGCCGGTCCTCATCACCGGAACAACGATAGATGTCGAAGTGCCGTTCACTGGCAACAAGGTTGGTTTTGACATTCAGCCCTCCACTCGAAACTTCAATAATCCGATGGCTAGGGTCCGCGACGGGGTCGTCGAGTTCTCGGTTACTGGGACCGATCTGTCAGCTGAACGAGTGAAACAAGAAATTGAACGAGTACTCAACTCAATCAATACGCATCTCGGTTGGCTTGCCAACGATGCCAATGGCTACAACGCCGGATTGGAAAACCTTGCCACAAGAACAATCGAGCGGCGCAAGGAAAAACTACTGAAAGACAAGTCGCTAGTTGCTGGGCTTGGTTTCAGAATGAAAGAACGCCCAGGTGCTAAGGAAACGTTTGCAGCACCAAAGGTCCGAAGAAACATACGACCACAGACACCAAAGCCAACCGCATCCAAAGTTGCATACAACCCAGAACCAATCCTTACAGACGATGACTACGAGCATATATTGTCCGTCTTGGCAAATATGGTCAGTGTCATGGAGCAGAGTCCCGGAGCGTTTCGCGAGATCGATGAGGAAAGCCTGCGGACGCACTTCCTGATGCAATTGAACGGACACTTTTCTGGCGATGCGACAGGAGAAACCTTCAACTACGAAGGCAAGACCGACATTCTCATCAAAGTAGATGGGCGAAACATTTTCATCGGAGAGTGCAAGTTTTGGACGGGCGAAAAGGGCTATCTCGAGACGCTCGATCAGGTGCTTTCGTACCTTAGCTGGCGTGACACCAAAGCGGCTGTTTTGATTTTCAGCCGAAACAAGGATTTCACCGGTGTGCTCGAAAAGATCGAGGAAAGCACGCACAAGCACCCCAACTGCAAAAAGTTGGTTAAGAAACGAAACGAAGGCAGTTGGACATATCTGTTCGGACACAAGGACGACGCCAATCGAGAAATCTCGATAACCGTGCAGGCATACAATGTGCCTGAGAGGATTGAGCCTCGCACCCGAACAATCTGCACCTAGATCGCTTTCAACGACCTTTTTTCGTTAGAAAGGTAAAGTCGGTAAGGCCTGCCTTCACAAACAGCTCTATTTTCTCTTCTTCTGAAGCTGGCGATGAAACGGTCGGTTTGAAAATGGCCTCAACGGCAGAAAGGAATTTGGTCGCTTGATCAATGGTCGTGGTCAGTGTGCTTTCGAAACGCTTGAAATCCGGCGGGTACATGAGGTCGGTTTCAGAGTCGAAAATCTTGTGGTTACCTTCTGAGTCCACATAGGTGTTGATAGCTGTCTCGAGCAGCCAGTAGTTGTACATCAGGATGATGCCTGCATCATGATCCCGATCCAAAGTCAGAGGAAGTTCGGGTTTCCACTCTAAGGTCTTCTCGATTAGGTCGTCGGTGATATGGCCGGTGAACTTGTTTCGCAGATATGAAAAGAACTCTGCGTTGGCGCGACAGTCGTCGAATAACCTGCTTAGTTCCCGATGGTCAGCATACATGGATCGTATGGACTTCTCGAATTCGCAAAGATTGTGGAAGGCCAAGAAGGCCGTCTTGATGTGAGCAATCGAAAGGATGAGGCCCTTGCGGTTTATTGAAGTGGTCCCAGGAATCCGGACAGTCGGCTAAGGTGTATCCCAAACCTTTGAAGGGATACGAGAATGGCGAAG
>NZ_JASHIN010000030.1:0-49414 GCF_030733705.1 Roseovarius sp. MMSF_3298
CTTCGCCATCCGCGAAGGCGGCCGCACCGTCGGCGCCGGCGTCGTGTCGAAGATCGTCGAGTGATCTGAGGCAAAGCTGAAAGTACAAGGCGGGGGAAATCTTTCCTCCGCCTTTTTTGCGTTTGATGTAATTATTCAAACACTTTGAAACTTCAGATGAGACTCGACTGTGTTTGAAAAACTAAAGGCCGCGGTTCTATTGCTCGCTACTACAACTTTTCCTGCGATCAGCCAGGACATCCCGTCGGCCTATTCAGAGTATTATGGCGTCGTAGAGCGCGTGATTGATGGTGATACGATAGTTGTTCGTTTGGAACTATGGCCCGGACTTGAAGCAGTTTATTCCGTTCGTGCCAAAGACATTGATGCACCTGAGCTGCGTGGTGCTGGTTGCCCAGCGGAAAAAACTTGGGCCGAGGAGGCTCGGGATAAAGCGGAACGGCTCTACGGTCCCGGTACAGAGATTAGAATTGAAAACGTGGAGCTTGATAGTTTTGGTCGCGCAGTTGCCGATATCAGAAGATATAGGTCGGATCGCTGGCTTTATTTCGCCAAGGAGATGGTGGACAGTGACATGGCTGAAGCTTGGCAAGAAGGGTGGCCGGACATCGACTGGTGTGAACTCGCGAAATCACGCGCAGAATGACCAAAGACTGAAACAACCACGCGTCATCCCGGACTTGATCCGGGATCTCTCTTACAAAGTCGAAAGGGCGTCCAGAACGGGCGCCCTTTTCTTTTTCGGGCTGGGGTGAGATCAAGGCGCATGGCATATCCGTTTCCCACCCCGGACACGCGCAATCCGTTGATCCTGCCCGATGGATCCGCCCATGCGGGGACGGTATTTCTGAAAGCGGTGATCGATCATCCGCGGTTCATCGTGGGCGATTACAGCTATGCCAGTGCCACGCATCCGCCCGACGACTGGGCGACGCATCTTGCGCCGTATCTGTTTCCGGTCTCGGACGAGAGGCTGGTGATCGGCAGGTTCTGCCAAATCGCGGATGGGGTGGTTTTCATCACCGCCTCGGCCAACCACCGGCGCGACGGGTTTTCGACGTTTCCATTCGCCGTGTTCGACCATGCCACGGCCGCGAACCGGCCCAGCCTGCCGGAGTGGTCGGGCCCGGACACGGTGCTGGGGCATGACGTTTGGTTGGGCAAGGATGTGCGGGTGCTGCCGGGGGCGCGGTTTGGCAACGGCGTGATCGTGGCGGCGGGGGCCGTGGTGCGGGGCGACGTGCCGGATTACGCGGTGGTGGCCGGCAACCCCGCGCGGGTGGTGAAGATGCGCTTCGACGCGGAGACCATCGCACGGCTGAACGCGCTGGCGTGGTGGCACTGGCCCATCGACCGTATCCTGAAGCATGAGGCGGCGATCTGCGGCGCGGACATGAATGCGCTGGAGCAGGCTGCGCCGTAACGGCGATTGTCGAACCCCATGAGGCAATCCGCCACAGAGCGGGCCGAGCCCCGGTAAGCCGGTTTCTCACGGTTCCGGGCGAAGGGGTAGGCCGAAGCAGGGTGGGAAACTGTTGTGAAATCAAGCGCTAGGCCGGGTTTCTGCAGTTGCAGCATCGGCGTGGCATACCGTAGTATTCCGTTAAGGTATTGAAATATTGACATTTTTTTAAGGCGGCGCAATTCTTCTCGGATGGAGGAGCACGCCTTGGACCAAGTGAACCTGTCGGCATGGAAAGGACGAACGGAGACGCGCGAAGGCGTGATCGCCCCGGCGCAGGCCGCACAGATCCATGCGACCATCGGCGATACGGCACGTGACGCGCCGAAGATGGGCGAGGCGATGCCGCCGCTCTGGCACTGGTGCGCCTTCCCGCCCGTCTGCCCGCTGGAGAAGCTGGCAACGGACGGGCATCCGAAGCTGGGAGGGTTCCTGCCGCCGGTACCCTTGGGGCGCCGGATGTGGGCCGGAGGCAAGCTTAGTTTCGGCGCGCCGTTGCGCGTCGGGGTGCCCTTTGCCAGCCGATCGACCATCGCGGGGGTGACCGAGAAGGCCGGGAAAACCGGGCGCATGGTCTTCGTGTCGGTCGACCATCAGTTGAGCGCGGAGGGCGCGGTGGTGATCGAGGAGCGGCAGGACATCGTTTACCTGGACCTGCCGACCGAATTTCGCCCGCCTTTGAGACAGCCGATGCCGGAGGAGACGGTCGGACACTGGGCCCAGCCTGTCAACGAGGCGCTTCTGTTCCGGTTTTCGGCCATCACCTTCAACGCGCATCGCATCCACTATGACCTGCCCTATGCGCAAGAGGTCGAGCATTACCCGGGCCTTGTCGTTCACGGGCCGATGCAGGCCGCGTGGCTGATGCGGGCGGCGACGGATGTGAAGGGGCGGGCGCCTGACAGTTTTGCTTTCAGGGGCGTGCATCCGATGCTGCTGATCCCCGGGGAAAGCGGGGAGATGACGATTGCCGCCTGCGCGTCGGAGGAGGCGCGCGGGCTGACATTACATACCGGACAGGCCGGGCATCAATGCATGCAGGCCACCGCCACATGGGAGGAAACCACGTGAACAAGATCTTGAAAGACATGAGGGTGGTCGAGGGCTCCGCGTTTGTCGCGGTGCCGCTGGCGGGGATGACACTGGCGCAGATGGGCGCCGAGGTGATCCGGTTCGACCGGCTGGAAGGCGGCCTGGATTTCGGGCGCTGGCCGCTGGCGCCGGATGGGCAAAGCCTGTTCTGGGCGGGGCTGAACAAGGGAAAGAAGTCGGTCGCGGTGAACATGCGGTCGCGCGAGGGCCGCGAGTTGATCAGCCGGATCATCACTGCGCCGGGGCCGGATGCGGGGATGTTTCTGACCAACCTGCGGGTGCGGGGCTGGATGGATTACGCGACCCTGAGCAAGCGGCGCAGCGACCTGGTGATGGTCAGCCTGCTGGGAGACCGCGAGGGGCGGCCGCAGGTGGATTACACGGTGAACCCGTCCATCGGTGTGCCACACATGACGGGCCCGGAGGGACGCGAGGACCCGGTGGCCAGTGCGCTGCCCGCATGGGATCTGATTGCCGGCAACCTCGCGGTGTCGAACCTGCTGGCGGCCGAGCGGCACAGGCTGCGCCACGGCGCGGGGCAGGAGGTTGTCCTGACCCTGAAGGACGTCGCGGCGGCCACGATGGCGCATCTGGGTATGGTCGGAGACGTGCATCTAAACAATAATGAGCGGGGCAAGTCAGGTAATGCGCTTTACGGGGCATACGGGCAGGATTTCGTCTGTGCCTGCGGCGGACGCGTGATGGTGATCGGGCTGACCCAGCGGCAATGGGAAGGGTTGGTCAATGCCACGGGCAAGAATGACCAGATGACGATGCTGGCCAAGCGGCACAAGGTGGACATGAGTGACGAGGGCGTGCGCTGGACGCTGCGCCACGAGATCACAACAATCCTTGCGCCATGGTTTGCGGAGCGGCGGATCGAGGAATTCGCCGGGGACTTCAACGCGATGGGCCTGACGTGGTCGGTGTTCCGCAGCACGCGGGAGGCCGTGCAAGAGGATCCGGATTTCGGTGAGGCGAACCCGATGTTCTCGATGACGGAGCAGCCCGGGATGGGTCGATTCCCAGTGCCGGGGCATCCGGCCGAATTCGGCAGCCATGGTCGCGTGCGGCCCGCGCCCGCGCCTGCACTGGGCGCGCACACCGAGGAGGTGCTGGGCGACGTGGCACGGATGAGCGATACGGAAATTTCGAAGCTCTTCGACGACGGGATCGTGGCGAGCCCGGACTATCGCAAGAAATCCGCCGCCTGAGGGCCGGACGCGGGGCGAAAAAATCCGTGCGGGCAGCGGGAAAGGGGACTTGATTCCGGCGCCCATGTGCCGTACCTGAGGCGTCGGCCTTAGGGGTATAGCTCAGCTGGTAGAGCGACGGTCTCCAAAACCGTAGGTCGCGGGTTCGAGCCCTGCTGCCCCTGCCATTCGCTTTCATGACATTGCAGCTGTCCGGCATCGCGCCTTTTGTTGGGCTGGCAATCCGTCAGAGATTGGCCACATGTCCAGCGCATCACGAAATTAACCCTAGCACGTCGCAAAGTTACCCCATTCACCCTGCAATTGTTTCCGAGATGGTGAAAACTTGTGAATGAGGGGACGTGACCCATGAAAATCATGGTCGTGGACGATGAAGAAATCATAGTTGCGCTGCTTGCGGAATACCTGAAGGAGATGGGATTCGAGGATGTTACCACGGCGGCATCGGGCGAAGAGGCGCTGGAGGTCATCGCCGCGCAGGACAGTCCTTTCGATTGCTTTCTGCTGGACGTCAAGATGGGCGGCATGGATGGAATCGATCTGTGTTCGAGAATCCGCGAGATGCCCGAGTACTGGATTGCGCCGATCATCATGATCACCTCGGCCGCGGCCAAGCAGCACATGCACGAGGCCTTCGATGCCGGGGCGACGGATTACATGATGAAGCCCATCGAGCATATCGACCTGCGGGTGCGCATCCAGATCGCGATGCTGCTGGTCGAGACGCTAAAGAGCGAGGCCGAGAGCCGCAGCGCGCTGAAGGCCGCGCTGCGGACTTCGCCCAAAGCGGGGCAGTTCGATCCCTCGATGCGGATCACCTATTCCGATGTTCCCAACATGCGCGACTACTTCCAGTTGGAAAACAGGCTTCTGAGACTGAGCGAGGGAACTTATGCGATGACGCTTCTGTCGATCGAGATCGACGGGATCGAGAAGCTGGGCGCGCGGTTGGGTCAGGGCGATTTCCTGGATATCGTGGAGGCGGTGGCGAACATCATCGGAAAGACCCTTCCGGCCAGAGGTGCCTCGCTTTCCTATGTGGGCTTCGGCAAGTTCGTCTGCCTTGTCGTGGTGCGCAACCATATCGTGCCGAACCTTTTGCAAGCGCGTATCCGGGACGCGTTCGGGGCCTTTGAGGCCGCGCACGACATACTGTCGCCCGGCGAACTGGAACTGAAAGTGGCGGCGTTGTCGAGCAAGCGGATGTTGGCGCCAGATGTCGCCATCGGCCTGATCCGGCGCTTTGTCGGCGCCCTTGGGTCGAGCGAGAACATGACGTTGCCGCCGATTTCGAAAGTGCAGGACGGAGTTTTCCGTCGGAGCAGCGGCGCCAAGAACAAGGTCGAGTGACTCTTCGGTAAACACGGCAGATCCCGCGCTGCGCATTGACGCAGCGCGGGTGGCGCGCAACGCCGGGGTGTTTCTGCCAATTTTCTGCCCCGACAAAGTCATTTTGCGGCCACAGTTCAGCCCTAGCCCATGAATCGCAATGCGGACCCTTGGGGGAAGGACGCGATGCGGTCACCACGTGGGGGCGTGGAACCTTGAACGAGTGTTGCCATGACCACGACAGATATGCGCCATCAGGCGCTTCAGAACGATCTTTACATCCGCAGCGAGGAACTGCCGGGGACGCCGGCGGTGGATGCAAAGGACCCGCAGGGTATCGAAAGTAACGCAGATAATCTGGTTCGGCAGCTTCTGATCGAGGAGAAGCGCCGCACAATGCCCGAGCGGCTGCCCGATATCGCGCCGCAGGAAGAGGTCCTGAGCCGTGATGCAAAAGAGCCCGAAAAACAGCGTGAACCGGTGCGGGAATCGATTGCGCAGATTCTGAAGGCCGAGCGGGCCGTCATGCCCGAAGTGACGCGGCGCCGCCGGAGATGGCTGAGGGTGCCGCGCGTGCGCCTGCCGCGGCTGACATTGCGCCGCAGTCCTGTCGCGGACAAAAGGCAAAACGCGAACGGGTCGGCGCCGGCAACCGGGATTGCGGTGCCGCTGCACGCGCGTGTGACGCGGCGCCTGCCGGAGTGGCTGCGCAATTACCGTCCGACGAAAAAGCACATCGTCTTGGCCGTGCTGGCCGGGCTTGTGATCTACTGGCCGTTGATGGTGCCGCTCGTGGCGCTGCTGCTGGTATGGCTGGTGCTGATCGCCTACCTGACGCTGGGCCCCGACCGCTGGGGCGAGATTCTCGGTGGGGCGTGGCAGCGGCTGCATGCCCGCAAGCCGGAACTGGCCGAGCGAATACGGCAGCGGGCCGACCGATTTGCCGAGAAGTTCGACCGGCTGCTGGATTGGCTGCCGGACTCCTGGGCCGAGCGGCTGGCGCTGCCGGATTTCTCGGGGGCGCAGGAGGGCGACGACGACAGGCCCGACCCGTTCGACCGGCTGGCCGCCGAGGCGCGTCAGACCTGACGATCCGCCGCAGGGCGGGAAGGCCACAGCACGTGCACGGGGATCGTCGCAGGCGGTCTCGGCTCTTGAATTCGTGCCGCGTGCGGCGTATGTCGCGCGTCACGAGGTTTCCAACGAAGAAAGTCGCGCACCGATGGCCGTTACAAATCCGCTTCAGTTCATTCAGCAGGTCCGTGCGGAAGTCGCCAAGGTCGTCTGGCCGACACGGCGCGAGGTTCTGCTGACCACGGTCATGGTGTTCATCATGGCGGCGCTGACGGCGGTTTTCTTCGCGCTGGTCGACCTGGCGATCCGCAGCGGCCTGGAAGGTCTGCTTGGCCTCTTCGGCTGAGTCGCGCGAATTTTGGCGCTTGAGCCTTGAAATGAAGGGCAAAGGGCGGTAACTGACCCGACACTTCCAGCAGCGCGCGGCGATTCGAGCCCGCGCGCTGATTTGTTTCTGGAAGGTGGTTTGGGCCGGAAAGGCCCTTCGGAATATGAACTTTCCGGGCGCGACCCGGGCAACGAGGGATGGTGCTCAGCATGGCGAAACGGTGGTATTCGGTCAGCGTTCTTTCCAATTTCGAAAAGAAGATCGCAGAGCAGATCCGGCAATCCGTGGCCGAACAGGGCCTCGAGGAAGATATCGACGAAGTTCTGGTGCCGACTGAAGAGGTCATCGAGGTGCGCCGGGGCAAGAAGGTCACCGCCGAGCGGCGCTTCATGCCGGGCTATGTGCTGGTGCATATGGAAATGTCCGACCAGGGCTATCATCTGATCAACTCGATCAACCGTGTCACCGGCTTTCTGGGTCCGCAGGGGCGGCCGATGCCGATGCGCGACGCGGAGGTGAACCAGATCCTGAACCGCGTGCAGGAAGGCGAGGATGCGCCGAAACTGCTGGTCAGCTTCGAGGTGGGCGAGAAGGTCAAGGTCAACGACGGCCCGTTCGAGGATTTCGACGGCATGGTCGAGGAAGTGGACGACGACAACCAGCGCCTGAAGGTGACGGTGTCTATCTTCGGCCGCGAAACCCCGGTCGAACTGGAATTCGCGCAGGTGACCAAGCAGGCCTGACACACGCCAGTTCAAAGAGACGAATTCGCGGCCGTGCAACTTGCGCGGCCGTTTTCGTTGGCGGAGACTGGACACGCGCTATCGCCGCGAAGAATAGCCCGGCAAGCAAAGCGGGGGCTTGTCAAAAGTCTAGAGAGGGTGTACGCGGCGCCCTCGTACCTTTGCCCGGATCGGGCCGAGGTGCTTTCCATGTGGGAGGCGCGGCGGTCGCGATCGTCGGACCTGACCACATCAACATAGGCCTAGGGGCGCGCCCCGAGGCTGTTTGAAAAGGAGAAGGCCAATGGCCAAGAAACTTGCCGGCACCATGAAGCTTCAGGTGCCTGCCGGACAAGCGAACCCGTCCCCGCCGGTTGGTCCGGCGCTGGGTCAGCGCGGCATCAACATCATGGAATTCTGCAAGGCGTTCAACGCCAAGACGCAGGAGATGGAGCCCGGTGCACCGTGCCCGACCGTGATCACCTACTATCAGGACAAGTCCTTTGAAATGGACATCAAGACGCCGCCGGCGTCGTACTACCTGAAGAAGGCTGCAAAGCTGAAATCGGGCTCCAAGACCCCGGGTCGCGAAAGCGTTGCCACGGTGAGCCCCAAGCAGCTGCGCGAGATCGCGGAAGCGAAGTGGAGAGACCTGAACGCGAACGACGTAGAATCCGCGATGAAGATCATCGCAGGGTCCGCGCGGTCCATGGGCATCGAGGTGAAGTAAGATGGCGAAACTTGGAAAACGTACCCGCGCCGCCCGCGAAGCCTTTGCGGACAAGATTAACGTGACGGTCGAAGAGGCTGTCGCCCTGGTCAAGAACCACGCCAGCGCGAAATTCGACGAGACCGTAGAGATCGCCGTGAACCTGGGTGTGAACCCGCGCCACGCCGACCAGATGGTCCGTGGCGTCGTCGGCCTGCCGAACGGCACCGGCAAGGACGTGCGTGTTGCCGTCTTCGCCCGTGGTGCGAAGGCTGACGAGGCGCAGGAAGCCGGGGCCGATATCGTCGGCGCCGAGGACCTGATGGAAACCATCCAGGGCGGCGAGATCAACTTTGACCGCTGCATCGCGACCCCGGACATGATGCCCATCGTGGGCCGTCTGGGCAAGGTGCTGGGCCCGCGCAACCTGATGCCGAACCCCAAGGTCGGCACGGTGACGATGGACGTGGCCGACGCCGTGAAAGCCGCCAAGGGCGGTGAAGTGCAGTTCAAGGTCGAGAAGGCCGGTGTGGTGCACGCAGGGATCGGCAAGGCGTCGTTCGACGAAGGCAAGCTGGTCGAGAACGTCCGCGCCTTTATCGACGCGGTGCAAAAGGCGAAACCCGCCGGCGCGAAAGGCACCTACATGAAGAAGGTGGCGCTGAGCTCGACCATGGGTCCGGGCGTCAGCATCGCGATTGAAAGCGCCGTGACCGAGTAAGCGAACACGTTTCGAGATTGAAAAGGCCCCCGAGAGTTTCGGGGGCCTTTTTCGTTGGGAGCAGGGTGGTCAGCCAGATGCACTGCCCTTGCCGGGCCAGCTTTCTTCCGGCGCGTCATGCTCATCCAGGCGTTTCCGTCGGGTGCTTTCAAGCGCCGCGACGAGCGCCTCGGTGCCGTTGCTGCCGGGCTTCCACTCGAACGGGGTCACGTCGCCGATGGCGGCCGTGACGTTCATCGGCCTGCCATCGTTGAAATGCGAATCGACGCGCTGGAGGATGGCTTGCAATCTCTGGCCGATCTGGTCGAAGCCGGATCGCCATCCGTCCTCGACCACGCAGAGGAATTCGCCATTTCCGGTATATGCGACCAAAAACTGGTGCCCGTCGAGCAGAACCGAAATCGCTTCGCTGATATCGGTTACGAGGCATTCGAATTCGTAGGCGGTGCACCGGGCGTGAAGGTCGGCGATATCGTTGATGCCGATGGCGAAGGCGGCCGAACCGAAAACCTTCTTGCGGGCCATGACGGCGACGTAATTTTGCAGCGCGCGATGATCGATCACGCCGTCGATGTCTTGCGGGTGGAACGGTACGTCCAGGGGCAGGAGGTCGTCGCCTCCCGCCGCAATGGTTTCGGCGTTTGGCGGAGTCGTGTCGGTCGACGGCATTTCGGACTTGGCGACAAGGTTTTCGATCTGGGCGATCCTTTGGCGCAGTTCGTCGATGTCGAAGGGCTTGGGGATGAAGTCGCTCGCGCCAGCCGCGAAGGCCTGATCGAGCGATGCCTTGTCTGACATCGCGGTCAGCATGACGATCGGTGTCAGTTGGTGGTCGGGGCGGTCCCGCAGGATGTGGCATAGATCTATGCCGTTGGTTCCGGGCATCTGGATGTCGACGAGGAAGCAGTCGATCGGCTGACCGTCCGGGTCGGCCACCACGCCGAGCGCGTCGACCACGCAGGGGGCCTTGGACAGGGTGTGCCTGCCGTCCTGCGTGATCAGAAGTTCCAGCAGGTCGAGGATAGCCGGTTCGTCATCTACTGCGAGCAGGTGCATGTCGTGCCTCATATCAAGCGTTTGGTCCCGGGCAATCGGCGCACCGGGAGCACTGGTACAATCAGAAGGAGAAAGAAGGCGCGAGCGAGGCAGGAAATCGTTAATATTTCAACGCCTGCTTTTCTCGGTACGGGTCGGAGGCCCGGGTGACGCGGCGTTTTCGGGTCGAGACTTGCGCGTCGGGCGCGGGCGTGTCAGAGTGTCGCCCACGCTGCATGAGATCGTATCCGGCCGCGCAAGTTTGCCTGTCGTGGCAGGCGATGAATTTCCCTCTTGGCATTTGCCGCCATGCGGCATAAACACCGGCCTTGCGCGTATGGCTCGATTCGTCGGGCCATTTGCGTTTCGTCCGAGACGGTGGGTGACCGGGATATGCCGGTCATAAATCCTGCCTGAGACGGGAAAGACCAGAATTCTCGAGGTTCTCCTTGGTATCAAGGCGTGCCCCGGCTGGCTCAGCCCCGTTAGCGGACCCTTTGCCGGGTCGTGAGTGGCCCGGTGGTACTGAGCCGGGGGACACCCCCAAATTTGGAGTGAAACTGTGGATAGAGCCCAGAAAGAGAAAGTGGTCGACGAACTCGGCCAGATCTTCGAAAGCTCTGGCGTCGTTGTGGTTGCCCACTACGAAGGCCTTACAGTTGCGGAGATGCAAGACCTGCGCGCCCGTGCGCGCGAGGCCGAAGCATCTGTTCGCGTTGCCAAGAACAGGCTCGCAAAGATCGCCCTTGAGGGCAAGCCGTGCGCAAGCATTGCGGATTACCTCTCGGGCATGACCGTGCTCACCTTTTCCGAAGACCCCGTGGCAGCAGCCAAGGTCGCGGAAGGTTTCGCCAAGGACAACAAGAAGTTTGAAATCCTTGGTGGCGCCATGGGTGAGACGGCCCTGGACCGGGCCGGTGTCGAAGCCACGTCGAAACTGCCGTCGCGCGAGGAGCTTATCTCCACCATCGCCGGCATGCTTGGCGCACCCGCTTCGAACATCGCCGGTGCGATCGGCGCACCTGCAAGCAACATCGCGAGCATCCTTTCGACCATCGAAGAGAAGGCGGAAGCAGCGTAAGCAACTGCAAGTCCTGCGTACGGGTTGCAATACCGACGTTGGAACACATCTTAGAACGGAAAGAGCTGAAAAATGGCTGATCTGAAAAAACTTGCTGAAGAGATCGTTGGTCTGACGCTTCTCGAAGCACAAGAACTGAAAACCATCCTGAAAGACGAGTACGGCATCGAGCCCGCTTCCGGCGGCGCTGTCATGATGGCGGGCCCGGCGGATGCAGGCGGCGGCGACGCGGCCGAAGAGCAAACCGAATTCGACGTCATCCTGAAGTCGGCCGGCGCCTCCAAGATCAACGTGATCAAGGAAGTCCGCGCCATCACCGGCCTGGGCCTCAAGGAAGCGAAAGACCTGGTCGAAGCCGGCGGCAAAGCCGTCAAGGAAGGCGTCGACAAGGCCGAAGCAGACGACATCAAGGGCAAGCTGGAAGCAGCTGGCGCCGAAGTCGAACTCAAGTGATCCCGGCGTCGGCGGGATTATCCCGGACCTGATCCGGGATCTCTCGCCGATGTGACGACGTCCCGGATCAAATCCGCGGCGGGATCGTATGAAAACAGGCTGGACCGGGCAAAATCCCGGTCCAGCCGAACCTGTCTCAGAGAGGGCCTTGCGCCGCGCCACGACATGTTCGGGCGAGACCCTCTCTCAGGCGAGGTTCAACGATCGGGTGGCCCCTTGTGGGATTGGGGCCAAGAATGGATCGTTCCCGCCTCTCTCGGGTGGCTCTGCCGCTGTGGCCCGACAGCGTGCAGGACCGGTGAGAAATGAAAGGTGACTTGTCACATGGCGCAAAGCTTCCTTGGCCAGAAACGTCTTCGTAAATATTATGGCAAAATCCGTGAAGTTCTGGAGATGCCGAACCTCATCGAGGTGCAGAAATCCTCGTATGATCTTTTCCTGAAATCCGGCGACCAGCCCGAGCCCATGGACGGCGAAGGCATCAAGGGCGTCTTTCAGTCGGTGTTTCCGATCAAGGATTTCAACGAGACCGCGGTTCTCGAATTTGTCGATTACGAGCTGGAAAAGCCGAAATACGACGTCGAGGAGTGCATGCAGCGCGACATGACGTATAGCGCCCCGTTGAAGGTGACGCTGCGGCTGATCGTGTTCGACGTGGACGAGGACACCGGCGCCAAGTCCGTGAAGGACATCAAAGAACAGGACGTCTTCATGGGCGACATGCCCCTGATGACGCCCAACGGTACCTTCGTGGTCAACGGAACCGAGCGCGTGATCGTTTCCCAGATGCACCGTTCGCCCGGTGTGTTCTTCGACCATGACAAGGGCAAGACGCACTCGTCCGGCAAACTGCTGTTCGCCTGCCGCATCATTCCCTACCGCGGCAGCTGGCTGGACTTCGAGTTCGACGCCAAGGACATCGTGTTCGCCCGGATCGACCGCCGCCGCAAACTGCCTGTGACCACCCTGCTGTATGCGCTGGGGCTGGACCAGGAAGACATCATGACGGCCTATTACGATACGGTCGATTACAAGCTGAAGAAAAAAAAGGGCTGGGCCACCAAGTTCTTCCCCGAGCGCGTGCGCGGCACGCGTCCGACCTATGACCTTGTCGACGCCAAGTCCGGAGAAGTGATTGCCGAGGCGGGCAAGAAGGTCACGCCGCGCGCGGTCAAGAAGCTGATCGACGAAGGCGAAGTCACCGAACTGCTGGTGCCTTACGAGCAGATCGCGGGCAAGTTCGTGGCGCGCGACATCATCAACGAGGAAACCGGCGCGATCTATGTCGAAGCCGGGGACGAGCTGACGATCGAGCGCGACAAGGATGGCGAGATCATCGGCGGCACCGTGCAGGAGCTGATCGAGGCGGGCATCACCGATATCCCGGTGCTGGACATCGACAACATCAATGTTGGTCCGTACATGCGCAATACCATGGCGCAGGACAAGAACATGAACCGCGAAACCGCGCTCATGGATATCTACCGCGTCATGCGCCCGGGCGAGCCGCCCACCGAGGAAGCCGCAAGCGCGCTCTTCGACACGCTGTTCTTCGATTCCGAGCGCTATGACCTGAGCGCCGTGGGCCGGGTGAAGATGAACATGCGGCTGAACCTCGACAAGCCGGACACGCAGCGCACGCTGGACCGGTCGGACATCGTGGCCTGCGTCAAGGCGCTGGTGGAACTGCGCGACGGCAAGGGTGACATCGACGATATCGACCACCTTGGGAACCGCCGGGTCCGCTCGGTCGGTGAGCTGATGGAAAACCAGTACCGCGTCGGCCTTCTGCGGATGGAACGCGCGATCAAGGAACGCATGTCATCGGTCGAGATCGACACGGTGATGCCGCAGGACCTGATCAACGCGAAGCCTGCTGCCGCTGCCGTGCGCGAGTTCTTCGGCTCGTCGCAGCTCAGCCAGTTCATGGACCAGACCAACCCGCTGTCGGAAGTGACGCACAAACGCCGCCTGTCGGCGCTTGGACCGGGCGGCCTGACCCGCGAGCGCGCGGGCTTCGAGGTGCGCGACGTGCACCCGACCCACTATGGCCGGATGTGCCCGATCGAGACGCCGGAAGGCCCGAACATCGGTCTGATCAACAGCCTTGCCACGTTTGCGCGGGTCAACAAGTACGGTTTCATCGAAACGCCTTACCGCAAGGTCGAAGGCGGGCAGGTGACCGACGACGTGACCTACATGTCGGCGACCGAGGAAATGCGGCACACCGTGGCGCAGGCCAACGCGACGCTGGATGACAGCGGCAAGTTCGTCAACGAGATGGTCAACACGCGGCAATCCGGCGAATACATGCTGGCCCCGGTGGATCACGTGGACCTGATCGACGTCAGCCCGAAACAGCTGGTGTCGGTCGCGGCCTCGCTGATCCCGTTCCTGGAAAACGACGACGCCAACCGCGCCCTGATGGGGTCGAACATGCAACGGCAGGCGGTTCCCACGCTACGCTCCGAGGCGCCGCTGGTCGGCACCGGGATCGAGGGCGTCGTGGCCCGCGATTCGGGCGCGTCGGTTCTGGCGCGTCGTGCCGGTGTGATCGACCAGGTGGACGCAAGCCGGATCGTGATCCGGGCCACCGAGGACCTGGAGATCGGCGACCCGGGCGTGGACATTTACCGGATGCGGAAGTTCCAGCGCTCGAACCAGAACACCTGTATCAACCAGCAGCCGCTGGTGAAGGTGGGCGACACGGTGCAGAAGGGCGAAGTTGTCGCCGACGGGCCGTCGACCGACCTGGGTGAACTGGCGCTGGGCAAGAACGTGCTGGTCGCGTTCATGCCGTGGAACGGCTACAACTTCGAAGACTCGATCCTGATCTCCGAGCGGATCGCACGGGATGACGTGTTCACCTCGATCCATATCGAGGAATTCGAAGTGGCCGCCCGCGACACCAAGCTGGGACCGGAAGAGATCACCCGCGACATCCCGAACGTCGGCGAGGAAGCCCTGCGCAACCTCGACGAGGCGGGCATCGTCTATATCGGCGCCGACGTGGAGCCGGGCGATATCCTTGTGGGTAAGATCACGCCGAAGGGTGAAAGCCCGATGACGCCGGAGGAAAAACTGCTCCGCGCCATCTTTGGTGAGAAGGCGTCGGACGTGCGCGACACCTCGCTGCGCGTGAAGCCGGGCGACTACGGCACCGTCGTGGAAGTGCGCGTCTTCAACCGTCACGGCGTCGAAAAAGACGAGCGTGCGCTGCAGATCGAGCGTGAAGAGGTTGAGCGCCTGGCGCGCGACCGCGACGACGAGCTGGCGATCCTGGATCGCAACATCTATGCCCGTCTGAAATCGCTGATCCTCGGCAAGACCGCCGTGAAAGGCCCCAAGGGCGTCAAGGCGAACTCGGAAATCACCGAGGAATTGCTGGAAACGCTGAGCCGTGGCCAATGGTGGCAGCTTGCGCTGAAGGACGAGAAGGACGCGCAGATCGTCGAGGCCCTGAACGAGCAGTACGAGGCGCAGAAACGCACTCTCGATGCACGTTTCGAGGACAAGGTCGAGAAGGTGCGCCGGGGCGACGACCTGCCGCCGGGCGTGATGAAGATGGTCAAGGTCTTCATCGCCGTGAAGCGCAAGCTTCAGCCGGGTGACAAGATGGCTGGCCGTCACGGCAACAAGGGCGTGATCTCCAAGGTCGTACCGATGGAAGACATGCCGTTCCTGTCGGACGGCACGCCGGTCGACTTCTGCCTCAACCCGCTGGGTGTGCCGTCGCGGATGAACGTCGGTCAGATCCTTGAAACCCACATGGGCTGGGCCGCGCGCGGCCTTGGCATCAAGATCGACGAGGCGCTGCAGGACTATCGCCGCACCGGTGACCTGACGCCTGTGCGCGAAGCGATGCACCACGCCTATGGTGACGATGTCTATGACGAGGGCATCGCCAACATGGACGAGGCGGCGCTGATCGAGGCGGCGGGCAACGTGACGCGCGGTGTTCCGATCGCGACGCCGGTCTTCGACGGCGCGAAGGAGCCTGACGTCAACGACGCGCTGAAGCGGGCCGGTTTCGACGAAAGCGGCCAGTCCGTCCTGTTCGACGGTCGCACGGGCGAGCAGTTTGCGCGTCCGGTGACCGTTGGCGTCAAGTACCTGCTGAAGCTGCACCACCTGGTGGACGACAAGATCCACGCGCGTTCGACCGGGCCGTACAGCCTGGTGACCCAGCAACCGCTGGGCGGCAAGGCGCAGTTCGGTGGCCAGCGTTTCGGGGAAATGGAGGTCTGGGCGCTGGAAGCGTACGGCGCCGCCTACACCCTGCAGGAGATGCTGACCGTCAAGTCGGACGACGTGGCAGGCCGGACCAAGGTCTACGAGTCGATCGTCAAGGGCGAGGACAACTTCGAGGCCGGTGTGCCAGAGAGCTTCAACGTGCTCGTGAAGGAAGTCCGTGGCCTGGGCCTGAATATGGAGCTGTTGGACGCGGAGGATGACGAGGAAGACCCGTCTTCCGACATCGCGGCGGAATAACGTGGGTTGTCACCCACCCTACGGGCCAATCGTAGGGTGGGTGAAACCCTCGCGTCGTCCCTCCTACGCTCCTCTTTTTTAGGAATTCGAAATGAACCAAGAACTGACAAACAACCCGTTCAACCCCGCCGCACCGGCGAAGGTGTTCGACGAAATCAAGGTGTCGCTGGCCAGCCCGGAACGCATCCTGTCTTGGTCGTATGGCGAGATCAAGAAGCCGGAAACCATCAACTACCGCACGTTCAAGCCCGAGCGTGACGGCCTGTTCTGCGCGCGTATCTTTGGCCCGATCAAGGATTACGAGTGCCTGTGCGGCAAGTACAAGCGCATGAAGTATCGCGGCGTCGTCTGCGAGAAATGCGGTGTGGAAGTGACCCTGCAAAAGGTCCGCCGCGAGCGGATGGGCCATATCGAACTGGCGGCTCCTTGCGCGCATATCTGGTTCCTGAAGTCGCTGCCCAGCCGCATCGGCCTGATGCTGGACATGACGCTGCGCGATCTGGAACGCGTGCTCTACTTCGAGAACTACGTGGTGATCGAGCCGGGCCTGACGGACCTGACCTATGGCCAGATGCTGACGGAAGAGGAATTCATGGATGCGCAGGACGCGTATGGCATGGATGCCTTCACCGCCAATATCGGCGCCGAGGCGATCCGCGACATGCTGGCGAATATCGACCTTGAATCCGAGGCCGAGAACCTGCGCGCCGACCTGGCCGAGGCCACGGGCGAGCTGAAGCCGAAGAAAATCATCAAGCGTCTGAAAGTCGTCGAGAGCTTCATCGAGTCCGGCAACCGTCCGGAATGGATGGTTATGACGGTCATTCCGGTCATTCCGCCGGAACTGCGCCCGCTGGTGCCGCTGGACGGTGGCCGGTTCGCGACGTCGGACCTGAACGACCTGTATCGCCGGGTGATCAACCGGAACAACCGCCTGAAGCGGCTGATCGAGCTTCGTGCGCCCGATATCATCGTGCGTAACGAAAAGCGGATGCTTCAGGAATCCGTCGATGCTCTGTTTGACAATGGCCGTCGTGGCCGTGTGATCACCGGCGCCAACAAGCGTCCGCTGAAATCTTTGTCGGACATGCTGAAAGGCAAGCAGGGCCGCTTCCGCCAGAACCTTCTGGGCAAGCGCGTCGACTTCTCGGGCCGGTCGGTCATCGTGACCGGGCCGGAGCTCAAACTGCACCAGTGCGGCCTGCCCAAGAAGATGGCGCTCGAGCTGTTCAAGCCGTTCATCTATTCGCGTCTGGAGGCCAAGGGCCTGTCGAGCACCGTGAAGCAGGCCAAGAAGCTGGTGGAAAAAGAGCGCCCCGAAGTCTGGGACATCCTGGACGAGGTGATCCGCGAGCACCCGGTCATGCTGAACCGTGCGCCGACGCTGCACCGCCTGGGCATCCAGGCGTTCGAGCCCACGCTGATCGAAGGCAAGGCGATCCAGCTTCACCCGCTGGTCTGCTCGGCCTTCAACGCCGACTTCGACGGTGACCAGATGGCCGTGCACGTGCCGCTGAGCCTTGAGGCACAGCTGGAAGCGCGGGTTCTGATGATGTCGACGAACAACGTTCTGTCGCCCGCCAACGGCGCGCCGATCATCGTGCCGTCGCAGGACATGGTCCTGGGGCTCTACTATACCTCGATCATGCGCGAAGGCATGAAGGGCGAAGGCATGAGCTTTGCCTCGGTCGACGAGGTGCAGCACGCGCTGGATTCCGGCGAGGTGCACCTGCACGCCAAGATCAACGCACGTCTGCCCCAGATCGATGAGACCGGGCAGGAGGTGATCCAACGCTTCGAGACCACGCCGGGCCGGGTACGTATCGGGGGCTTGCTGCCGATGAACGCCAAGGCGCCGTTCGAGCTGGTCAACAAGCTGCTGCGCAAGAAAGAGGTGCAGCAGGTCATCGACACCGTCTATCGCTATTGCGGTCAGAAAGAGTCGGTCATCTTCTGTGACCAGATCATGAGCATGGGCTTCAAGGAAGCGTTCCGCGCCGGCATCTCGTTCGGCAAGGACGACATGGTGATCCCCGACGGAAAGTGGGGCATCGTGGAAGAAACCCGTGAGCAGGTCAAAGGCTTTGAACAGCAGTACATGGACGGCCTGATCACCCAGGGCGAGAAGTACAACAAGGTGGTCGACGCCTGGTCGAAATGTAACGACCAGGTCACCGAGGCGATGATGGGCTCCATCTCGGCCGAGGTGAAGGACGAAAGTGGCGCCGTTGCGGAACCCAACAGCGTCTACATGATGGCGCACTCGGGTGCCCGTGGCTCGGTCACGCAGATGAAACAGCTGGGCGGCATGCGCGGCCTGATGGCCAAGCCGAACGGCGACATCATCGAGACGCCGATCATCTCGAACTTCAAGGAAGGTCTGACCGTTCTTGAATACTTCAACTCGACTCACGGCGCGCGGAAAGGTCTGTCTGACACCGCGTTGAAGACGGCGAACTCGGGTTACCTGACCCGGCGTCTGGTGGACGTGGCGCAGGATTGCATCGTGCGCGAGCATGATTGCGGCACCGACCGCGCGATCACTGCGGAACCTGCCGTCAACGACGGTGAGATCGTGGCGTCGCTGGCAGAACGTGTGCTGGGCCGTGTCGCGGCCGAGGACATCGTGAACCCGGTGTCGGGCGAAGTGATCGTGGCCGAAGGCCAGCTGATTGACGAACGTCTGTCGGACGCTGTCGACCAGGCCGCCGTGCAGACCGCACGTATCCGCAGCCCGCTGACCTGCGAGGCCGAAGATGGCGTCTGTGCGATGTGCTATGGTCGTGACCTGGCGCGCGGTACGATGGTGAACACCGGCGAGGCCGTGGGCATCATCGCGGCGCAGTCGATCGGTGAGCCGGGCACGCAGCTGACGATGCGGACCTTCCACATCGGCGGCGTCGCTCAGGGTGGTCAGCAATCCTTCCTGGAGGCCAGCCAAGGCGGCAAGATCGCGTTCGAGAACGCCCAGACACTGGAAAACTCCAGCGGCGAGACGCTGGTCATGGGCCGCAACATGAAAGTGTTGATCAAGGGCGAGAAGGATGTCGAACTGGCCAGCCACAAGGTTGGCTATGGCACCAAGCTGTTCGTCAAGGACGGCGACAGCGTGGCACGTGGCGACAAGCTGTTCGAGTGGGATCCCTATACCCTGCCGATCCTGGCCGAGAAGAGCGGTACGGCGAAGTTCGTCGACCTGACCGTGGGTGTGTCGGTGCGTGACGTGACCGATGATGCCACCGGCATGACGCAGAAGATCGTGTCCGACTGGCGTGCAGCGCCCAAGGGCAACGAGCTGAAGCCCGAGATCCTGATCGCCGACAAGGATGGCGAGCCGGTCCGCAATGACGCGGGTAACCCGGTGACCTATCCGATGTCGGTGGATGCGATCCTGTCCATCGAAGAAGGTCAGGAAGTGCATGCGGGTGACGTGGTTGCGCGTATTCCGCGGGAAGGCGCCAAGACCAAGGACATCACCGGTGGTCTGCCGCGTGTGGCCGAGCTTTTCGAGGCGCGCCGCCCCAAGGACCACGCCATCATCGCCGAAATCGACGGCTACGTTCGCTATGGGCGCGACTACAAGAACAAGCGCCGTATCAGCATCGAGCCTGCCGACGAGTCGATGGAGCCGGTCGAGTATATGGTGCCCAAGGGCAAGCACATTCCGGTTCAGGAAGGTGACTATGTCCAGAAGGGTGACTACATCATGGACGGCAACCCGGCGCCGCATGACATCCTGTCAATCATGGGTGTCGAGGCGCTCGCCGATTACATGATCGACGAGGTTCAGGACGTCTATCGCCTGCAGGGTGTGAAGATCAACGACAAGCACATCGAGGTTGTCGTGCGCCAGATGCTGCAGAAGTGGGAGATCCAGGATTCGGGTGAAACCACGCTTCTGAAGGGCGAGCATGTCGACAAGGCAGAGTTCGACGCGGCCAACGAGAAGGCGATTGCCCGTGGCAAGCGCCCGGCTCAGGGCGAGCCGATCCTTCTGGGGATCACCAAGGCGAGCTTGCAGACCCGCAGCTTCATCTCGGCGGCCTCGTTCCAGGAGACGACGCGGGTTCTGACCGAAGCCTCGGTTCAGGGCAAGCGCGACAAGCTGGTGGGCCTGAAGGAAAACGTCATCGTGGGTCGTCTGATCCCGGCCGGTACCGGCGGTGCCACGCTGAACATGCGCCAGATCGCGCAACAGCGTGACAACGTGGTGATCGAGGCGCGTCGCGAGGAGGCCGAAGCGGCCGCCGCGCTGGCCGCCCCGGTGGACGACGTGGTCGGTGGCGACGAGTTCGACACGCTGGTCGAAACACCGGAGAGCCGCGAGGACTGATCCGCGCAACAGAATTGAGAAAGGCCCCGTCACTGGCGGGGCCTTTTTCGTTTCAGGGATGCCGGTTGCTTCGTCGGGCTTTCAACCGTCTTCGGTTTTCGACATGGTGACCGTGTGGGAGACGCCATGACCGAAAATGATCTTTGCTATCTTTCCGCGAGGGATGTCCTGGCCCGGTTCAAGGCGCGCGACCTGTCGCCGGTTGCGTATCTGGAGGCGCTGATTGTCCGGACCGAGGCCGTAAATCCCGACCTGAACGCCTATACCGAAGCCTTTTTCGACGACGCGCTGGACGCGGCGCGCGGTGCCGAAACTGCTTATGCGAACGGCAAGGCCCGCGCGCTTGAGGGGTTGCCGGTAGCGGTCAAGGATGCGCAGCGAGTGCAGGGACAACGCACCACGCAAGGGTCTTGGTCGATGGGGCACGAGGTCGAAACGCGGTCGGATCCGATGATCGAGCGCTTGTTGGCGGCGGGAGCGATCATCCCGGCCCGCACCACCACGCCGGAATTCTGCCTGTCGGGCGTCTGCCGGTCCGAGAGGTTCGGAGTGACACGCAACCCTTTCAACCTTGGTTACAGCCCGGGCGGGTCTTCGGGCGGGTCGGCGGCGGCGCTGGCGGCGGGGATGGTACCGCTGGCCACGGGCACCGATATCGGCGGGTCGATCCGGATCCCGGCCAGCGCCTGCGGATTGGTGGGGTACAAGCCGCCGCACGGGCGCAATCCGGACGGGCCGCCGGCGAATTTCGACCGCTACAATCATTGCGGTTTCCTGAGCCGGAGCGTGACGGATTGCGCATTGGGGCAGAACATCGTTTCGGGCCCGCATCCACGGGATCACGACAGCCTGAGGGACCGCGTGGTGCTGCCGCTGGAAGGGCGCGGGCGACCGATGAAAATCGCATATTCGATGGATCTTGGATATGTTCCGATCGACGGCGACGTGCGGGACAACACGCTGGCGGCATTGGATGTTTTCCGGCAGGCGGGCTGTGACGTGACGCCGGTGGAGTTGGGTTGGGATCAACGCGTCGACCGCGCCGCGATGCAGTGGTACCTGGCAATACATTTCGGGCGTGCACCACTTTGGGCGCTGGAGGAATACGGCGACCGGATGACGGATTACGCCATCGCCACCGCAGAGGCGGCGGCGCGGCTGGGGCCGGATGATGTGGCGCGATCCTGGGAGGCGCAGCATGAGATGTACCAGCGAATGGGTGCGATCCTCGACGCGGCGGACGTGTTCATCTGCCCGACCTTATCGGTGGGCTGCGTGCGGGCGGATCATGATCCGATAGGCCCCGGTTTCGAGGTCGCCGGGCAGGAGGTTGACCCGGAATACGGCTGGGTCCTGACGCATCAGTTCAACATGCTGCACAATTGCCCTGTCATGTCGGTGCCCACCGGGCAGGACCGGCACGGGGTGCCGACGGGGATGCAGATCGTGGGGCCCACCTTTGACGATGCGCGGGTTTTCGAGGCGGCTTATCTGTATGAAAAAATGGTGCCGGACCTGTTCCTGACCGGTGTCAAACGTCCCGGAGGGGTTGCGCAATGACGCCCGAGGATCTGGTTCTGACACCGAAGGGTGTGCGCTTCATGGGGCGCCGCTTTCCCTGCACGATCGGGCGTGGCGGGCTGTCCCGCGACAAGCGCGAGGGGGACGGCGCGACACCGGTGGGCACGCACCGGATCGTCGGGATACTCTATCGTCCCGACCGGATGGCAAGGCCCGCGGACTGGGCGGTGCCGATCCGGCCCGGTGATTTGTGGTCGGATGATCCCGGGCACGAGGATTACAACCTCATGGTTTCAAGACCTTACCCACATTCGCACGAGGTGTTGCGGCGGGGCGATCCGCTTTATGACCTGGTGATCGTCACCGACTGGAACTGGCCGCGGGCAGAGCGCGGCAAGGGGTCTTGCATCTTTCTGCATCGCTGGCGTCGGCCGGGGTTTCCGACGGCGGGATGCGTGGCGTTCCGGCCGGATCACCTGCGCTGGATCGCGGGAAGGATTACCTTGGGGACGCGGCTGGTCGTGCCGGGGTGACGCCGCGAAACGCATGTCGGTATCGCGTCGGTATCCGGGTGGCAACGCGTCGGTGCCATCGGCGCGGCAATTTCCTTTGAAAGGAAATTGTCAAAAGTCTTTGAAAGACTTTTGGTCCCGGCGTTACTCCGGGTATTCGCGGCGTGCCTTGGCGGTGGCGGTCCCGGCGGGCACACCGCGCGACACGAAGGCCGGGCTGCCGACAATGTTGGGGCGGCCCGAGGCGCCGTGCGGGAGGGCGCCCCAGTCGAAGCTGATGGTGAACTCGGCTGTAGCCATGCTGGTCTAAATCGCGACGGCGGTAAAAACGGACCCGAATGGGCCCACGAAACTGTGTTGGGTCCTGGTGACGGAGACCAGCACAGGTCAGGACAGGGGTCGTAACCTGCGTTTAGTCGTAGTCGCGTTCGCCAAAAATTGCGCTGCCAACGCGGACATGCGTGGCGCCAAGCGCGATGGCGCGCTCGAAATCGCCGCTCATGCCCATCGACAGACCCGAAAGCCCGTTGCGTTCGGCGATCTTGGCCAAGAGGCTGAAATGCAGGCTGGGTTCCTCGTCGACGGGGGGAATGCACATGAGCCCTTCGAGCGGCAGATCGAGCGCACGACAGTCGGCGATGAAGGCGTCCGCATCGGCAGGCATGATACCGGCCTTCTGGTCCTCTTCGCCGGTGTTGACCTGGATGAAGAGGCCGGGGCAGTGGCCTTCCTCCTGCGCCAGGCGCGCGATGGTCTTGGCCAGCTTGGGCCGATCTACGGAATGGATCGTGTCGAACAGATCGAACGCCTGCCGTGCCTTGTTGGTCTGAAGCGGGCCGATGAGGTGTAGCTCGACACCTTCATACCGTTCCTTGAAATCCGGCCATTTCCCGGCCGCTTCCTGAACGCGGTTTTCGCCGAAAATGCGGTGGCCTTCGTCCAGCACGGCAGTGATCCGTTCGTTCGGCTGGACCTTGGAAACGGCGATCAGTTCAACCGATCCGGGGTTGCGCCCGGCGTCTTTTTCTGCGGTCGCGATGCGGGCTTGGATGTCATGCAGACTCATCATGGGATTCCGGGTGATTTCGGCTGCCCGCTTAGTGCCACAGGTGCGGCGCTTGCGCAAATCCGCACGCCCGTGGACCACAGTTGCGATCCATTCGGTCACTGGACCGGGAAACAACCTTGCCGATGTTGGTATGGTTGGATAATGAAGGGAAAACTGGAACGGGTGGTGGAATGTTCAAATCCCCTTTGAAAAGCGCGGTTGTGCTGTTGGCGAGTGTGGGGCTTCTGGCCTCTTGCAGTGCGTTCAGGAATGGCAAGCTGGATCCCGAGGCCTACCGCGTAGAAGGCGGGCCGAACCAGACACCGACGTCCGCGACCGGGGGCACCAGCCTGTTCGATGCGTTCAAGAGCGACGGCTCTGCCGGTATTCGGGTGAACCGTTTCCTGTGGACCGCGTCGTTGGAGGTTCTTGATTTCCTTCCGGTGCAAAGCGCGGACCCGTTCACCGGCGTGATTTCGACCGGCTACGGCAGACCGCCGGGCGGCGGGCGCGCCTATCGCGCGACCGTCCTGATCAGCGATCCGGCGCTGGATGCGCGGGCGCTGAACGTGGCGTTGCAATCGCAGAGCGGTCCGGTTGCGGCGGGCACGCAGCGCGCCATCGAGGACGCGATCCTGACCCGCGCGCGGCAATTGCGGACGCAGGCAGGCCGGTTCTGATCCGGCATCTGCGCGCCCGTCAGACGGGCGCGTTATCCATGACAGCCGAAATCCAGCGGAGCTGACGCGGCAGGCAGATCGTGTGCAGATCGTACTTGTCGCGCATCAGGTGCCGCGCGGCTGCACCCAGTCTGCCACGCGCGGTTTCGTCGTCGAGCAGGGCGCAGACCTCGTCCACCAGAGCTTCGCCGTCGAAGAAATCCACCAGTCGGCCGGTCTCGTCGTGGCGAATCACCTCGCGCACCGGCGCGGTGCCGCTGGCGATGATGGCCGCGCCGCAGGACATCGCCTCCAGCAGCGACCAGCTGAGCACGAATGGGTAGGTGAGGTAGACATGCACGCGGCTGACCTGCAAAAGGCGCAGGAACTGGTCGTAAGGAATGCGCCCGAGGAAGTGAACGCGGGCGAAATCGGCGTCCGGGATCTGGCCGCGTACCTCGTCGAGGAAGATCTGCTTCCACGTCTGGCCCTTGGGCGGCGCGGCGCCGTAGCTGACCTCGTCTCCGCCGACGATCAGCACCTTTGCATTGGGACGTTCGCGCAGGATGCGCGGCAGGGCGCGCATGAAGATGTGGTAGCCGCGATAGGGCTCCAGGTTGCGGTTGACGAAAGTGATGACCTCGTCGGCGCGCGTGACGTCGACCTGGCCGTCGATGACAAGGCGCACATCCGGCATGGGGCAGGCATTGAGCGTGTCGATGCCGTCATGCGACACGGTGATCTTGTCGCGAAACTCTGCCGGGAACGTGTCAGCCTGAAAGCGTGTGGGGCTGATGCCGGCATCCGCGAACGGGAAATGCAGGTGATTGTTGAGGTTCTTGAGGCGGATGCGCAGAGATTGCGGTCCGGGGTCGCCCTTGGCAAACTCGGGGTCGAAGTTGAGATGGGTGTCGTCGGCGAGGTGATAGAGTTCGCAATAGATCGCCAGGCGCGCCTGGGGCCAGACGTCGCGCAGGAACATCGATTCGCCCCAGCCGGGGTGGGCGAGGATGAGATCCGGCTCGAACCCTTTTTCCTTGAGCTGCCGCGCGGCGCGGTAGCACGCGTCGCCGCGGGTGACCTTGGTATCGAGGTCGACCAGCCAGGGGTGCAGGCGTTGGCCGTCGCGCTTGGGCAGCTTGTACGGCAGGATGCGGACGCCGTTCCAGTTGGCGGGTTTGTCGACCTTGAGTGTCAGCGCCACGCATTGGTGCCCGCGCGAGGCCAGAAGCGGCGCAAGGTGTTTGTACTGGCCGGGAAAATTCTGATGGATGAAGAGGATTTTCATGCAAATGCCTGCGCGTTTTTCCGGCTTATAGCTGCGGGGCGGAATTTTGCAAAATTCCGCGTCGGAAAATTTGAATTTTCCGGTCCGATTTCTTGCAAGAAACAGGTGGCGTTCGATTTTTACCTGCTGCGCACTGGACCCTGCGGGCGCGGGGCCCTATCACGCTTTGGAGTTTGAGAAACGAGGGGCCGATCGGGTCATGTCGCGTTATTCCGCCGCTGATATCGAAGCAAGATGGCAAAAGGCCTGGGACGAGGCCGGGATTTTCCGGGCCGCGCGGTCGCAGGAGAAGCCGAAATACTACGTGCTGGAGATGTTCCCCTATCCCTCGGGGCGCATCCACATGGGGCACGTGCGCAACTATACAATGGGCGACGTGATCGCGCGCTACAAGCTGGCGACCGGGCACAGCGTGCTGCACCCGATGGGATGGGACGCCTTCGGGATGCCCGCCGAGAACGCCGCGATGGCGAGCGGGGGGCATCCCAAGGACTGGACCTATGGCAACATCGCCGACATGCGCGGGCAGATGAAGCCATTGGGCCTCAGCCTTGACTGGAGCCGGGAGTTCGCCACTTGTGACCCGGAATACTATGGCCAGCAGCAGGCGCTGTTCCTGGATTTCCTGGAAAAGGGGCTGGTTTACCGCAAGAACGCGGTCGTGAACTGGGACCCGGTGGACATGACCGTGCTTGCCAACGAGCAGGTGATCGACGGCAAGGGCTGGCGGTCTGGTGCCGAGGTCGAGAAGCGTGAGCTGACGCAATGGTTCTTCAAGATCTCCGATTTTTCGGGCGAGTTGCTCGAGGCGCTGGACGGGCTGGAGAACTGGCCCGCGAAGGTGCGGCTGATGCAGGAGAACTGGATCGGCAAGTCGCGCGGCATCGAGATTCCGTTCGCGCGGACGGATGCGGGCGACCCGATCATCTGTTACTCGACCCGGCCCGACACGATGCGCGGGGCGAGTTTCATCGCGATTTCGCCGGAGCATCCGGTGAGCCGTGAGCTGGCGAAGGACAATCCGGAACTGGCGGCGTTCATTGCCGAGACGCGCAAGATGGACACCACAGAGGCCGCGATGGAGAAGGCCGAGAAGAAGGGCATCGACACCGGGATCACGGTGCGTCATCCGGTCTGGCCCGACAAGGAACTGCCCGTCTGGGTCGGGAATTTCGTGTTGATGGATTATGGCACCGGCGCGGTCTTCGGCTGTCCGGCGCATGACCAGCGGGACCTTGATTTCGCGCGCAAGTATGGGCTTGAGGTGCGCAATGCCTTTTACCTGCCCGGGCAGGAAAAGGATGTCGAGACCGAGGCGCTGGTGCCCGCCAAGACCGAGACGGTGGTGTATATCGACCATTTCGCAGGTGTGGGTGAGGCCACCAGCCAGGAAGGCATCGACGCCACGATCGACTGGTTCGAGGAAAACGGGCTTGGCACGGGGCAGGTGAAGTACCGCCTGCGCGACTGGGGGCTGAGCCGCCAGCGGTATTGGGGCTGTCCCATTCCGGTTGTGCATTGCGAGGCCTGCGGCGTGGTGCCGGAGAAGAAAGCAAACCTGCCGGTCGAGCTGCCCTATGATGAGGGTGGCACGCCGATTGATTTTTCGATTCCGGGCAACCCGCTGGACCGGCATCCGACGTGGCGGGAGTGCAAATGCCCGAGCTGCGGCGCGGATGCGCGGCGCGAGACGGACACGATGGACACGTTCGTGGACAGCAGCTGGTATTTCGCGCGGTTCACGGCCCCGGATGCGGACACGCCGACGCGGATGGAGGATGCCGAGTACTGGATGAACGTGGACCAGTATATCGGCGGCATCGAGCACGCGATCCTGCACCTGCTGTATAGCCGGTTCTTCGCGCGGGCGATGCATATCTGCGGGCACCTGCCGGAAAAGGCGATCGAGCCGTTTGACGCGCTGTTCACGCAAGGGATGGTGACGCACGAGATTTACCAGACGAAGGACGCCAACGGCCGCCCGGTCTATCACCTGCCGGAGGACGTGACCGACGGCAAGCTGGCCGATGGCACCGAGGTTCAGATCATCCCCTCGGCCAAGATGTCGAAGTCGAAGAAGAATGTGGTCGACCCTGTCAACATTATCGAGGCCTTCGGTGCCGACACCGCGCGGTGGTTCGTCCTGTCCGACAGCCCGCCGGAGCGGGACGTGGAATGGACCGCCGCCGGGGCCGAGGCGACTTACAAACACCTGGCGCGGGTGTACCGGATCGTGTCGGAGATTGCCGGGGATACCAGCCCGGCCAATGCGTCCGAGGATGAGGCACTGGCAAAAGAAATGCACCGGGCGATTCATGACGTGACGGGTGGCGTGGAAAGCTTTGGCTTCAACGCGGCGATTGCCAAGCTTTATGGCTTTACCAATACGCTGGCCAAGTCCGGCGCGGGTGCGGAGGCGAAGAAGGAAGCGGCGAAAGTTCTGGCGCAGCTGATGTCGCCGATGACGCCGCACCTGTCCGAAGAGCTTTGGTCCGCGCTGGGCGGCGAGGGGCTGGTGGCGCAGGCGCCGTGGCCGGTGGCCGACGAGGCGATGCTGACCGATGACAACGTGACCCTGCCGATCCAGATCAACGGCAAGCGCCGGGCCGAGATCAGCGTGCCCAAGGACATGGACAAGGCAGAGGTTGAAAAAATTGCTCTGTCGCACGAAGCTGTGGCAAGGTCGCTGGATGGGGCCCAGCCCAAGAAGGTCATCGTCGTCCCCGGGCGGATCGTGAATGTCGTCGTTTAACCGTCGTTTCGTGTTGCTGGGCCTGCCCGCCGGGCTGGCCGCCTGCGGCTTTGCGCCGGCTTATGGCCCGGGGGGTGCGGCGCAGGGGTTGCAGGATGCCGTCCTGGTGGATGCGCCGGACAGTCGGCCGGGCTATCTGCTGACCCGCCACATCGAGGAACGGCTGGGGCGCGGCGAGCGGCAGGTTTACGGGCTGGGCTATTCAATCAATCTGACGGAAGAGGCCGTGGCGATCTCGCGCAGCAACGTGACGACGCGGTACAACCTGCTGGGCAACGTGAAATACGCGCTGCGCGATCTTCGCAGCAATGCGGTCGTCCTGAGCGGGCAGGCGGACAGCTTTACCTCGTACTCGGCCTCGGGCACCACCGTGGCGACGCAGGCGGCGCAGCGCGATGCCGAGGCGCGGCTGATGGTGATCCTGGCGGACCAGATCCTGAACCGGCTGACGGCCGAGGCCGGCAAGCTGCCGGCATGAAGCTGTCGCCCCGCGATGCGCCGGCCTATTTCGCACGGCCCGATCCCGACAAGACCGGCCTGCTGATTTATGGCACCGACGCGATGCGCGTGGCGCTGAAGCGGCAGGAGGTGATTGCGGCCCTTATCGGACCGCAGGGCGAGGAAGAGATGCGGCTGACGCGTATCCCGGCGGGCGATTTGCGCAAGGACCCGGCGATGCTGATGGATGCCGTCAAGGCGCAGGGGTTCTTTCCCGGCCCGCGCGTGGCCTTTGTCGAGGACGCCAACGAGACCGTGGCGCCGGTGGTGACGGCGGCGCTGGAGGATTGGCAGCCGGGGGATGCGCAGGTGGTGGTGACCGCCGGGAGCCTGAAGGCGACATCGAAGCTGCGCAAGCTGTTCGAGGGGCACAGGAACGCCTATGCGGCAGCCATCTATGACGAGCCGCCGGGCCGGGCCGAGATCGAGGCGATCCTGTCGAAGGCGGGTTTGCGGGATATCCCGCGCGAGGCGATGGCGGACCTGAATGCGCTGGCCCGCGCGCTGGACCCGGGCGATTTCCGCCAGACGATGGACAAGCTGGCGCTGTACAAGCGGGGCGATGACACGCCCTTGAGCGCCGCAGACATCGCCGCCTGTGCGCCGGTGTCGGTCGAGGCGGATCTGGATGACGTGCTGCATCTTGTGGCCGAGGCCAAGCCGGGCGAGATCGGGCCGGTGATGAAGCGGCTGCGGGCGCAGGGGGTGCAGCCGGTCGGCCTGTGCATGGCGGCGAACCGTCATTTCCGAACGCTGTTCGCGGCGGCCAGCGATCCGGGTGGGCCGGGGCAGGGCATCGCGCGGGTGCGCCCGCCGGTCTTTGGCCCCCGGCGTGACCGGATGCAACGGCAGGCGGCGCATTGGGGTGCGGCCAAGCTTGAAGAGGCGCTGGGCGTGCTGACCGACACGGACCTGCGCCTGCGCTCGGCGGGGCAGACGGCGCCGGACATGGCGCTGGTGGAGCGCGCGCTTATCCGGCTGGCGACGCTGGCGCAGCGGTAGGTTGTTTCAGGAGATCTCTGCGAACATGGCCAGCGTTTCGGCCTCGGTCATGCGCTTGTGGTCGCCCGCCAGCGCGTAGGCGTCGGGCTTGCGGTCGATGAAGATTTCCTCGGACAGGCTGATGCCGGAGGGATCGTCCAGAAGGCCAAGACCCACATGCATATCACCCTGCATCGGGCCCGGTGCGGTGACGCGGTAGAAGAGGTTCGTACCGCAGGTGGCACAAAAGCAGCGCTCGGCCCAGTCGGACGAGGTGTAGGCGGTGATGTTGTCCGCGCCGGTGATCGTGGCATCGCCTGCCTTGACGTGCAGTCCCAGGTAGACGCCGCCGGACCATTTGCGGCACATCCCGCAATGGCAGGCGCCGGTCGCGTCGGGGGCGTTGGCGATGTCGAGGGTCACGGCGCCGCAAAGGCAGGTTCCGGATTTGTGCATGATGGGTCTCCACTCCAGGCTGGGGCAAGATAGGCGATCAGTATGACCGCAAATGTCAGCAGTGGAGTGGAATTTCGTTGCGCAGAGCCTGAACGCGGGCGAGCGTGAGGCAACATACGAGGGAGACGCGAGATGTACGAAGTGATCGGATCGAAGGCCAGCCGGGCGTTCCGCGTGCTGTGGATGCTGGAGGAGTTGGGCGTCGATTACGACCACACGCCTGCCGGGCCGCGCAGCGCCGAGGCGGTGGCGGCGAACCCGTCGGGCAAGATCCCCGCGTTGCGGGTGGACGGGGCGGTCGTGACCGAGTCGGTGGCGATCATGACGTATCTGGCCGACCGGCACGGGGCGCTGACCCATCCGGCGGGCACGCTGGAGCGGGCGCGGCAGGATGCGCTGACGCACCAGATCCTCGATGACGTTGATTGCAGCCTGTGGATGGCGGCGCGGCATACGTTTGTCCTGCCCGAGGACAAGCGGGTGGCGGCGGTCAAGGATACGCTGAAATGGGAGTACGCGGCCAATATCGCGCGACTGTCCGAGGCACTGGAGGGACCATTTTTGATGGGCGGGGAGATGACGGTGCCGGATATTCTGCTGGTACACTGTTTGCGCTGGGCGGAGATCGCGAAGTTTCCCGGCCCCGGCGAGCTGCTTGGGGCGTATCGGGCGCGGCTGGAAGCGCGTGAGGCGTTCCGCAAGGTTTCGGAGATGGGGTAAGAGAGCGGCCGGTTCGAGTGGTGGGTTTCACCCACCCTACGGGCCGTGGAACGCAATGTTGCGGGGGTGGGATCACAGGCCGCCGCCTTGCAGGTCTCGGGGGATGGGCGTAAGTGCGGATCATGCCCGGTTAGGAAACCCCGCGCCATGCAACTTTACCTGCCTATCGCCGAGGTCTCGGTCAATGGCCCGCTGCTCTTGTCGGTCGGTCTTGTCGTGGGGCTGCTGTCGGGAATTTTCGGAGTGGGCGGCGGGTTCCTGATCACACCACTTTTGTTCTTCCTGGGCATTCCGCCAGCGGTCGCGGTCGCGACATCCGCAAATCAGATCGTCGCCTCGTCGTTTTCGGGCATCTTCGCGCATATGCGACGCCGCACCGTCGATTTCCGCATGGGAAGCGCGCTTATGGCCGGGGGGCTCGTGGGGTCGACCGTGGGGGTCTATATTTTCAGCCTGCTGCGGCAGCTGGGTCAGGTCGATCTGCTGGTCAACCTGTTCTACGTCGTCTTCCTGGGCCTGATCGGAACGCTGATGTTCATCGAAAGCCTGCGCGCCATGCGCAGCGCCAAGGTCCAGGGGCCGAAGCGACGGCCGCAGCGCACGCGGCGCGACTGGGTGCATTCCATGCCGCTGCGCGTGCGGTTCCGGACCTCGGGCCTTTATATCTCGGTCTTCCCGCCGCTCATGGTCGGGTTCGGCGTCGGCGTTCTGTCGGCGATCATGGGGGTCGGTGGCGGTTTCGTCGTGGTGCCGGCGATGATCTATATCCTGGGAATGCCGACGAAGGTGGTGATCGGCACCTCGCTGTTTCAGATCATCTTCGTGTCGGCTTATACGACGATGATGCACGCCTATACCACGCAGACGGTGGACACGGTGCTGGCCGCGCTGCTGATCGTCGGTGGCGTGGTCGGCGCGCAGTTCGGCAGCATGATCGGGCAGGCCCTGAAGGCGGAACAATTGCGCATTCTTTTGGCCCTGCTGGTGCTGGCCGTCGGTCTGAAGCTGGGCCTTGATCTGGTGCTGGAGCCGTCGAACGTTTTCTCGATCGCCAGCGTGCGCGAGGGCTGAGCGCCGTGGAGACGCGGCTGGCCTAAGAACCGGTTACGCCTTCTGCGAAACGTGCGGCGGCGCGGCCCGCCCAAAGCCCTGTCGCCAGGCACGCGGTCAGTAGGTAGCCGCCGGTGGGTGCCTCCCAGTCCAGCATTTCACCGGCGGCGAAGGTGCCGGGGTGGGATGTCAGCATCAAGTCTTCATCGAGGGCGTCGAAGCGCAGGCCGCCGGCGGTCGAGATCGCTTCGTCCATGGGGCGTGGGGCCTTGAGCGGGACCGGCAGGGCCTTGATCAGCGGGGCGAGGTCGTCGGGCAGGGGCCGGGCGCATTCGTTCAGGAGGGCTTGTTCCACGGGTGCGAGGCGCAGGGTTTTGCGCAGGTGGTTCGACAGGCTGGCTTTGCCGCGCGGACGGCTCAGGCGTTTTCGGAGAGCTTCTAGTGATAGATCCGGGCGCAGGTCGATCGTGAGTGCCGCGCCTTCGCGTAGCGGGCGGGAGAGGGCGTAGAGTCCGCCGCCTTCGATGCCCTTGGCGGACAGGACGATCTCGCCACGAGACACATGCGTGCCGGCTTGGAGCGCGATGTTCTTCAATGGCTGGCCGAAATGGCGCTGCATATGGGAAGACCAGTCGACGGTGAAGCCCATGTTGGCGGGTTGGAACGGAGCGGTCTGGCCCGGCAGACGGGCCACCCACGCGCCATCGGAGCCGAGGCGCGCCCAGCTGGCGCCACCGCAGGCCAGCACGGTGACCGTGGGTGTCAGCCGGTGCGGGCCATCCGGCGTGTCGAACTCTACCGCATCGCCATTCCAGCCTGTCCAGCGCCAGCGGCGGTGCAGCGTCACACCCAGCCCTTCGAGGCGGGAGAGCCACGTGCGCAGGAGCGGCGAGGCCTTCATCGCGGTGGGAAAGACGCGGCCGGTTGTGCCGATGAAGGTGGGCTGGCCCAGCGCCTCGGCCCAGCGGATGACATCGTCCGGCCCGAAGGCAGTAAGCATCGGGCGCAGCTGTGGCGCGGCTTCGGCATAGGCGGCGAGGCAGGTTTCCATATCCTCGGCCTTGGTGAGGTTGAGGCCGGATTTGCCCGCCATGAGAAATTTGCGGGCCGGGGACGGCTTGGCCTCGGCCATGGTGACGGGCACACCGGCCGAGGCGAGTGCGTCGGCGGCCATGAGACCGGCCGGCCCCGCGCCGATGACCAGCGCGTCGGTCATGCGCCGGGGGGTGTCGCCGCGCCAAGGCCTTTGTGGTGCACGACCTGCTGCGGGAAGGGAATTTCGATGTCATGCGCCTTGAGCGCGTTCCAGATGGCGAAGAGGACCTGCGGGGTGAAGCGGTTCTTGCCGTCGTCGATGCCTTGCGCGACAAACGCGGGCGGGTTGTCCCAATCCATGGCAGCTCCCTTGCCATTCTTCGTGGTGCCTCCATCCTCTTGCCTGTCGTGGCAAAAAGATCAAGGAAAAGCGATGGACGATCCGGTTTGTCCGCTGTGTGGGCGGTCCATCCCGCCCGAAGCCAAGCAGAGCCTGCATCACCTGGTGCCCAAGCTGAAAGGCGGCAAGGGCGGGCCGGTCGTGCTGTTGCACCAGATCTGCCATAACGAGATCCACGCCACGCTGACAGAGGCGGAGCTGGCGCGGGACTATGCCACGGTCGAGGCGTTGCGGGCACATCCGCGCTTGGAGAAGTTCATCCGATGGGTCGCCAAGCGCCCGCCCGGGTTTCATTCGAAAACACCGGGTGGGCGACGGAAACGTTGATCCTGCGCAAGGCGGGGCGTGCCGGGATGCGGAATGCTTGGTGCGGGAGGATTTTACCATGACAGTCAAATATATCGAAGATGCCGATACGAAGACCGTCGAGTTGACGGTGTCGGGAAAGGTCACGCGGGAGGATTACGACCGGATCGTCGACCGGATGCAGGGCTTTATCGACGCCCATGGGACGGTGAAGCTGATCGAGGTGATCGAGAGCCTCGACGGGTTCGAGCCCTCGGTGATCTGGCCGGGGATCAAGTTCGATTTCAGGAACCTGCGCCATATCAGCCATGTGGCGGTGGTGTCGGATATCGGCTGGATCGGGCCGGTCTCCAAGGCGGCGGGGGCGCTGATGTCGACCAAGCTGCGGACCTATGATCTGGACGATCTGGACGAGGCGCGGGAATGGATCGCGGCAGAGTGACTTGACCACGGGGCGGGATGGGCCACTCTTGCGGGCGTGGCAAACTGCGAGGGCAAGATGGATCTGACACGGCGGGAGGTGTTGGCGCTGGCGGGCGGACTGGCCGGGGCGCAGGTAGTGCCGGGGCCGGTGTGGGCCGGTGAGCCGGGTCGCGTTCTGACCGCGGCGCCAGCCGAAGTGCAGCTGGCGCCCGGTGATTTCCCGAAGACGCGCGTTTGGTCCTACGGCGGGCAGGTGCCGGGGCCGGTGTTGCGCCAGCGGCAGGGTGAGATGTTCGAGGCACGGCTGGTCAACGGGTTGGAGCAAGAGACGACCGTGCATTGGCACGGGGTGCGCCTGCCCAACGAAATGGACGGTGTGCCGGGCATGACGCAGGCGGCGGTGCGACGCGGCGAGAGCTTCGACTATCGCTTTGCCCTGCGGGATGCCGGGACGTTCTGGTATCACCCGCACGCCAACTCGCTGGAGCAGATCTCGCGCGGGCTGGCCGGGGTGCTGGTGGTGGACGAGGCGGAGCCGCCGGAGGTGGATGCCGAGGAGATCCTGGTGCTGGACGACTGGCGGCTGACCGAGGACGCGCAACTGCATCCGGAATTCGGCAACCGGCACGACATGTCCCATGCCGGGCGGCTGGGGAATTATATCACCGTGAACGGCGCGGGCGAGTTGCGGCGCAGCTATCCGAAGGGCGCGCGGCTGCGGGTGCGGCTGGTGAATGCGGCGACGGCACGGGTGTTCCGGCTGGTGTTCCAGGGGATGAACGCCTCGGTGGTGGCGCTGGACGCGATGCCACTCGAGGCGCCGGAGCGGATCGAACAGGTCGAGATCGGGCCGGCGCAGCGGGTGGGCCTGATCGTCGATATCACTGCCGAGACGGGCGAAGAGGCGATCATCGGATCGGTGGAGCGGGACGGCACCTATGCGACGGTGTCCGTGTCGGTCGACGGCGCGGAACAGGCCGTGCGGGAGGCGCCGCAAGCATTGCCCCCCAACGACCTGCCCGTGCTTGAGGCCGAGGGCGCGCGGCAGGTGCCGCTCGTCATGGAGGGCGGCGCGATGCGGGGCCTGCCGGAGCGCGTCATGTGGCAAGGATCGAAGATGGAGGCGCGGGCGCTCTATGAGGCGGGGCAGTTCTGGGCCTTTAACGGGCAGGCCGGGATGGACGGGGAGCCGCTGATCCAGGCTGCATTGGGCGAAACGGTGCGGGTGCCGATGGAAAACCGGACGGCTTTCTCCCATTCGATGCATCTGCATGGGCAGCATTTCCGCGAAGTACTGCCTGAGGGCCGTGTGGGTCCGTGGCGTGATACGTTGGTGATCCATCCAGACGAAACACGAGAGATCGCCTTTGTCGCCGAGAACCCGGGCGACTGGATGTTTCATTGCCACATGGCCGCGCACCAGATGTCGGGCATGATGAACTGGATACGGATCACGTAGGCGCCGTTTTCCACGCGGAAAACGGAATAGAAAATACGTATTTTCTAGCCCGGAATTTTCAAAAATTCCGGCCCGATCAGGAGCGGCAGAGGTGCTTTATGCCTGCCGTGTGGTCGGGGGCTGCGCCGAGCACGTCGGCGGCCAGGGTGCGCGCGGTGTCGAGCAGGGCATCGGGCTCGGTCACCTCGTCGATGAGGCCCCAGTGATGCGCGGTTTCCGTGTCGATCTTCTGTCCCGCCATCAGGATCATCTTGGCCCGCGACGGGCCGATCAGCCGCGTCAGCCGCCCCGGATCGGAAGGTTGCGGCAGGAAGCCCAGTTTCATCACCGGATAGAACATCCTGGTGCCCGGCACGGCGATGCGCAGATCGCAGGCCAGCACCATGCCCATGGCCCCGCCCGCGACGGTGCCGTTGAGCGCGGCAATGGTCAGGCAGGGCAGCGCCGAGAGGGCGGCCGAGAGGCGTTCCCACACCGGGTCGGTCGGCAGGCCGGACTTGGCGGCCTCGAGATCCATGCCCGCCGAGAACGCCTTGCCGCGGCCGGTCAGGACCAGTGCGCGGGCCTCGGTGGCGCCCTCGGCGATATCGGCCAACTCGGTCAGCATGGCGTAGGTCAGGGAATTGGCCTTGTCGGGCCGGTTCAGGGTGACGGTCCAGAGGCCGTCGTCGGATTTGTCGAGCTCGATCATTTGAGCCCTACCGCGAGACGGATATCCTCGTTGCGCAGGCTTATGTCTTGGCCGAGCCACCCATCGGCCTCCGCCGTGCACATCCAGGCCAGCGCCCGGGCGGGCCAGTCGGGCGGGATATGGTCGGACCAGTCGAGCTGAGCCACGGGGTTCATGCCGCTGGCCTTGATCTGGTGTTGCATGTCGGTGGCCACCGTGCCGGGCGACAAGCCCATGACGCGAATGCCGTGATCGCGGTTTTCCTTGTCGGCGGCGCGGGTCAGCATCAGTGCCGCGGCCTTGGACGCGCAGTAGTGGCTCCAGCCTTCGAGCGCGCTGGTTGCGGCGCCGGAACTGATGGTGATGATGGTGCCCGATCCGGCCTGTTTCATGACCGGCAGGGCGGCGCGCATGCCGTGGAAAACGCCCTTGAGATTGATGTCGATCACCTCGTCCCATGCGTCGGGATCGACGTCGGCGAGATGGGCAATGGGCTCGATCACGCCGGCGTTGCCGATCAGCACGTCGAGCCCGCCGAAGCGGTCGTGGGCGGCGGCCACGGCGGCGCTGACGTCGTCGTAGCGGCTGACGTCGCAGGTCACGGCCAGCGCACGATCACCGATTTCCGAGGCGATCTCCTGTATCGCATCGGCGCTGCGGGCGGCGAGCACCACATTGGCCCCCAGCGACGCGAAATGGCGGGCGGCGGCGGCGCCCATGCCGCGGCTGGCGCCGGTGACGAGGACAGTCTTGTCTTGCATGGGATTGAACCTTTTTCAGCTCTGCAGTGACGTATGTTCACGCCAGAGCTATCGCCTTGAACTGGCGAGGTCCAGCGCAAGGCCGGGATTCCCCCCCTTGACCCCGATTGCGCGACGGCGGAAGCTGGAGCAAAGCTGGGAATTTGAACACGAAAGGATTCTGCATGAAAGTTTTTGGCATGACGGACGGCGCACGGTTTGGAACCGCGACGGCGATCGGGCTTGCGCTTGCGGCAGGCAGCGCGCAGGCGGATGTGACGCCGGCGGATGTCTGGGCGGACTGGCAAGGATATCTGGCCGCATCGGGTTACGAGGTCAGCGGCGAAGAAAACCAGTCCGGCGACGCGCTGACGGTGTCCAATATCACGATGTCGATGGCGATCCCCGAGGAAGACACGACGATTTCGGTCAACATGGGCGAGCTGACGTTTACCGATAACGGCGATGGCACGGTTTCGATCGCATTGCCGGCGTCGATGCCGATGAACGTGATGGTCTCGTCGCCCGCTGCGGAAGATTTCAGCGTTGGTATGCAATACGACACGACAAGTCTGGAAATGACGGCGTCCGGCAACCCCGACGACCTGCTTTACAATTACACGGCAGATGAAGTCGCCGTGATCCTGAACGACGTTACGGTCGAAGGCGAGACGATGGACCTTGGCACTGTCGAGTTCCGGATCGCCGACGTCAGCGGCACGACGACGATGAAAATCGGCGACCTGCGCACCTCCGAACAGAAGATGACCACGGGGCCGGTGACCTATACCGTCGATATCGACGAGCCCGAAGGCGGTGGCGGCGAGATGATGCTGAAAGGTCAGTTCGCCGGCATGACGGTCGCGGCCAACGGGGCGCTGCCGCTGGAAATGGACCCCGCCAACATGGGGGCGTCGATCGAGAACGGCTTCGACGTGGACGCGACGGTCACCTATTCCGAGGGGTCGAGCGAGTTCACGTTCGTCGATCCGCCGCAAACCACCGAAGGCACCACCAGTTCGGACGGGGGCGAGATTACCGTTGCGCTGGGCGCCGATGGGCTGACCTATGACCTGTCGGCCAGCAACATGAACCTGAACATGGCCGGGGGCGACATCCCGCTGCCGGTCGAGGTCGCCTTTGGCACCGCCGCGTTCAACCTGACCATGCCTGTCGCCAAGAGCGAGGACGAACAGGATTTCGCCATGGGCCTGACGCTGGGCGATTTCACCATGTCGGACATGATCTGGGGCATTTTCGACCCCGCCGGCCAGTTGCCGCATGACCCGGCGACGATCGACCTCGATCTGACCGGGACGGCCAAGCTGTTCTTCGACCTGTTCGACCCCGAGCAGATGGAAGCGGCGGAAACCGGCGAGCTGGGTGTGCCGGGCGAGCTTAACACGCTGGACATCAACACCCTGACGGTCAGTGCCGCAGGTGCGGAATTGACCGGTGAAGGCGCGTTCACCTTCGACAATTCCGATCTGGAGACTTTCAACGGGATGCCGGCACCGGAGGGGTCGGTCGACCTGAGTCTGACCGGCGCGAACGGGCTTCTGGACCAGCTGATCGCCATGGGGCTTGTCCCCGAGGAACAGGCTATGGGCGTGCGGATGATGATGGGCATGTTCGCGGTTCCCGGCGAGGGAGAGGACGCGCTGAACTCGACGATCGAGGTCAAGAGCGACGGACAGGTCCTGGCGAACGGGCAGCGTCTGCGCTGAACCCGACCGAGGCGAGGACATTTGCGGGGGCCGGATGATCCGGCCCTTCGTGCTTTTGACGATTGAGCTCTGATGAAAGGTGAGCCTGATGACGTATTCCCGTGTTTTCCCCGTGATCCTGAGTGCTTCGGCCGTCGCGCCGGTGGCGGCGTTGGCCGATGTGACGGCCGAGGACGTGCTGACCAACATGATGGCCCCGGCCCGGGCCTTTGGCTTCGAGGTCACTGCCGAGCCGGTGCGCGAAGGCGACAGCCTGCGGGTCGACAGCATGGTCATGACCTATGCGCTGCCGATGGATGCGGGTGTGGCGCGGCTGAGCACGGACGGGTTCACCTTGACCGAACAGGGCGACGGCAGCGTCGCGTTGAACTATTCCGACGGGATGACGGCCGAGGTCACCTTCACTTTGCCCGACGAGGGCGAGGTGATGTCCGCGACGCTGTCCTACGAAGGCTTCGACACGCCAACCGTTGCGACCGGAACGCCGGGCCAGGTGACCTATGACGGGTCGTTCGAGAATGCGCGGTTCGCCTTGACCGACTTCACCGTGCCGGACGAAGGCGTGCTGGACGTGTCGGTCAAAGGCACTTTGACCGGGACCAGCCAATACGAGATCATCGAGGGGGATATCGTGAAGGTGTCGATGTCCACCACGTCGGACAGCATGACCTTCGATACGAAATTCAGCGATCCGCAAGGCGCGGTGTCGAGCGGGCAGCAAAAGATGACGGGCGGGACTTCGGAAGTGGAAATGGCGATCCCGGCCGGGCAGGTTGACCTGCTGAACCTGGACGACGCGCTGCGCGCCGGGCTGATGCTTGTGGCCAAGACCGGCGGCATGCAGGTGGACGGCACCACGGTGACCAAGGTCGAGGACATGGAGATGCGCCAGACCACCGCCTATACCATGGAGAGCAGCGATGTCGCGCTGAGCGAAGACGGGCTGTCGGTAGGCGGCGTCTATACCGATTTCGGGTTCGAGTTCGTGATGCCATCGGAGATGCCCTTTCCCATCGCGGGGCAGATCGCACGCAGTGAAGGCCAGATCACCGCGCCGGTGACCGAAACCGATGGCGCGGTGCCGGTGGAACTGCGCATGACGCTGGAAGAGGTGACGCTGGACGAGGCGATCTGGGCCCTGTTCGATGCGCAGGAACAACTGCCGCGTGACCCGATGACGGTGGTGCTGGATCTGTCTGGCGAAGCCGCGCTGAGCCGTGATCCGCTGGATATCATGCGGATGATGGAAGTCTCCCCGACCGAGGAGGCACTTGGGCGGATCGAGAACGTTCAGCTGAACGAACTGGCGGTGCGCGCCGTGGGCGCGGAGGTCACCGGCAGCGGAGCTTTCGAGATCGATAACGAGGATTACGAGACCTTCCCCGGCATGCCCGCGCCGAATGGCAGCGTCGATTTGCGCGTCGACGGTGCCAATGGCCTGATCGACACGCTGGTCGCGATGGGCCTTGTTCCCGAGGAGCAGGCCATGGGCACCCGCATGATGCTGGGCATGTTCGGCACGCCGGGCGAGGGCGAGGACGTGATCACCTCGACCATCGAGGTGACCGAGGATGGCCAGGTGCTTGCCAACGGCCAGCGGCTGCGGTGAGCCGATGAGGATGCGGCAGGTCCTTGCGGTGGCGGCGCTGTGTGCGCCGCAGGCCGCGCTTGCCGAGTTGACGGTCGAGGAGGCGTGGGGTGTCTGGACGGCCCAGTTCGAGGCTCTGGGCCTCGACTGGGAGGCCGAAGCGGTGCCCGAGGGCGATGCGCTGGCGGTGGGGCCGATCTTTCTGTCGATGCAGTTTCCCGGGCTTCCGCTGGAGATGAACCTGCAACTGCCCGGCCCGCGTTTCGTGCCCGATGCCGGGGAGGTAGCGGTGCAGCTGCCCACCTCCGAGGCCATGCCCTTCAGCGTGGCCGCGATTGGCGACGCGGAAGAGGGATTCACCTCGTCCGGTGCGTTCGCCTGGCGGATGGAGGATGTCGGCGTGCGGATGCGGCAGACCGACGCCGGCGTTGAGACCCGCTGGAGCGGGACAAGCTTCGAGATCGACATGACCGAGTTCGGTATTGGCGGTCAGCCTTTTCCGGCTGAGTACCGGTACGTTCAATCCGGTTTCGACATCACGCAGACCAGCCGGATCGACGATGCTTGGCTGGACTTCACGCGCCGCGGCGTGGCCGGGCAGGTGGTGATCGATTACGGATATGGAGATGACACCAGCACGGAGGGCCTCGCCGGTACGTTGAGACGCGACGAGGTCGAAACCCTGACCGAGCTGCGGCTGCCGCGTGGCGGGCCTACGCTGGACGGCCTGCCGGAGCTTGCAGAGGCCGGCATGATGTTCCGGCACGAGGCAGCGGCCAAGTCAGGACACGACGAAGACGACGAATGGTATGCCGGCGAGTTGATCTCTTCCGGTGAGACCCGGTGGACCAACATCACGGGCATCTTCACGCTATCGGGCGATGGTTTGCGTGTCGTTTCGGATTCGGACGCGGCCGAGATGCAGATAACGGACGAACTGTTGGGACTGACAGTGGATGTGGAAGCGGCAAGGGTCCTGATGGATTTGGCGGTGCCGGTCTTGCGCGCGATCGAACCGCAGGATTACGCGCTGCGATTCGAGTTGGACGGGCTGAGTTTGTCCGAAGAAACCTGGTCCGCTTTCTTCATATCCGACGCGCTTTCGCGGCAGACGGCGGACCTGAAGGTCGATCTGGGCGGCAAGGCGATTCTTCTGGAGACTTTGTTCGACCTTGCCGCGTTGGGCCAATCATTCAACGGGCCCTTGCCGGTGTCGATCGAAACGCTGGACCTCAGGGCGCTGGAAGCCCGGTTCTGGGATGCGGAACTGACGGGAAAGGCTGCGGTGCGGTTCGATCACGGCGCGCGACGCACCTTCGACGGGTTCCCGGCGACCGAAGGGGACGCCACGTTCGAACTGACCGGCGTCCATGGGTTGCTTGACCGTCTGACAGAGGCCGGCGTTCTGACGACCGATGACGCGATGTCGGCGCGGATGATGATGGGCATGTTCACCGCACCGGTGGATGGCGAGGACGACGCGGTGCGCGCCGAATTCGAGATCAAGCCGGACGGACAGGTGACTGTGAACGGGCAGCGCTTGCGCTGAACGCCTTGCGCCCATGGCTTGCGCCCGTTTCGGCAGCGCAGTAGATCGGACCCTGACAAAAATCCACACGCCTGCGCGGCGTCAGACCCGCGCAGCACACAGGAGAGCTTTATGCCCGTGACACCGGAAAATCTGACCGAAGCGCTTTTGGCGGCGGCGCACAAGGCCGGGGCCGACGCGGCGGATACGGTGGCCGTCGAGCGGCGATCCCAGAGCATCGGTGTCCGGGCCGGAACCTTGGAACAGGCGGAGCGGTCGGAAAGCGTCGAAGTCGGACTGCGTGTCTTCGTGGGGCAGCGGCAGGCCTGCGTCGGTGCGTCGGACACGCGGGAGGAAACCCTCGTGATGCTGGCGGAGCGCGCGGTGGCCATGGCCCGCGAGGCACCCCAGGATCCGTTCGCCGGGCTGGCGGACCCGGACCAGCTGGCGCAGAGCTGGGACGTCGCGGCGCTGGAACTGCACGACCCCGGTTCGGAACCGGCAGCGCCCGACATGCAGGAGGCCGCGTTGGCGCTGGAGGCCGCCGCGATGGCCGTGGATGGCGTGACGCAGGTTCAGGCGTCGGCCGATCACGAGGTCGAGCATATGCACATGGCGGCGACCAACGGCTTTTCCGGCGGGTTCACCAGCAGCGCCCGCAGCCTGAGCGCGGTTGCGATCGCGGGGCAGGGCACGGGGATGCAGCGCGACTATGACGCGGATACGCGCGTGTTCGCCGCCGACCTGCGGACGCCAGAGGAGATCGGGACGCGGGCGGGGGAACGTGCCGCTGCGATGCTGGACGCCAAGAAGCCTTATACCGGGTCCTATCCGGTGCTGTATGACGAGCGCGTGGCCGCGAGCCTGATCGGACACCTTCTGGCGGCAATCAACGGCGGCGCGGTGTCGCGCGGGGCGTCGTGGCTGATGAACCGGATGGGCGAGCCCGTGCTGCCCGAGGCGCTGTCGCTGATCGACGATCCTCTGCGCCCGCGCGCGCTTGGCTCGCAGCCTTTCGATGCCGAAGGATTGCCGGTGGCAAAACGGGCGTTGGTCGAGAACGGCGTGCTGAAATCCTGGATTCTCGATCTGTCGACGGGGCGCAAGCTGGGGCTGCCGTCCACGGGTCATGCGCGGCGGGCGCCGTCCTCGGTGCCGTCGCCGCTGTCGACCAACGTGGCGCTGACGCAGGGCGACAAGAGCCGCGAAGAGTTGATGGCGGAGATGGGCACGGGCCTGTTGGTGACGTCGATGATCGGCTCGACGATCAATCCCAACACGGGCGACTATTCGCGCGGGGCGTCGGGGTTCTGGGTCGAGAACGGCGAGATCGCGTTCCCGGTGAACGAATGCACCATCGCGGGCAGCCTGCCGGACATGCTGCGCGGGATTATCCCGGCGAACGACGCGCGTCCCTGGAAGTCGCGTGTGGTGCCGTCGCTGCTGGTCGAAGGGTTGACCCTTGCCGGCAACTGAGCTGGACCTTCTGATCGCGGCGGCGCGGGCGGCGGGCGAGGTTGCCTGCCGATATACCGGGCCCGAGGCGCGGGTCTGGGACAAGCCGGGAGGCGCGGGGCCGGTGACCGAGGCCGACCTGGCCGTGAACGAGGTATTGGCCGAGCAGTTGCGCGGCGCCCGGCCCGAGTATGGCTGGCTGTCGGAGGAAAGCGCCGACACGCCCGAGCGGCTGGCGCGCGACCGGGTTTTCATCATCGACCCCATCGACGGCACGCGCAGCTTCATCGAGGGCACGCGGACCTGGGCGCACGCGCTGGCGGTGGTCGAGCGGGGCGAGGTGGTGGCGGGCGTGGTCTACCTGCCGATGCGGGACATGATGTATGCCGCCGCGGCCGGGCAGGGGGCGACACTGAACGGCAAACGCCTGAAAGTCAGTGATGCCGGGGCGCTGGACGGCAGCAGCATGTTGGCGGCGAAACCGAATTTCGACGCGCGGCACTGGCGCGCGGGACAGCCGCCCGGGATGGATCGAGGGTTCCGCCCGTCGCTGGCGTACCGGCTGGCGCTGGTGGCCGAGGGGCGGTTCGACGCGATGATGACCCTGCGCGGCGCGTGGGAATGGGACATCGCCGCGGGTGACTTGATCCTGCGCGAAGCGGGTGCCGTGACGTCGGACCGCGCGGGGCGGCCGCTGCGGTTCAACAACCCGATGCCGAAGCTCGACGGTGTTCTGGCGGCCAACCCGGTGGTGCATGGTGCGCTTCTGGAGGCGCTGGCGCCCGGGGCTGCGATCTGATCCGAGTGTGCGGCTGCGCCGCGCAGGTTTGGTTTTGTTCGAGTATTTTTGGAACGATGAAACGCCAGCTGAGCGACAGATTGGCGCGTTTCGCCGCTTGCAATCGAACCGCGCTCGGCACGACCTAGGTTCCCGTTTCCAAGATGGGAGACGGGATATGGACGGACAGACGATCGAGCACGACGCGCGGAACGCGGAATACCTGCGTCAGAAGGAGATTTACGAGCGCAGCATGGCGGGCCTGCGGCTGGAGCGGCGCAGGCGAGAGGCGGGGGGGCATGCGGTTATGGCCGTGGCCTACAGCCTTGAGGGTGCGAGCCGGAAGGAGACCCGGCTGGGCAAGGCCGTGACGGCGTCGAAATATGCACTCATCACCTTCGTGGCGGTGTTGCCGAACCTGGCGATGATCCTGATGCTGGCGGACTGACGCGCTTGGCGCTTGTACCGGGTGCGGCGCCGGTCTAGAGCCGGGGTATGACCCGTTCCGACAACCTGACCGGCGCCTTGCTGATGATGGCGTCGATGGCGTGCTTCACGTTCAACGACACCGCGATGAAGGCGATGGCGGGGGACGTGCCGCTGTTTCAACTGCTGCTGCTGCGCGGGATGGTCACGACGGTGCTGGTGGCCTGTATCGCGTGGCGCATGGGCGCGTTGCGCGCCCGCCTGCCGCGCCGGGACTGGGGGTTGATGGGCCTGCGCACAGGGGCCGAGGTGGGCGCGGCCTATTTCTTTCTGACGGCGCTGTTCAACATGCCGTTGGCCAACGTGACGGCGATATTGCAGGCCCTGCCACTGACCATCACGCTGGCCGCCGCGCTGTTCCTGCGCGAGCCGGTGGGATGGCGGCGGATGGTGGCGATCCTGATAGGCTTTGCCGGTGTGCTGCTGATCGTGCGGCCCGGGACGGACGACTTCAACTTCTATGCGGTCTACGCGCTGCTGGCGGTGGGCTGTGTCACTGTGCGGGACCTGTCGACGCGGCGGCTGTCGAAGGACACACCGTCGATGTTCGTCACGTTGCTGACATCCATCGCGACGATGACGATCTTCGGGCTTTTGAGCCTTGGCGTCGACTGGGCGCCGATGGGAATGCGAGAAGCCGGGCTGGTCGGAACCGCCTCGTTGTTCATCATCGGCGGGTATCTCTTTTCGATCATGGTGATGCGTGTGGGCGAGATCAGTTTCGTCGCCCCCTTCCGTTATACCGGGCTGCTGTGGGCGATGCTGCTGGGCTTCGTGGTGTTCGGGGAATGGCCCGCGACGCTGACCCTGCTGGGTGCTGCGATCGTGGTGGGCAGCGGGCTGTTCACGCTTTACCGGGAATCGCAGCTGGGGCGGAAAAGGCCGCTTGCACAGCCGCCTCGTCGACATTGAACCGTTCCTTGAAAAAGGCGCGCTGATCCGCGGTCAGGGGGGCAAGGCCCTTGGTGCTGGTGCGCGCATGGCTGTCGTTGTCGTCGTGCAGGGCGCGCAGGTACATGTGGGTCTCGGGCTCGATCAGGGTCGGCATGGAATGGTGCAGCTTGTGATGGCCGTAATTCATCACCGTCTTGGGGTCACCGGGGCGGAAGAGCACGGCCAGACCGCAGGCCAGGAACTGGCCCTGGATCTCGCGGGCGAGGATGCCGTCCGGGGTCAGCTTGACCGAATAGCCGCGGGAATATTCGATCACCATGTTCTGCCACCCGGCGCGTAGCTTGCCGGCCAGCCGGGCAGTGCGGCGGATGCCGCGAATGAAGTTGGTGCCGACGGCGTCGTCGTCATCGAGGCGGAACTGCAGGGATTCGTCGTCGTCGCCCTGGGCAAGCTCGTGCTGGATCGCCAGTTGCATGGCCGTGCGGTGCTTCATCGGTTCGGCCGTGACGATCTTGATCTGCTCGACGGGGGCGCAGATGTCGTTGAGCCGGTCCCACCAGGGCTTGGGCATCCGCTCTCCGGTCAGGACGATGAAGGTGAACCGCTTGTCCTTCTGCGCCGCTATGGAGGGCAGGGTGAGCGTCTCGAAGTGGCGAAAGCGCAGCTCCATCCGCGCGGGCGCGTAAAGGTAGGCCTCGCGCTCCTCGACGGTGTCGTGCATGCGTTTGAAGCCGCCGAGCGCGGGATAGGAAAAGCGGCATATACCGATTGCGCGCATGAAGCGGGGCACCTTCGAGACGTGGTGGCCGCATGGTTGCAAATGCGCGTGAGGCGGGCAAGCGCGAAACCGGGGTTGCCCGAGGCGGTGCCGGGCGTTAGGCCGAGGCGGCGGCGGGGTGACAGGTTTCCTGTTCCGCGCATCCGGGCTTTTCTGTTAGGGGTATACCGCGTCGTCATCCCGGGCGGATGGGAGTGTTGACAGCCGTCCCGACTCCCCCTATACGCCGCTCATCTCGACCTCGGGGGCCGCCCTGAATGTCGAACTCAAAATTCTAGTGGACAAGATCCGGGCCATTTGAGTGCCCCGATCCTCTGGGAACCCGCCGCGTCGTTTACCTCGGAATGGAAACGATTGCGGTATTTGCGCATTGCGGACGCGTGATGTGCGAGGAACTGAAACCGCGCGGGGGTGACCCGGTGCAAACACATGTGTTGAGAGACGGGAAAGAGACCCTATGCCAACGATCCAACAGCTGATCCGCAAGCCGCGGCAGCCGAAAACAAGAAGCCAGAAGTCGATGCACCTGCAAGGGTGCCCGCAGAAGCGCGGCGTTTGCACGCGCGTCTACACCACCACGCCCAAGAAGCCGAACTCGGCCATGCGGAAGGTTGCCAAGGTGCGCCTGACCAATGGTTTCGAGGTCATCAGCTATATCCCCGGCGAAAGCCACAACCTTCAGGAGCACTCGGTGGTCCTGATCCGTGGCGGCCGTGTGAAAGACCTTCCCGGTGTGCGTTACCACATCCTGCGCGGTGTCCTGGATACCCAAGGCGTCAAGGACCGCAAGCAGCGTCGTTCGAAATACGGCGCCAAGCGTCCCAAGTAAGAGGAATTCGAGATGTCTCGTCGTCACGCCGCTGAAAAACGTGAAATTCTGCCCGACGCCAAGTATGGCGACCGGGTTCTGACCAAGTTCATGAACAACCTGATGATCGACGGCAAGAAGTCGGTCGCGGAGAAAATCGTCTACAACGCGCTCGATCGCGTCGAAGACAAGGTCAAGCGCGCCCCCGTGGAAATCTTCCACGAAGCGCTGGACAACATCAAACCGTCGGTCGAGGTCCGCTCGCGCCGTGTCGGTGGTGCCACCTACCAGGTGCCGGTCGAAGTTCGCCCCGAGCGCCGCGAAGCGCTGGCGATCCGCTGGCTGATCACCGCTTGCCGTGGCCGCAACGAGAACACGATGGAAGAACGCCTGGCCGGCGAACTTCTGGACGCCGTGAACTCGCGCGGGACCGCCGTCAAGAAACGTGAAGACACCCACAAGATGGCCGAGGCGAACAAAGCCTTCAGCCATTACCGCTGGTAAAACCCTAGAGGCATTTGCATCATGGCACGCGATTATCCGCTCGAACGCTACCGCAACTTCGGCATCATGGCCCATATCGACGCAGGCAAGACCACCTGCTCGGAACGGATCCTGTTTTACACCGGCAAATCCCACAACATCGGTGAGGTGCACGATGGTGCAGCCACCATGGACTGGATGGAGCAGGAGCAGGAACGCGGGATCACCATCACGTCGGCGGCTACCACTACCTTCTGGCAGTGGCAGGAAGACCCGACGAAAGAGGGCACCGACGACACCAAGTTCCGGATGAACATCATCGACACGCCCGGTCACGTCGACTTCACCATCGAAGTCGAGCGTTCGCTGGCGGTGCTTGACGGTGCGATCTGCGTGCTGGACGCCAACGCGGGTGTCGAGCCCCAGACCGAGACCGTCTGGCGCCAGGCCGACCGCTACAAGGTGCCGCGCATCGTCTTCGTCAACAAGATGGACAAGATCGGTGCCGACTTCTTCAACTGTGTCGCGATGATCGAAGACCGCACCGGCGCGAAAGCCGTGCCGATCGCCATGCCGATCGGTGCCGAGAACGAGCTGGAAGGCATCATCGACCTGGTGACCATGGAAGAATGGACCTGGAAAGGTGAAGACCTGGGCGCGTCCTGGACCCGTCAGCCCATTCGCGACGACCTCAAGCAGCTGGCCGACGACTGGCGCGCCAAGCTGATCGAGAACGCCGTCGAAATGGACGACGACGCGATGATGGAATACCTCGAGGGCAACGAGCCCGACATCCCGACCCTGCGGCAACTGATCCGCAAGGGCACCCTGTCGCTGAGCTTTGTTCCGGTCCTGGGCGGTTCCGCGTTCAAGAACAAGGGTGTGCAGCCGCTGCTGAACGCCGTGGTCGATTACCTGCCGAGCCCGCTCGACGTTGTGGACTACATGGGCTTTGCCCCCGATGACGAGACCGAGACCCGGAACATCGCCCGCCGCGCGGACGATTCCATGCCGTTCTCGGGCCTGGCGTTCAAGATCATGAACGACCCGTTCGTCGGTTCGCTGACCTTCACGCGCATCTATTCGGGTGTGCTGAACAAGGGCGACACGATCCAGAACTCGACCAAGGGCAAGAAAGAGCGCATCGGCCGTATGATGATGATGCACTCGAACAACCGCGAAGAGATCGAAGAGGCATTTGCCGGCGACATCATCGCGCTGGCTGGTCTGAAGGACACCACCACGGGTGACACGCTGAGCGATCCCAAGGAACTGGTGGTTCTGGAAACCATGACCTTCCCCGATCCGGTGATCGAGATCGCGGTCGAGCCGAAGACCAAGAACGACCAGGAAAAGATGAGCCAGGGCCTGGCCCGTCTGGCCGCCGAGGACCCGTCCTTCCGCGTCGAAACCGACATGGAGAGCGGTCAGACCATCATGAAGGGCATGGGCGAACTTCACCTCGACATCCTGGTCGACCGTCTGAAGCGCGAGTTCAAGGTCGAGGCCAACATCGGTGCGCCGCAGGTGGCCTATCGCGAGACCATCAGCCACGAGATCGAACACACCTACACCCACAAGAAACAGTCGGGTGGTTCGGGTCAGTTCGCCGAGGTCAAGATGATCATCTCGCCGACCGAGCCGGGCGAAGGCTATTCGTTCGAAAGCCGCATCGTCGGTGGTGCCGTGCCGAAGGAATACATCCCCGGCGTCGAGAAAGGCATCGAGAGCGTGATGGACAGCGGCCCGCTGGCCGGCTTCCCGGTCATCGACTTCAAGGTCGCACTGATCGACGGCAAGTTCCACGACGTGGACTCCTCGGTCATGGCCTTTGAGATCGCGGCACGGATGGGCATGCGCGAAGGTCTGCGCAAGGCCGGCGCGAAACTGCTGGAGCCGGTCATGAAGGTCGAAGTGATCTCGCCGGAAGAATACACCGGCAACGTGATCGGCGACCTGACGTCGCGTCGTGGGCAGGTTTCGGGACAAGAACCGCGCGGCAACGCCATCGCGATCAACGCGAACGTGCCACTGGCCAACATGTTCGGCTACATCAACACGCTGCGTTCGATGTCGTCGGGCCGCGCCCAGTTCACCATGCAGTTCTCGCATTACGAACCCGTGCCGTCGAACATCTCGGAAGAGATCCAGGCAAAATACGCATAACCCGGGTGGCGGGGTGAACCCCGCCCTACCCATCATCGTAGGGTGGGTGATAACCCACCATCCGCAAAGGAACAGGAGGCCATCATGGCAAAGGAAAAGTTTGACCGTTCGAAACCGCACGTGAACATCGGGACCGTTGGTCACGTTGACCACGGCAAGAC